>JAUBOH010000501.1:0-4337 GCA_036700145.1 Microcoleus occultus BM001215366
ATGAGACGGGTTTTGGGTTTTTGAATACGTTGGCGGCGGTGGATTTGGCGAAGAAAACGACGCCGGAAGTATATCGGCCAACTCCGTGGGTGACTCCTGGAACTTGGAGTGGTGAAGGGAAAGTCACGCCGGAGGAACGGGCTGCTAAAGGTGGAAATTCGATCGCGGCGGCTACTGTACAAGTATCAACTAATTTCTCGGATAGCGATCGGGTTGATGCGAATCAGCCCAATAAATATTATCAGTTTACGGTAAATGAACCTGGTTATATAAGGTGGAATTTGACCAGTCTCAACCCTGTTTCAGGATTTCCCGATCCCCCAAATGTAACTATCATCAAAGCTGACGGTAAGCCTGGATCTCATATCTTCACTAAAGGGCTTTCTCTTAGTTCTTCCGTGAGAACGGAGGGACAGACTTCTTTCTCAGGTGGCGATTTTTACAATTCGGGGACGTACTATCTCAAGGTCGGTAACGGTGATTGGTCTACTTTCAAAGATTACAACATATCAACTCAGTTTACTGCCGATCGAGTTTCGAGTTTTGCTGGGAATATACAGTACAGAACTCAGCCCTATTATTCCTTACAAGACAGTGCCCAAAGTGCGGTTTTCTCAGGGCCGGCTGTCTCTGAGTTGAAAAATTTAGCAGGTGTGGTCACTTATGACAATACACAAGTCAACAACCGGATTGCTAAGTATGGGATTGAAGTGAATGAGTCGGGAAAATTCAGGATAAATTTGAATTCTCCCAATGGCAAAATGGAACTAAGCGTTAATAAATTTATCGGTTCTGAAGATAGACCAGTACAACTTTCTGGCCTTGGGTTTTCTGCTAATTCCGATGGATGGTTGGAACTCGATCTGAATAAAGGGCGCTATGACATTGAGGTGAAAACTCCCAGCAATTACTGGCAAGAACCTGATTGGAATTCGACTCAGCAAAGACTGGTACGACCTTATACATTGAATGCTACTTTTACTCCGAATGCGCCACAACCGGGACAAGGGAAAGTTCCTGCGTCTGCTGGGGCATTTGATAAGACTGTGGTGAGTAGTGGGGTTGTCAATCACTATTACAAGAATGGGTATTTGACGGTGCAGCCTTCAGGTCAAGCAAGTTGGTATGGCTATCCTTCGCTAGTGATATCAGGTTCAGCACAAGTAATTAATGAACCAGTTCCTCTGACCGATCCTGATGGTAATTACTCAATCCAGACTGCCCAAAATTTATTTTTGATTTCTGGTGGTGCTGACTTAGGGGATGGGGTTAATAAGGATCAGGTTTCATCAGGGCGTATTCTTAGTTCAATAGGTGGTAAGGATTTAAACGACTTTTACAAATTCAGCTTAAATAGCTCGAAATTAGTAAATCTTGAATTATCTCAATTAGGTTCTGGTGCTGAGTGGTCGTTGATTAAAGACCGAAATGGTAATGGTCAAGTAGATCCGGGCGAGGTAATTAAGCTTGGTAATATTGTAACGGAATCTCAAAGTCTCGATCTAATACTAGGGGCTGGAAACTATTATTTACAAATAGGTTCGGCGGCCCCTAATGCAGCAAGTCAATATGTAGTGAATGTAGTAGCAACTCCTCCAGAGAATGAAGTTATCTCAAGCTATAATTCGGATTACTTTTTAGTCCAAAATGGTCAACGGCGACTGGTTCCCGATCGAGAAACATTGAACGGATTAGGAATTAATCCGAATACAGTGAAGCGTTTCTCGAATGAAGATTTAGCTCTGATTCCTCCAGGTCAACCGATGTCACCACTGATTCCTCAATGGCAGAAATCCATTGATGATGCAGCCAATCAAAATTCATTAGGTAATCCGGTTACAAGCTATTGGGATGCGGCTGATTCACCAACTGGAACAAAGGGTTACGGTAGAACTTACGATCGCGGGTCTGTTTATTGGACTGCTAAATCAGGGGCGATCGCATTGGTGGGTAGCTTCGCTGATGCTTATCATAGCAATGAAAATAATGGCTCTAAAGGTTGGTTGGGCTTCCCGACAGCAAAGCAATGGAATTGGGAAGGCGGACAACGTATTGATTTTGAAGGGGGATACATTTATCGAACAGCTAAGGAAGGGATAAGAGCTTTCAAGTATGATGAATCACCTTGGCAGAAATCGATTGATGCTGAATATGCACGTTATCAAGACTCATTAGGAAGTCCTAAAGGTGGTTATTGGGATGCGGCTGATTCACCAACTGGAACAAAGGGCCACGGTCAAAATTACAATAATGGCCATGTCTTCTGGACTGCTAAATATGGGGCGATCGCAGTTCCGGGTCAATTCGCTAATACTTACAATCAGACTGGCGGTTCTAACAGTTGGTTAGGCTTTCCGACTAAAGGAAAGGAAACGGATTCGTCAGGTGGCCAACGCATTGATTTTGAAGGGGGATACATTTATTGGACAGAAAAGGAAGGGGCAAAAGCTTATCACCCTTGGGAAACGCCTCAACAGAACCTGAATAATACAGTGGGTTACGACGGTACTAAAACCCATCAAACTTACGTCAATACTTTCAACAACAAGGGTAGCTCATCGGCTTTGGGTTCCCCTACTGGTAATGTGCATCCTGCGGGAACGGAAAATGGGTATATTCAAGAATTTTCAGGGGGTTCTGAAGGTTCAGGCGCAATTATGAAGTCTGGCGCTAACGATAATTCGTATTGGGTTGGTGGTGACTTTTGGGCTAAATACCTTGAAACAGGAGGCGTGACTGGTGTGTTGGGCTATCCTACTTCCGATCGCTATCAGTTTAACAGCGGATGGAAGCAAGATTTTCAAGGTGGTTCCCTTTCGACTCCTAATTCTGGAACAAATACATCTAATGGTAGTGGTCAGGTTCGTCCAGAAACACTCGCTTTGATCGAGAAATACGATCGTGTCTATTCCAACAATCCACCCCAGCAGGGTCATACTGGTGACGTTTTCACTGGGACTAACTACCTTAGTCTCAACGGCAGCCCCGAATTTTCCGAGATGTGGGGTAAGCTTTTTCAAACTACTACACAGCCAAATTCAGATGGTGGTTATCTCGACCACTATGCGTATATTGGTCCGAACTCTGTTCATAACAACACATATCATGCAGGTATTGATTTTGGTGTTCCTTCTGGTACGCCAGTCAAGGCTCTAGTTGGCGGTGAGGTTGTTTATGTCGGAACCGGGGATGGGAAGAAAACCAGTTCTAGTAATCCGATGTACTCGACAGAATGGGGTACAATTGCTATCTACAATGCCACCCTAAAGCAAACGTTTATGTATCTGCATATGGGAACCAGTCAATTCTCTGAAGGCGATACCATTCAAGCAGGCACAGTAATTGGAACATCGGGGTCAACAGGTGCAGCTTCACAACATCTACATCTTGAGGTGAAACCTACGCCATCTAAACCTAATGGTTCAACAGTGAAGGGACTTTTACCACAAGAGCGCAAAAACTGGCAGATAGTTGAGGAATTGACCGATAATCCTCTGACTGCTTATCTTGCAGCTCGCGATAAAGGATTAACAGAAGGAGGAGGTACTGTTGTCAATCCTCCTTCTGGAAACTCTGGCAACAATTCATTTATTGGCAATCATGTTGTAAGCGATGCGGGTCTTGATTTCCTTATACAACATGAAGGAGGTGTACAGCTTAGTTTATATGATAATGATGGCGGTGGAAACTGTACAATTGGGGTCGGTCATCTTGTACACAAAGGGATGTGCAATGGAAGTGAATCACAAGAGTTTAAACAAGGCATCACTCAAGAGCGTGCGCGTGAAATATTCAAGGCTGACATTAGTAAATTTTCACAGGTGGTAAATAATTATGTGAAAGTACCACTTAACCAAAATCAGTTCGATGCCTTGGTTAGCTTTGCCTTTAATGTAGGCGAAGGTTATAAAAACGAAACAGGTGAGGAGGGTTTTATCGGCTCACAACTGTTAATTGAACTGAATGCTGGCAACTACGACAAAGTACCAACCGAGATGAATCGATGGGTAAATGCCAACGGGAACGTAGTGCAAGGCTTGAAAAATCGACGCACGGATGAAGGTCTTCTCTTCAGTCAAGGTAGATACGGATAAGCTTTTAGTAAAATGTTAATCAGCGATCGCCCCTTTGGAATAAGTCAAAAAGTGCGATCGCCCTTTCTGTAGTCGTCAATAATCAAATGCCATTACCCCGATTGTTTTGCTAAAATCTAAGTAAGCACAACGACTGAATTATGCGGCCTAATATTTTATCCGATCGCCTCGATCGCCTCAATCAACCCATTCAACTCCCCTCCCTTCATGTCCCCCCCTTCTTAAGGGGGGAGATCGGAAGAG
>JAUBOH010000502.1:0-4334 GCA_036700145.1 Microcoleus occultus BM001215366
TGTGAGTGACATGGTTTTTGGCTTACCAATACTAAGAATATTATAAAGGCGATCGGGGCGATGGGAAGTCTCCTTGTTGAGTTATAATGAATTTCAGTGTTCCCCATTTTTCTTTAACTATGAGACTAGATACAATTTTTATCCGATTCTATAAGTCTTTCAACGTCGATCACGCGCGGCAATACCTCGCTACCGACAATCAATCTACCAAGCCCAATAAGCCCAATAAGTCCAATAAAAAAATTACAAAATATCCGTGGGAAATAATTAATGCAGATGGTAGCAACTTATGGTTTCCCTTTATTAGAGTCCCTATAGAGCCGGAAATTACGGCAGTTGTAGGTGCTAATGAATCAGGAAAATCACACCTACTGACTGCGATAGAGAAAGCAATTACTGGACTAGATCATGAAAATGAAAAAATCTGCGCTTCAGATTTTTGCCGATATTCGGACAGATTTCTAATCACTGCTGATAAATCACGTATTCCCGATTTTGTTACTGAATGGTCTGGTGTTTCTACAGAAGAAGCCGACCAAATCAAGGAACTCTCTGACATCCCGAAAGCTCAAAAATTTGATAGGTTTTATTTGCTCAGGAAAAACGTTGATGAATTAATAATTTATCTACCTGATGGTGAAAACCCACATCCAGTTAAATCACATTCTCTTGAACAATTTCAGAAAATACTACCAAGAACGAGAAGACTCGATACTACTACAGCCCTCCCAGATAGTGTACCGATTCAAAAATTAGTTCAAATTATCAATGGAAAGCCTGAAGGCACAAGATATGAATTATTATCTTTTGAAAAAAGAGATAAAATTAGATTATTGCTAGATCAATTAATGCAAAATTCAACCTTCTTTCAAAACTCACTTCCTTCAAATTCTCCATCTTCTAATAATGAGGAAAAAAAAGGAGATGAACTAATAAATAATCTTTTAAAAGAACTTGAAATTCACTATATAAATACAGATAAAGACAGCGAATTAAAGCAAGAAAAAAGTGTAAAACTTGCCTATGACATGATATGCACTATTGCCAAGATTAGCACTACAGCTATTGTTGAGCTAGCAAATGCAATGGCGAAAAATGATATAGGATATACGGAAGCATTAATAGATCAAATTAACAAACAACTATCAGCTAATCTAAATTTCCCGAAGTATTGGCCACAAGATAATAAATTTCAAATTATCGTTCAAGCTAAAGATCATAATTTAGAATTCAGTATAGTCGATCGGACGGGAACAAAATATTCTTTTAAGGAGAGAAGCTCAGGTTTAAAATATTTTCTCAGTTACTTTATCCAACATAAGTCGTATCAACCACCTAATAGCATCCCTGAAATTCTTCTCATGGATGAACCTGACACCTACTTATCCAATCAAGCTCAACAAGATCTACTGAAGATTTTTGAAGAAGTTGCCAGTTCTGAAGATGGTACTCCTAGTTCTCAGGTAGTTTATGTTACTCACTCTCCTTTTCTGATCGATAAGAACCACTCTGAACGCATCCGTGTTTTGAATAAAGGAATTGGATATGAGGGGACACAAGTGGTTAAGAGTGCTGCCAATAACCGCTATGAACCACTTCGTTCTTCATTAGGGGCATTTGTCGCTGAAACTGTTTATATCAGTCAGTGTAATCTTATGGTTGAGGGGCCTGTGGATCAAGTTTTGCTGGCAGGTGCATCAACTCATTTACTGCGAAGCGGTGCATCAGAGCTAGAAACTTTGAACTTGAATGAAATAACGATTGTGCCTGCTGGAGGAACTGGAAATGTTCCTTACATGACTTACTTAGCACGTGGTCGGGATACTGAGCAAGCAGCAGTGATTGTCCTTATGGACAGCGACTCAGATGGAAATAAAGCAAAGCTACAACTGACGGTCGAAAAGTATGGCTGGCAGCAGAATCCTTTACTCAAACCACGTTATGTACTTCAAATCGGTGATTTGAGGAAACTAGGAGTGAATTTTCCTGAAAAACTTAAAGAGCCTCAAATAGAAGATATTATTCCTTTGAGGCTCGGTGTATTAGCAGCTCGCAAGTATGTAAACTATTTTTATAGGATGGCAGAGCAGGATATACAAGATATCAAGGAAGAAGAGATTCAGAAAAAACTCGACGAAGGTATAACAATGTTCAAAGCGCTCAATTCCTGCGTTGAAGCGGCATCGAAAAATAAACCACATTTAGACAAGCTTCCTTTTGCCAGAAGCGTCATTGAGGTAGTACAGGATCTTCATAAAAAAAGCTGTAGCGACCAAAAAGATTTAGATCCAAAAGATTTAGAGGCACTTAAGGAGTTCAACAATAACTTTAAAATTCTGTTCCGCGAACTTGATGAGCGAATTGCTGAAGCAGAACTTGAAAGAACTGGTGAAAAGGCTTCAGAGAAGATTTTGGGTTTAACGAAAAGCTTCTTTAATAATCATCCTAATGGTGCTAAAAAAGAAGATGCTGTTGTTCTTTTACGTCAGTTAAATGCTTTGCTAATAGGAGATACTAACTTTGATGCTGAATTAATTGAAAAAGCGGTTGAAAAGATCCGAGAAGTTCACAAGCTTGATACAAATCTAACGGAAAAAATCGAGAAATATCAGAAGTTTGAGACAGAGATCAAAGGTTTGAGGTATCAAGGAAAAAAGAAAGCTGAAGAACTTGCGGAGGAAGACTAAATTTGGGATGGACTTGCTCAACTATTAGTACCTATTAAATCACTTACAACAAATATGAGCATTAACGATAAACTTAAGAACATATTGATAGAATTACGATCGCACTTCGAGCAAATCTACGACAGCCGCCTTGTCACAATGGTGCTCTACGGTTCCCAAGCACGAGGTGATGCACATCCCGACTCAGATATAGATGTGTTAGTAGTTCTCAAAGCGCCAGTTCAAGCTGGCGAAGAAATTGATAGAACGCTTCCGATTGTAGCAGATTTGTCGCTCCAAAATGATGAAGTAATTAGCTGTCTGTTTATGGATGAACAGCGATTTACACACTACAACGGGCCTTTATTGAGGAATATTCGTAAAGAGGGAATAGCTTTATGATCGCACTCTACCACCACTCTAAATAACTGCGATTGCAATTTCATCTCCTTTAGCTTCCTCCACCATCAAAGCAAACTCCCGCAGATTTTTCACAGCAAAGTATCCGCCCTCTTTGACAAAATCGCCACCACAAGTGACAGGAATTCTTTCCTGATAGGCTTTCACTGCCAAATTGAAATCATTTTCTTTCAATTCGAGATAGATTTTCTGCAACTTACCCACAACAAACCCCATCATCACCACCTTCGCAATTTCCGCCCCATCTTCGCGATCGACCTTCACGACAAATCCCTGAATCTCAGTATTATCTAACGAAGTAATTAAATCGCTCAGAATCTCTAACTGAGAACGATTTTCTGACATTTCCAGCATCTTGACAGCATCTCCCATCCGAGCTGGATAATCGGCAAACTCTCTTGTCAATGGTAGTCCAATATCAAATACATCTCCAGCATCATTTTTCTTGACCCAAATCGCTCCTTTATTGTCATAAATTCGGCTATGTTCGTGCCAGCCATTTTTTTGTAAATATGTTATAATTACATTCACATCTAAACTCTTGAAAACTTCAACATCCTTTACAGTTACTTTCATGGGACACCTCCTTTGCTAATACGCTGTATCATTGACTCAAGAGCATCTGGTGTAAACTGATTCCGGCGGGGCAATTCAACAGTAATGCGATTTGTATTTCTCGTTTCAGGCATTCCCCGCAGCGATACCCAATAGGCACAATGCCTAAGCAACATTTCCTGTTCTGACTGTTGTATCCATTCCCCGATATTTTCCGGTACTAAAACCACAATCAGTAGGCGGGGAATAAAGGTGGTGACTCTTAAGTCGTTATAATTTTTGACATTGAGCGGATATCGAACATATTGGGCATTGAGTACATCTCTTGACGTACATTTTAACTGCAATTCGAGGCGGTGCGGTTGCACTGGATCGCGATCGACAGCCTTGATACAGAGATCCACGCTATCATAGTCATTCTCTGGTTGGTCTACTGAACAGCCAACCACTGCTGCCACAGCACGGACATAAGCTTTGCTGAATAATTCTTTGCGTTGGTTTAGTTCCATTTAAACACGGTTTCGAGAAAGGGACGATCGCACATTGGTGTCAACAAACACGTCAAACATAGTACCAGTCTTTTGTTGCTCCGATAGCCTCTCGATCCCCCCTAGCCCCCCTTAATAAGGGGGGGACAAGAGCCTTGAAAGTCCCCCTTCTGAAGGGGGATTTAGGGGGATCGAGACTCGACTA
>JAUBOH010000503.1:0-4312 GCA_036700145.1 Microcoleus occultus BM001215366
CGGCCGACTTGCTCAATCAGTTAAAAGGGCGGCGTAAAAAGTCGAGGGCCGACTTGGCTGATATCAACACTATTCTGGGGCTTCTAGCAGCGGAGAACGACTCAAAGCCTGTGTAGGTATGGATTGTATTCAATTTGTATTCAAACGAGGCAAATTGTATTCAATTTGTATTCAATTTCTAGTCAACTAGACCCCTCACTAACCGAAAAAATCAGCAATAAAAAACCTCAAACCGTTGATTTCTCGTTGGTTTGAGGCTTTTAAGTTCAAGAGCGGGCAGCGGGAATCGAACCCGCATAATTAGCTTGGAAGGCTAAAGTTTTACCACTAAACTATGCCCGCACACACAGGAACTAAATATATCACAAGTTTATCTCGATTGCAATAGGGTTGTGCAAAATTTCTGAATACCTCCCTCGCAGTGGCTGAATCGGGACTTGGGGGCCGATCGCCCTCCTCGCGCCAAAAACCCCCGCCTCCAATGCTGGGTAAGACTTTACGGATGGAAATAATCGTAAATTTGCTGTGCCAGACGCTGGCCTATTCCAGGAACTTCGGTTAATTGTTCGGGAGTAGCTAAGCGCAGATAGTCGATCGACCGAAAATGTGCTAACAATTGTTTTTGTCGGTGGTGTCCCAATCCGGGAATGTCATCAAGGCGCGATCGCTTCATTCTCTGGCTTCTCTGATCCCGGTGAAAACTCACAGCAAATCTGTGCGCCTCATCCCGCACCCGCCGCAGTAATTGTACACCCGGTTGTTCAGAATTAGTTGGCAGTGGCAAAGATTCCCCCGGCAAAAATATCTCCTCTCGCTGCTTTGCCAAACTGACAACCCGCAACTCTTCTAGCAAATTCATCTGCCGCAAAACAGCCACAACTGCTGACAGTTGACCTTTTCCGCCATCTATCATAATTAAGTCAGGTTTGTCCGAAATAGTACGAGAAACAGAAGAGAAACTGCTAATTTTTTCCGTTTCTCCTAAATCGCTAAATTCGTCCTCTTCCTTTTTATCTCGGAATCGTCTGCCGATAACTTCTGCTAAACTAGCAAAATCGTCAGAATGACCCGATTTAATTTCAGGATTTTTAATTTTGTAGTGGCGGTAGTGTTGATTGGCCGGCAAACCGTCAATAAATACGACGCGGGAAGCTACGGCGTCAGAACCTTGAATGTGAGAAATATCGTAACCTTCAATGCGGTGCGGAACTTCTGGCAAATCTAAAATTTCTGCTAAATCTTCCATTGCTTGAGAATTGCGATCGCCCAATCTTTGCATTCTCGCCAATTCATACTCAGCGTTGCGTTCCACCATCTCAATCAACTCAGCCTTTGTTTGCCGCTGCGGTGTCAAAATCGTCACTTTTCGACCCTTGCGGTTGCTCAACCAATCTGCTAATATTTCCCCCTCTGGTAAATCATATTGCACTGAGATTTCGCTGGGAATTTCTACAGATTCGACATTTTGATAGTGTTCCTCCAACACCCGCTGCAAAATCGCTCCCGGTTCCACACCGCATTGAAATTCCCATTTCGCCATTCCTTCTTTCTGCGAAGAAAGCGAACTATCCTTGCTTTCCTCTCCTTGCAGCAGAGGGGTTGCGGATGGTGCAGGCACATCCGCCATAAATCCCAATCTTCCGACCAATTGACCGGCACGAATCTGGAATAATTGAACGCAAGCGTGCTGACTATCGGCCGCAAGGGCGATCGCATCCCTAGAAACTGTATCGTCGGGTAAAGACACTTTTTGACCCGCACTCAAAGACTGCAAACCCTTAATTTGGTCGCGAATTCGCGCCGCCGTTTCAAAGTTTAAATCTTCGGCTGCTTGTTCCATTTGGGGCTCCAGGATATCGAGCAATTCCTGAGTTCTTCCCTGGAAAATCATCGCAACTTTTTGGATGATTTTTTGGTATTCCTCCGGCGAAGTTAACCCCTGACAAACGCCAACGCAGCGCCCGATGTCGTAGTTCAAACAGGGACGGTCTTTAAACAGCGGTTGAGGGCGCTGTCGCAGGGGGAAAATCCGCTTAATTAAATGCAGCGTGCTCCGCAGCGCCCCTGTATCGACGTAGGGGCCGTAGTAGCGGTCTTTCGCACTACCCGCGCGGCGTTTGCGGGTGATGAAAATGCGCGGGTATTTTTCCGACCAAGTTATGCACAAATAAGGATATTTTTTATCATCTTTGAGGAGGACATTAAAGTGAGGTTGGTGCTGTTTTACGAGGTTTGCTTCTAATGCTAAAGCTTCCGCTTCTGTGTCGGTGGCGATGAATTCAATTTCGCGCACTTGCTGCACCATCATCGCGATGCGGGGACTGAGATTTTGGCTTTCGCGGAAGTAGGAACGGACGCGGTTTCGGAGTTTTTTTGATTTGCCGATGTACAGGATGCGATCGCTCTCATCCCGCATCAAATATACACCAGGAACCGCTGGAATTTCTTTGAGGCGACTTTCTAGGCGTTCCGAGTCTTTAACTAACGGCAGAGTTTTTGTGGATGGCATTGCTAGCTATTTTAGCAAAATAGAGAGTTATTGTACACTCTTTTATTTTACCTTAATTGTGCAGATTTTTACTGCTGCTACCGTCGCAAAACCCACCGAATCTACTTGAAAATCAGTTACAATATCTGAGATAAAAACTTGCGCGTGCGTTCTTCTTTCGGATGCTGAAAAAACTCTTCCGGTTGGGCTTCTTCAACTAAAACGCCACCATCCATCAATACAATGCGATCGGCAACTTCGCGCGCAAATCCGACTTCGTGAGTCACCACTACCATTGTAATTCCAGTTTGAGCTAAATTTCGCATCACATCTAAAACTTCTCGCACCATTTCCGGGTCTAATGCTGATGTCGGTTCGTCAAATAACATGATTTTCGGCTGCATCGCTAGGGAACGCGCAATCGCGACGCGCTGCTGCTGTCCGCCAGAAAGTTGTCCGGGATATTTTTGTGCTTGTGACAAAATTCCCACTCTTTCTAACAGTTGCATCGCCACTTCTTCGGCTTTTTTCTTCGGCCAACGGCGCACCCAAACGGGGGCTAGCATCACGTTTTGCAAAACTGATAAGTGGGGGAACAGGTTGAATTGCTGAAATACCATGCCTACTTCCCGGCGAATTGTCTCGATGTTGCGTAAGTCGTGGGAAAGTTCGATTCCGTCGATCGTAATTTTACCTTGTTGGTATGCTTCTAAAGCGTTAAAAGTGCGAATAAACGTCGATTTTCCTGAACCAGACGGCCCCATAACTACCACGACTTCGCCCCGGTTTACGTTCATGCTGACGCCGCGCAGTACGTGAAATTGTCCGTACCATTTGTGGACGTTTTCTGCTACGATTACTGTTTCTGGGGCTGTTAGTTGGTCTTGCATAAATTTCTCCTTTAAATAATGACGGATAATTATTGCCTGATGACTGTTGACTACTTCAGCGGAGGGGGGTTTATATATATTTGGGTTGGGAGAGAGGGCGGGTTTATATATATTTGGGTTGGGAGTTATATTTTGTTGGTGAACCCGCCCCTACAGACTGCGGACTAATGACTTTTTTCTAAACTTCGTTCTATTTTGCGGCTGGCTAATGACATTGAGTAGCAAAATACCCAATAAATGATGCCGACAAATATGTAAACTTCGGCGTACCTGCCGATGTAGGATGGATTTGCTAAAACTGCGCGGGATATTCCGATTAATTCTAACATTCCGAATAGGGAAAGTAGGGATGTATCCATAAACAATCCGATGAATTGACCGCCGATCGCCGGAATGACAGTTCGCAACGCTTGAGGCAGTACAATCAGGATTGTGAGTAGGGGTGTATTTAGCCCGATCGACCTTGCTGCTTCTATTTGTCCCCTGGGCACGGCCTGCAAGCCACCGCGCACGTTTTCCGCTAAGTAGGCCGCACTAAATAATGTTAATCCGGCGATCGCTCTAATGACTCTATCCAATTTGGGATATTCTGGCGGCAAGAATAATTGCAGCATTACTTGACCTAAAAACAAAATGCCAATTAACGGCAAACCCCGAACAATTTCAATGTACAATGTTGAAAACAGTTTGACGACTGGCAAAGAGCTTTGTCGCCCTAGGGCGAGCAATACTCCCAAAGGAAAGGAGAGTACAATGCTAATAATTGCTAAAAACAGCGTCAGCACTAAACCGCCCCAATCATTTGTTGACACTTCTGTCAAGCCCAAACCGCCTTTAATCAACCACAGAATTACTGGGAAGGAAAGAATCCAAATTGCAGGCATCCAGCTAACCCCCCCTCGCCCCCCCTTGCTAAGGGGGGGTTGGGGGGGGT
>JAUBOH010000504.1:0-4308 GCA_036700145.1 Microcoleus occultus BM001215366
ATCCCCCTAAATCCCCCTTAAGAAGGGGGACTTTGAACAAGTTCTTGTCCCCTACTTTTTTAAGGGGGGCTAGGGGGGATCGGGCTTAACTGAACGGTATTGATTAATAATCTAGTAAGTAAGCCTAAAAAACAGAATACTCATATCCCCAATTTTTAACGAAATTGAGGATTTCATAGAAGGTATTTTAACCTATTTTTAGGCGATTAACTTAATAAAAACCCATATCTTTTTTGCTAGATGGTACGTCAAAAAGCAGCTTGATATTCGCTAGATTTTAACCAAGCAATACTAGACTTGTCTGGTTTGCAACTTCAGCATTATGATGCACAGCATCAGCCAAATATAGCCGACTCCGTAGCCAGCAATGATATCTGTCGGCCAGTGTACTCCTATATACATCCGACTCAGGCCAATAATCGCGATCGTAAAAATAGCTAGAGTATAGATTAATTTGGAAAACTTGGGAAAGTGAGCGGAAAGCAGGTAAGCTAGAAACCCATACATCACAAAACCTCCTAAAGCGTGACCGCTTGGGAAACTAAAAGATGTTTCAGTAATTAAACTCGGAATAATCTGGGGACGAGGTTTAGCAAAAACTAACTTCATGCCAGTATTCAAAATAAAAGCTCCCAAACAAGCAATGGCAAAAATTTTAGCTTCTGAACGGTGATGCTGCCACCAAAGAATTCCCAATGTGAGAGCCACAATAACTAATACTACACTGGCATCGGCAAGCTGAGTAACTGTCAGCATCACAGCATCTAGACTGGGATTCGCATATCCGTGCAGCCAGTACAGCAAGGCAGTATCAAAGCCAAAAGCTTCTTTTTCTAATACTTCTTGAAACAGCCACGCTAAAGTAAAACTAATCGACAGACAACTGGCAAGTCCCACAACACCAATTGTCACGATTAAAGTGGCTATATGAGGGTTAATATGCTGCAACCAAAACTGGTAAAACTTGCGTAACATAATTAATAAAACTCAAACTACTTGAAATAATCTACACTTTATAAAATAATTTGTCAATGATTTGCGAGTTTTATAAACAATCAATAACACTATTAATTTAATTGTGAATATGTTAAAACTTTAGTAAATTAATCCGGCGAATTTTCCGATACTTTAACAGATGGCAATCGCACGGTGAAGCAACTGCCAACTCCTACCTGACTGGTGATGGTAATTGAACCGCCGTGATTTTGGGCAATGCTTTTGGCGATCGCCAATCCCAAACCAGAACCCCCCTCCCAATAGGAACGAGATTCATCCGCCCGCCAAAATCGCTCAAAAACCAGTTTAAGATGCTCTGGTGCTATTCCTGCCCCCGTATCCCGCACGCTAACAACTAAATAGCAACGGACAGGGTGGGTTGTAACTTCAATTGTTCCTCCTGACAGCGTGTAGTGGAGTGCATTTTCAATCAAATTGGCGAACAGCCGTGTCAGTTGTCCAGCATTTCCTAGCAAGTACATATCCTCGCCAATCTCAGATTGTAAATTAATTTTTTTAACACTGGCTTCAAGCTTATACAGCGATAATAAATTTGCCAAAATCGCGGTTAAATTGACAGAAGTTTCGGGGCGATCGCGTTTTTTTTCATCCCTAGCTAACAGCAGTAAATCTTCTGTCAGGCGCGTCATTTGATTGGCAGCACTAACAATAGCTTGGAACTTTTCTGCATCTAATCTTCTCATGTCATCTGGATACTTCAATGCTACGGCTGCATTACTTTTAATCGCCATTAAAGGACTGCGGAGTTCGTGGGAAGCATCAGCCGTAAATTGTTTTAACCGTTGAAAACTTTCTTCTATTGGCTGCACGGCTTGCCGAGTTAAAATTAGTCCGCTCAATCCGCTGAGGATTAAAGCTATGATAATACTACTCCCCAGTATCCAATCTAATTTAGTTAAAGTTTCCTCAACTTCTTCTAAAGATTGACTGACTCTAATATACCCAATCAATTGACGATCCTCGCTCCCCAGAATTGGTAAGATAACCGCTTGAATTCTAGTTTTTCCTGTTTCAATTATGAGCGGGTTTTGACTCATCGACAAAGGCAAGTTTAGCACAAAATTTCCTTGCTTTAAAACCGAGTTGCCGTTCACATTAAACCACTGCAAGCCCTGATCTTTATGAATAAATGGTCTGGCAATAAAGTCACTTTCAACTTTAATACGTCCATTTTCAAATTCTGCATTAGTCGCGGCTCCTTGCCCTAAAGCAGTGAGTCTGTCTGTTAGCTGTTGGGTGAGACTGCGCGCGAACAAAAGCCGAACCCCAGTGGCAAAAATTACTAAAATGGAGGTAAATACTGCCAGATAAGATAACAGCAAGCGCCAGCGAATTTTGGTAAACATAATTTGACAAATCTGCAACAGTCAGTAGAATATTGAGGAGTAGTTCGTAACTTATGCAAGCCATCCAGAATGGTTGATGTGTTTAAACGTAACTTTACACATGGCTGCTTTCTACCCAGGCGTGCCAACCTTCTTTAAAGCCGTAAAATACAATCACCACTGCGGCAACGGGATCGGCCCACCACCAGTCAAAGAACGTATTTAGAAGCAAGCCAATCAATACTGAGCCAGCTAAGTAAGCATCGACTACAGTGACGCGGGCTTCTGCGATGAGAACGGGATTGCCCAGCTTTTTACCTGTCACCTCCTTTCCCCATGCCAGCAGCAGCATCACAATGAATGTTGCTGCTAGCCATGCAATCCCGATCGGGGATTGATTTGGACGTGTCTGCGCCAGCAGCGTCTCTAAGGAATGCGTCAAGATGTAGGTTGCCAATACAAAAAATGCCGTGCCAATTAAGCGTAATGCGCTCTTTTCTCGTTGTTGGGAAACTCCAGTCAGTTGCCAAATTACAACAGTTGAGGCACCGATTTCAATCAGCGAGTCGAGGGCAAATCCAACCAGTGCAACTGAGTTGGCTTGTAAGCCTGACAAAATGATAATGACGCAACCAATGACATTCCAACCCAGAGTCAGGTATTCCAGCCGTAAGCCTCGCTTCAGAAGTTTGTTTGCTGTTCTCAACTCTTGTTCAGATTGAGGTAAATTATTAATTTCGGACATTGTGTGTTCATCCTCCTAACAATGATTGCGTTAAACATTTTTGATTGGCATTTAGCCAGCAAAATTAGTTAGGGCGACTGAGACGATAACCAATTCCATAAACTGTTTCGATCAAGTTTTCTGAACTTCCGGCTGCTTTTAGCTTGCTCCGCAAATTTGTAATGTGAGTCTTGACAGTGCCTTCTCCAGAGGAGCGATCGAAGTCCCATAGTTTATCTAAAATTGCTGCACGAGTCAAGACTTGAACTGGGTTTCTCAAAAAGCATTCTAATATCATATATTCTTTGGGTGTTAAAGATAAAATTTGATTGCCATAGGTGACGGTGCAGCTACTACGATTGAGTTGCAAATCACCCTGGCTTAAAATCAGCGGCTTGGTTTCAGGAATTCTGCGAGATAAAGCTCTGATTCTTGCCGCTAATTCTTCTAATTCAAAGGGCTTAACTAAATAATCATCAGCCCCCGAATCGAGTCCGACGACTTTATCTGAGGTTGTATCTCGTGCTGTCAGCATCAAAATCAGAGCGTTGGACTTAGCTGCACGCAGACGCTTGCACAGCGCAATTCCATCTAATTTTGGCAGCATCAAATCTAACAAAATTAGGTCATAATTAACTGATTGGATGTAATCCCAAGCTTCGATACCGTCACTCGCTATATCGATGGCATGGTTTTGATGCCTTAAATCTTCTGCGAGAGGTTTGGAAATGCGATCGTCGTCTTCAACTAGCAATATTCTCATAGGTTTGTGCCAAAAAGATTTAGTTCAGTTGAAAGATAATTCGGTGGTTGAAACCTGTTGACCTCAAATTCGTATGTGGCGAAGCGTCCGTCATACGAATTCGAGGTCAAACTACACAAACGAAGTCCGCGCAATGCGAGACTAAGAGATAAAACTCCGGGTTTCAAGTCAAGCATCATAACTTGTATTAACGGTCTTAGTTTCAATTGAAAGACTTGTTCTATTAACTATAAACCTCCCAAATTGAGCATACAAAGCTGGCAAAACTAACAGCGTGAGTGCTGTAGAAGTAAACAATCCTCCTAAAACTACTACGGACAGCGGTTGCAGAATTTCCTTTCCGGGGCCGCCTTCTAAGACTAAAGGTGCTAAACCTAAAGCTGAAGTTGAAGCCGTCATCAAAATAGCATTCAGCCGTTCCATCGAGCCTTTAATAATTGCTTCCTTAAAAGGCATTCCTTCGGCAAATTTAGTGTTGT
>JAUBOH010000505.1:0-4305 GCA_036700145.1 Microcoleus occultus BM001215366
AAGACAAAAGGTGATGGATTGCGATCGTATTCAGCTTCAGCTTTGAGGCAATATTCTAACCAATCTCCTACATATTTACCTACAGTTTTTGGATTTTCTAGATAGTACAAAATCGTAGCATAAACTTGAGCCATAGTCACTGTCCGAAATTTTTGAGCTATGGCTTCTGGAGTTTGGCCGCGGTGGATGTATTCGTAGAGAATGTGTTCGATACCGACGCGGGTTCCTTTGATGCGGATATCTTCTGGTGTTAAAAATTCAAAGTAATCTTCTAATTGCATAATTGTTTATCATTTTTCCTGTGACTTTTGGGCGTATAATGAGTGTAGCACATCAGTTACTGCAACTCCGCCCAGTCCGGCAGGGAATTAATTCCCTGCCTCAAAGCGAAAGTCCTCTGAAGAGGACTAAGAAAAATTTTCAGCTTATTAGTCCTCTTTAGAGGACTTTCGCTATTAGCCAGGGGTTTGAACCCCTGGCGGTTTTCGGGAATACGTTACTTGGCTGATGTAGAAATTTTCAACTTATTTAGAACTTGCGTGTCGAGACCAAAGAAACCGGGTTTTTTGCAGTTTTTACGGTCTTTAACGAAGTATTGTCGAAAAAAACCCGGTTTCTGACTCCCGGTAAGTCCTATGATCGCTGTTGTTGTCTATCAAAATTTTATCGAGGATTCTGTACCGTGACTAATAGTGGAAAGTTCTTTAACGTCGCAAACCTGACTATCGGTGTACTAGGTTTATTAGCGGCTATTGGCGGTGCGGGAATTGCTATTGTTCAAGGTTGGCCGCCCCTATTGGTTGGACAAAATGCTCGTTTCTCCTGCCAACTTCAGCCAGATACTCAGCGGGGAGGTGACGTTTGGACTGTTATGTACCGTCACGATAAAGGTGAACAACCTTGGCTGAAAATGGTGACAACTTTAGGCGGTGATTATACGCCTGTAAGACGCTGCCAAATAATTTCTGAAATCTTGAACGATTATCGAAAAGATGGTTTAATTCGGTTAGCTTATAGAGAGGAGCCTAAGACGCCGAATCAATACGTGATTTGTGCTAAAACTAAGTTGAATAATAGCGACGAGGGTTGTCCGCTGTTGGTGACGTTGAAGCCCGGTAGCGATACGGAGGCTTATCAAGCAATGCGAGATATGACTGAAAATTTGTTGAATGGTGGTAATGCGGTCTATCAAAATAGTGATGGCAAGTTGGCAACTTCTAAGTTTTCTCCGTCTTCGCGAGAGATTGATTTAACTCCTTTTTTGGCAGAGGAGGATAGGATTGCTGGTTCTAATTCTGCTAAGTGATATTAGGTGCTATTCCCAACTTTGTCATTGCGAACGAAGCGAAGCAATGACATACAAGAATAAGGCTTCAATTATTTTTTAAAGTTTTTCTTCATCCACCCCAAACCAAAACCAAACTCCCCCATCTCCAACCTAAAATACTTCATCACCAACACCACACACACATAAATTCCCAAAACCCCAAAAACACCAAAATCTACTAACCACGACCAGAACGCCCAAACAACAGAGATTATGATGTCTTTTAACGAATTTGCTTTAGCAATGGGTTGATTTAGTAAATCCGACTTATTTTCCTGTTTTTTATAGTCTGCTTTAGGAGTCGGTTGATTTTCCCAAGACTGATTTGCCAGATAAGTTTTAATCGGAATTCCCCTCGGAACTTCATCTTTCAACAAACCGTGAACTGCAACCACTTTACCGCTAGCATCTAAAACAGGCGCACCACTTATGCCAACAGAAACTTGAGCTGCATAGTTAATTCCATAGCCCTGATCCAACACAACATTAGTCCTCGATACTGAACCTTCCAAAAATTCCGGCTCTAAATTTTCGTTTTGAAGAACAGGAAAACCAGAAATATAGATTTTATTTCCTAATTTTAGCTCGTTAGAATCACCAAAATTGACACTCGGATAAGGACAATTTTCCCCAGCCGACTTAAACGTCACCACTGCTAAATCTAAATTGGGACTTGTTTGAATGCTGTCAGTTGTATGACCTTGTTTATCCTGATAAGTTTGCAGTTTCAAACTATAGCCTTTAACCACATGACCGGCCGTGAGAACAGTGCAAAATCCCTTTTTTCCCGGTATAATAAACCCCGTACCGTGTCCGCCTTGATTTTCGTAGTAAATCAGCACGAGGCTCTTGTTAACTGTTTCAGCAATTTCTTGAGATGACTTCGGCTGGGAGCAACTTGTTAAGGAGAGTCCGATGAGGGTGAAAATTAGCCAGCAAGAGCGCAATTTCATGAATTTTGCTGAAAGTTTTAGGGAATAAGGGAGTAAATGAATATTTTCTACAACAGTGATGTGTTGTTTTCTAGGTAGGAGATTAATATGAAAGTATACCATTTTTTTGCGCTCGTAGCTACGGGTAAGGAGATGGGAGCGCTCGCAGGTGACAAGTTAAGATTTAGGACTTACGGACTCCGACGAAGAAACCGGGTTTTTACCGATTTTCTGGACAGCAACGCGTCTTTTCGTAAAAAACCCGGTTTCTGGCCACCACGCGTAATTCCTATATAATGTAGATAATATATTCCTGCATCGCACTTATGACTATACAAGAACTAGAAACTCAAGTCTTAACCTTAAATCTGGCTGATAAAGCTAAACTTATCAGCATCCTAACTCAAACTTTAACCAACGGTTCTCTAGGCATTAAAAAAACTCCTGGCGTGTGCGGAGGCGATGCTTGTATCGGCAATACTCGCATACCAGTTTGGTCTCTGGTGTGCGATCGACGTTTAGGTGCTTCCGATGCTATCATCCTAGAATCATTTCCCGATCTAACCGCCGCTGACTTGGTAAATGCGTGGGCTTATGCCGATGCTTATCCAGAGGAAATTGAACAGGCAATTAAAGAAAATGATGAAGTTATGGAAGAAAGCGAGGTTTATTAAAAGTTGGCACGTTTTTACACAGATGAAAACTTCCCGCTAGCAGTCGTGGAATTACTGCGGGCTTTGGGCCACGATGTATTAACAGCGAGGGAAGCAGGGAATGCAAATCTTCAAATTCCTGACGAAGATGTGTTAGCTTTTGCTGCGAGGAATTCCCGAACAGTTTTAACGCGAAATCGCCGTCATTTCATGCGATTGCACATTCAAAACTCTGACCATAGTGGTATTGTTGTTTGTACGGAAGACCCAAACTTTGATAGGCTGGCGACGCGAATTAATGATGCTATTTCTACGGTAGAAACTTTGAGCGGTAAATTGATTCGAGTTAACCGTCCTTCGATGTAAAAAAAAGCCGTTGCTTGCGGGGCCCAACGCCATCGCCCAATCTAGATTTAAGCTAAAATATTAAACATAGATTCCCAACAAATAGGAATAAACTATGACAATCACCGAATTAAAAATCGATCTAGCCTCCTTAAATTCAGCCGATAAAGCAGCCGTTAGATAAATTTTACTTCAAACCTTAAGCAATAGTTCGTTAGGCATTAAAAAGACTCCCGGCCTGTGTGGCGGCGATGCCTGTGTTGGCAATACTCGCATACAAGTTTGGGTACTTGTGGGTTATCGCCGTCTCGGATGCAGCAACGCCAACTTTTTAAGTGCTATCCCCATTTGACGGCGGCTGATTTAGTCAATGCTTGGGCTTATGCTGATGCTTACCCAGAGGAAATTGAAACAGCAATTAAAGAAAATGAGGAAGCCTAAAACATGGCACGAATTTGCTATAACAAGACTTACAGACTCCGACAAAGAAACCGGGTTTTTATCGAATCTATGAACAGCAACGCGTCTTTTCGTAAAAAACCAGGTTTCTGCCCTGGTGTGCAATGATAAGAAACCGGGTTTTTATCGAATCTATCGACAGTAATGAAGTATTTTAGTAAAAAACCCGGTTTCTGGCCTGGTATGCGATGTCAAGAAACCGGGTTTTTACCGAATCTATCGACAGCAACGCGTCTTTTCGTAAAAAACCCGGTTTCTGGGCCCCATGCGTAAGTCCTGATAATTAAATTCCCCATTTATCCCAATATTATGTAAAATCATTTGGGTGTCTGAGGATAAACTATATGCGCTTGGTTAAATATATTGCGATCGCCATTGTCAATGCTTGCGGTGTCGTCATCGGGATTATCTGGGTAGCAGTCCCCACAACAGTGGCCCAACCTGCCCTCAACTACCAACTCCCAATCTCTGCGCGACAACCAGATGCCGAAACTCCCCGATCGCTCCCCGAACTCTACAAATTGCGCGATCGCCTTAAACTAGAATTAGACCAACTTGCCAAAAATCCCGATCGCACCTCGTTTTTCTC
>JAUBOH010000506.1:0-2192 GCA_036700145.1 Microcoleus occultus BM001215366
GCGATCGTTCCAGAAGCAAGAGTGCCAGTGGCGTTAATATCGACTCGATTATTGCGATCGAGAGTGGCAGGATCGGTGCTGCGAGGTGCTCTACGGTAGCTTTCACCGAAGAAGACAGGAGTGTCGAGGGTGATATTTCCACCTCTGCCATCACGGGCAAAAGCCAGGATATCGCTGTCGTCGAAAGCGATGATGTCGCCAGCTTTCAGGTCAATGTTGCCACCACCGCCTGCACCTGAGTTAACCCTGCTGGTGATGTCACTGTTGCCCGATAGGCGAATATTAGAAGCTGTGATGTTGATACTTCCCCCGGAAGATCGATCGGAGGTGGTTGAGATCGTGCCATTGTTGGCAGTGAGTTGGCCAGTATGAATCGCGATATTCCCGGCAGGTGCTGCGCCTGTTGACTGCGCACGTAAACTTGCTCGATTGGTAAGGTTGAAGGATTCTGGGGCATTGATGATGATACTGCCGCCCGTGCCTTCTGGCTTTTGTGAGGAGGTGGAGGCTGATACAGTCGCGCCGTCAGCAATGGTGAGTCGTTGCGTATCAATTCTCAACTCTCCCGCAGCACCATCACCTGTGGTTTGAACCGCAAGTTGACCCTCGCCGCGAATGGTTATGGCGAATGGTGCTTGTACTATCAGGTTTCCTCCTTTACCACTACCATTCGTGGAAGCAGACACTAAAGATTGGGGCGCTAGGGTGAGGTTGAGGGTGGATTGATTCTCATAAGGTTTCAGGGTTAAAGTCCCGGCGGGGGTTTGTCCTTGAGTTTCGGCAAAGACGCCCACGACTCCGGCTAAATTCATAGTCGAGGCATTTAAGGTGATACTACCGCCCCCCAGTGGATTGGTGGCGGTATTGGTGGCGGTGGCAGAGATGCGGGCGGTGTTGGAGAGGGTTAAGCTGGGGGTATTGACAATAATGCTTCCAGGTTGCCCAGCGCTGCTGGTTTCGACAGAGAGAACCGGGGAAAAATCTTCCACACCAATGCCCAGGTTCATGGCAGTGGAAGCATTGGCTGTAATTGTACCGCTATTGCCACTCCCATTCGTTCTGGCAAAAACTTGGGCTCCCCTGGCAACGGTTAAGGTGGAGGTGTCTAGGGTAATGTCTCCGGCATTCCCACTGCCTGTGGTTGAGGTGGAAAGTTCGGTTTGTTGGATGTCTAAATTTCTGCTGGTCACTTCAATTTTGCCAGCATTACCCGCGCCTGTGGTGTCTGTGGTAATAATACTTTGTCCCTGAATCGCGATCGCGCCTTGAGCCTGAATTTCTATATTCCCGCCGATTCCTTGCCCAGAAGTGGAGGCAGAAATAGACGTTCCCGGTGCCAAATTAATATTAAGGTTTTCCCCGTTGGGATGGGATTGAAGGGTAATATTTCCGGCAGCGCTAGAACTTGTTGTGGTGGTGGCGATGTTGGCTCCATTTTGCAAGGTTAATTGGGGGGTGGATAGGGTGATATCTCCTGCTTTACCTTGGTTAGTGGTTCTGGCAGATAGTTCGCTAACAGAACCGACGAGCGTAATTCCTTGACCGGCTTGGATACCTATACTGCCAGCGGCACCTGCGCTGCTAGTGTTGCTCCTAATAAAACTATTATTGAATGTGACTAGACCGGGGCTGTTTACGGTTACATTTCCCGCTCGATCGCTGCCTTTGGTGTCACTTTGAATGGAACTGTTGTTGAAGGTGAGATTCCCTAAGCTGGTGAAATCAACATTGCCCGATCGACCGTTTCCTTCAACATTCAAGGTGAGGAATCCACCAACTATCAATGAATTTCGTATAGTCACCTGCTTGCTCGTCACAATATTGGTATTCGCGAGCAACAAATCTCCCAGACCTGTTACCCAAACGGTTCCAGATTGTGAGGATGAAGATAGAGTAAAGATATCTAGATTACTTACCTTGTTTTTAGCTTCTATGACAACGTTCCCGCCAATTCCTGCGGTTGCTTCCTCAGAGATAGAAAAGGAGTTCAGGCTTGGGAAGCGAACTTTTGTTACATTTTGTTGGTTTACATCGTCGTTGACAGAGAATTCAAAGGGAATTCCTACAATATCCCCACCTCTGGCAATCAGGGAAATCGCGCCTCCCTGACCTGCTGTTCCTGACACAGAGTACGAGTAAGAGTTCAAATCGCCAGTGATATTGATGTCATTGGCAGCAGTTAAGGAAATCGC
>JAUBOH010000506.1:2292-4301 GCA_036700145.1 Microcoleus occultus BM001215366
GTGATATTGATGTCATTGGCAGCAGTTAAGGAAATCGCGCCCCCCTGACCTGCATCGCCAGAATCAGAGAACGAGTCAGAGACCGAGTAAGAGTACAAATCGCCAGTGATATTGATGTCATTGGCGGCAGTTAAGGAAATCGCGCCCCCCTGACCTGCGCCAGCAGATCGAGAGAACGAGTAAGAGCGCAAATTGCCAGTGTTAATGCTGCCGTTGGAGGCGATGAGGCGAATATCGCCCCCCCCAGAGGCTGCGTTCAAAACCGAGAACGAGTAAGAGTCTAAATTGCCAGTGGTGATGTTGCCGTTAGCAGCCAACAGGCTAATTGCACCTCCTCCAGGAGCGGGTAGTCCAGAACCAGTGTACGTATAGCTATAAGAATTAGGATCGAAGGAATTGATGTACGCCTCAAAATCGTCGCCATTCTTGGTACTCAGAGTTTGCCCGTTAGTGGTAATTGACCCAGCACTGTTAACATCGATCGCGCCCCCATTTGTGGTCATCCCTCGCGTACTCACATTCCCCGATGCCGCCAACAACTTAACTATTCCCCCAGCCCCATTAAACGGCTGTAAAGTCACATTTCCACCTAATGTAATTCCCGCAGGCACAAGTCCATTGCTAGCATTAGGTACTACCCCAGCATTCACACCCCCATAAGCCAAAGCACTTTGCCCCGATCGCAGAATTAATGCCGAACTCGTACTCAGAGTGGCCGTATCTGGCCCTACTGGCAAAGTGTTAGTATCTGGTCCAGTAATATTGATATCACCCAAGATGCGAATATTCCCCTTACTTTCGACTAACAATGATGCTCCTGTATAGTTAGCCGCCACATCCACATCGCCATTACTGCTGATAATTGGGTCATATAAGCTTACAAAATTTGCCAATTCCCCCGATAAACTTTGAATCGAAAAACTGCCACCACTACTAAAGCGAGCATCAAGAGAAATCACACCATCACCGATCAAACTCAAATTCCCACCACTTACAAACGGTGTTTGTGTCGGGTGATTCAACGCTAAAATATCAATTCCTCGATTGCCAATAATTGTCAGATTTCCACCTGAATTAGCCAAGAATGGAGTCGTCACACTGTCGCGCACTTTCACAGTATCTTGCGCCTGTAACGTCAAATCTCCCCCAGCTTTTAACTCTCCCTGCAAGTCCAGATTGCCCGCCGATAGGGTAAGATTTTTCGGTGTTGCTAAATTTCCCTGGTTAATAATCGAAGTAGGCAGATCGGCAACTGCATTAAAAAACAAAGCTCCCGGACTGACAGAAAGCAAACTGCTCGTTTGCGATCGTGCGGCACTGAAATAGCCAGTATCACCTAACTGTATGCGATCGGCTGTTGTCGCCACAAATGACCCCTGAATATCCAAACTCGCATTCGGGCCAAATACAATCCCGTTCGGATTGAGCAAAAACAAATTCGCTCCACCCAAAACCCCCAACCTGCCCAAAATATTAGAAGGATTGCCACCCGTAACGCGAGTTAAAATGTTCTCTATTCCAGTGGGATTGGCAAAATAAGCCCCCCTACCTTCCCCGACATTAAAGTTCCCAAAACTGTGGAACAGGTTAGCGCCGCGAGTTGCTCCACCATCTATCCGATCGCCTTGAATACCCCGTATATTGACATTGGGTGTAACGACAGAACTTTCAGCACCTAGCGTATTGTCAGGCACGATTTGAGCATTAACGATCTCGCCCCCCATCGCACAGAGTGTCCCAAATATGGCGACACAACCCCCAATCTGCCACGGCCAACATCGATCGAACCAGCTTTGAGCAATCATAGATTGGTCTCCTTCAAATATCTAATTAAGGACATTCTCGACTCAAGACGAGTTGCCCGTTCGGTAGTCGATACACGCCTTGGGGTTCTACAATTGGGTCGCCTTTTTGCCAAGAACGATTGGGGTTGGTCCTTGAGGGGGTGCTGTCGCTGGGTAAAGTTTCCACATCTACTGTGGGAAAGTTGGACATTTGAGCATCTCCGG
>JAUBOH010000507.1:0-4300 GCA_036700145.1 Microcoleus occultus BM001215366
GGCAGTGCCGTGTCCCTACACCAGATCAATTGTAGGGAAACGGCACTGCCGTCTCCTGATTTCGGTAATATTAATAATTCCGATGCTACCGGATTTGATATAAGGTGCGCAGTGCGCACCCTACATATGTATTTTGGTGTAATTTCTTTGATTATTTAACAATTAGCCGTTAGCAATTCTCCCTTGCTAATTTCTAATTCGACATTTTCTTCTAGGAGCTGATTTTCAAGTACCATTGTGGTGCTGGCGTTGTGCTGAAAACCGATGCGCTCGTAGAAACTTTGTTTGTAAGTTGTCATCAGGTAAACTCGCTCTACTCGGCACATTCGAGGGTGACTCAAGACGGTTTGGACTAATTTGCGGCCGAGTCCTGCACCTTGATAATCTGGGTGAATGGCGACATCCCAGATGGTGGCTCGATAGATGCCGTCTGATGTGGCCCTGGCAAAGCCGATCGCCCTCGCGCCGTCCCAAACAGTCACAACAGGTTCGCTGTTGGCGATCGCAGTTTCCCAATCTTCTCTCTTTCGTTCCCTCGCCCAAAAGGCGGCTGCTTTAAATAGTTCTTGGATCTGTGGGATGTCTGCGCGATCGCTCCCGATGCAAAATTGAATGTGACTGGAATCTCTAGTCGTTGATGTCATTCTTAATATGCCTTCAATTTGTGTCTAAAGAGGGTTATTTTTACTGTCTTAGCTGGTGCTATTTTGCCGATTATTGGCATAATTACCTATGGCAATGACAGCTCGCAAAACTACTTTTATTGATACATATCATTTAACTAATTTCAGTAATTATTAATACTTTTTGCACTCTATTTTGACCCAAAGTAATTTGATTTGGCGACCCGATACCGCCGCAGGGCGGTTTCATTCTCTTGTAGGGGCCGCCCCCCGTGGCTGCCCCCAATCTCACCAAACACCTACAAAATCGTGGACGGGGAGGGCGGGCACTCTTGGCACCGCCCCTACAAAACGATGATTTGTCTGAGAATGAAACAGCCCTGGATACTGCCGGGGCTTGCAAAAAGCACAGAAAAACCAGAGCCCCGACTGCTTCAAGAAGTCGGGGATCCAAGAGCGATTTGCATTTCCGGAGGGTCAGTTTTGCAGCCAGCGGGCCGCATCTTTGGCGTGATAAGTCAGAATTAAATCACAACCAGCACGCTTGAATCCTGTCAAGGTTTCCATCACGACTCTTTCTTCATCTATCCAGCCGTTGAGGGCGGCGGCTTTCACCATCGCATATTCTCCAGAAACGTTGTAAGCGGCCACTGGCAGATTAGTTGCTTCCTTGACGCGCCAGATGATGTCCATGTAAGCTAAAGCGGGTTTAACCATCAGCATATCCGCGCCTTCGGCAATGTCGAGAGCAATTTCTTTGAGAGCTTCGCGGCCGTTTCCCGGGTCCATTTGATAGGTGCGCCGATCGCCAAATTGTGGAGCAGAATCGGCCGCATCGCGGAACGGGCCATAATAAGCTGAGGCGTATTTTGCCGCGTAAGACATGATGGGAATATCTTCAAATCCAGCACTGTCCAATCCTGCGCGAATTGCTCCGACAAAACCGTCCATCATCCCCGAAGGTGCGATAATATCTGCACCGGCTCTAGCTTGAGCAACGGCGGTTTTTTTCAGCAATTCTAGTGTCGGATCGTTCAAGACGCGGCCGCTTAAATCTCCGACTTCCAAATAGCCGCAGTGACCGTGACTGGTATATTCGCACAGACAAGTATCGACCATTACGATTAAATCCGGTACGGCTGCTTTAACTGCTGCCGTCGCTTTTTGGACGATGCCGCAATCGTGCCAAGCACCTGTCGCGTCTGTATCTTTGTCTGCGGGAATGCCGAATAAAATAATCGCGGGAATGCCGAGGTCGTAGACTTCTTTTGCTTCTTCTACGATTTTGTCGATCGATAGCTGGTAAACTCCGGGCATCGATTTAACTTCTTTGGCAAAACCTTCTCCCGGTACGGCAAATAGAGGGTAAATTAAATCGCTGGTTGTCAAGATATTTTCGCGTACCATCCGGCGGAGTTGAGGATGGTTGCGGAGGCGGCGGGGGCGGTGAGTGGGAAACATAATGTTTTTTTTACGGTAGATCGAGTCCTGCTTTCTAGGACTGGCGGCGTTTATTTAAGAGTCTAGAGCTTATTGTTGGTCGATCGCCCCTGAGTTACGTAAACTTCTGTAAAAGCTTTGAGGCTGGGAAAGCAGACTGAGGTCTTTTGAGTGCCGAGATTGGTTGGTACGGATATCTCGCTGGCTTTACACCTGCAACCGGGCTGCCCATCCGCGAAGATAGACTGTAAATTATAAATGTATCGAATAGTAACGGTCTTATGTACAAGCAACTAATTTCAAAGATCAAACCGCTTTTGAAATCACTATTTGCGATCGGTCTGGTACTGACGCTGGCCTTCAGTAACGCTGACGGAGCCTTGGCGGCTCGCAGCGGAGGACGGATGGGAGGCGGCTCTTTTAGAGCTCCAGCGCGCAGTTACTCGTCTCCCAGTCGCACCTACGCACCCTCGGGAGGCGGTTATTATCCGGGCGGCGGCTATGGTGGCGGATTTGGTGGGGGCTTCGGTTTCCCGTTCTTGCTGCCGTTTTTTGGCTTTGGGGGCGGGTTTGGCGGCCTGTTCTCGATTTTGATTTTTATTTCGATCGCTAATTTCCTCGTGCGAAGCTTCCGCAGCGCCGGGGGCACAACTGACGAACTAGGCAACAGCGTCCCTACTACCACCGTATCTGTCGCCCGCTTGCAAGTTGGTTTGCTAGCAGAGGCCCGCGGTTTGCAAGCGGAACTCGACGCCCTAGCGCGCAAAGCGGATACCGATACAGCGGCCGGCCGCGCTCAAGTGCTGCAAGAATCGACTCTGGCGATGCTGCGGCATCCAGAGTATTGGGTTTACGCGGGCGCTGAATCTGTGCAAACTCGCTTGGAAGCAGCAGAAGCTAAATTTAACCAATTTTCTTTGGCAGAGCGCAGCAAGTTTACTGAAGAAACGCTCTCGAATTATAACAACCAGCTCCGGCAATCAGGGAGCAGCAAGATCCTGCCAGGTTTGCAGGAAAATGGCGCGCTGGTTGGTTCTGATTTGAATTCTGCGCCAGGGGAATTTATTGTGGTGACGGTGATTGTCGGTACGATGGGCAAATTGCAATTGCCAGCCGTGAAAAACTCTGAAGATTTGCGCCAAGCTTTGCGCCAGATTGGGGGAGTATCGAGCGAGCAGTTGCTGGCGGTTGAGGTTCTGTGGACTCCTCAAGCGAACGGGGACACTCTGACTGCTGATGATATGTTGGCTGGTTATCCTGATTTGCGATCGATTTAGCGCACTTGGACTGGGCGCGGAGGATTGTCTCCCGCGCCCCATTTAGCGAGCTTTCGCTGTGCGGCCCGAAAACTGGATTGGTTTTGAGACTGGTATGAAGCAGGATTTGGTCGATGCCGATCGAGTTAAAAAAGATTGTTCAACAAATGCTATTATTGAGAGATTAAGATTCAGTGCGATTCATCTGCTATTGGTAAAGCCTGCCCTATAAGCGTTTTGCGCCGAAGTTAGGCAGGATAAAAAAAACTGTTTTGAGCGAGGACTGCTTCGGAAGAAGTGGCGACCGCGTGTCCTCTAAATTTTATATAAAGAAGCGATCGGGAGCTAAACTTATGGCCGACAGCAGCAGAAAAAAAGCACTTTTCATTTTGAGCCAGTTAAATAACGACGATATCGACTGGATTGTCCAAAAAGGCAAGAAAGAAATTCTCGATCCGGGCACGATTTTGATCGATGAAGGGAGACAAATAGATGCCCTATACATTGTTTTGAAGGGAAGTTTGAGCGTTTTGCTGGACTCCGATCATACTAAAGAACTTGCTAAAATAGCCAGCGGAGAACTTGTTGGAGAAGTTTCTTTTATTGATGCTCGCCCTCCTTTGGCGACGGTAAAGGCGATCGAAGAAACTCACTTGCTGGCAATTCCCAGGCGGCAGTTAGTAATCAAACTGCAACACGATATGGGCTTTGCTTCCCGGTTTTATTATGGAATTTCGCTGTGTCTGGCAGACAGGATGCGCGGTACGATCAGACATATAGAATACGGTCGCAATATAGAATTGGAGCAGCCGGAAATGGATCGGGAGGACATTAATCCGAACGTCCTGGAAAATTTGGCGCTTGCTCAGGCAAAGTTTAATTGGCTGACGGAAAATGTGAGGGCTTAATTAATTTTAAGATATAGAGGACACGGCAGTGCCGTTTCCCTACAATTGATCTGGCGTAGGGAAACGGCACTGC
>JAUBOH010000508.1:0-4262 GCA_036700145.1 Microcoleus occultus BM001215366
CTTTGAATTCTCCCCTCAGATTTAGCCTCATCTACTGCTTCTTGAATTAATGTCAACACCATATTCGAGACCGGTCGATAATGTGATTTAGCTAACCGCTCTAGGTCTGCTTTCAGTTCTTCTGGAAGATATACAACTATTCTGGGGAGTTTTGCTGGCAAGGCTGTTATTTGTGCTTTTACTGCTCTATTGTACCTTTTTTTGACTTCTACAGTATCAATCTTACCCTTAAGGGTTGACTCGGAGTGCATACCGTGATACCTTAGAGTTGACCAAAAACAAAACCCCCACCGCTCAGACTCACGATCGTTCGGTGGGGGCTTGAACTCCCATATTCAGGAGGAATACCTATGATATCACAGTCCAAGTCCGTTCCCGAACTGCTCCGGGAAGAAATTCCTGATGTACCTCAAGGCAAAAAACCAATTCGTTTGTTGTTGTGTGGCGTTCCCAAAGGGGTAGAAAGCATTGTTAATCTGCTGCACGTTTTAGGTTTTGCACAAGTTGGAGAGTGGAGTCCGCCTGTACCGTCGCCTCTAGCTGGTGAGGTGATTCGGATTTTAACTCGTTACTGGAAAGAGTAATCGTTTAAATACCAAAGAAACCGGGTTTTTCACGACAGTTAAAGGCTCTCATGCAGTATTTCGGAAAAAACCCGGTTTCTGCCTCCACGACTATCATTTTACCTCTTAGTCTGCGGAGGCAGACTTCGCTTGTGTAGAAGCGGTTTCAACCGCCGAATTAATCCAGGCGGTAGATACCCCGTTCACCTCTTAGTCTGCGGAGGCAGACTTCGTTTGTGTAGAAGCGGTTTCAACCGCCGAATCATAAAACGACTGAATAACCTCGATTTAGCATGATGATGACATCCGATAGCGCATCCAAAAACTATAAAATATAACCAACACCAACCATCCCGACACATAGCAAAACCCAGGAAGCGCAACATCAATATTGGGTAAAGACTGCGCGTTGACTTCAGTCAATTGATTAATATATGGCTCAACAAAATTACCATGAGCATCTTCCAATGCTTCGCGTTGTTTGATTCTATCTTCCTGGGTAGCCATAATTCACCTCGTTTTGTGCTTATGAGGTAAATTGTTTTTTTGGGCTTTTACCCAAGCAAGCAAAAAGCAAAAATTCTGAAACCCTTGTATAATCGGGGTTAAGCGCTTGGGCAAACCAACTGGTTTGGGCAAACTTGCCCAAGCGACGATAAATTTTACTCAAAAGGTAGCGATGGCACGAAAATACGGGAAAAACGCCACCACAAAAAACAACGTCTTCAAACTGGTTGAGGCGTTACTCGCCCTCGCGGATGGGGAAATTGTCGTGCCGGGGGATAAGCTGAAAGCTACCTTCAACGTGGAATGGGTAAAGGAAGATGAGTTGCTGGTATCCGGGAAAATTCAGCAAAAACGCAACAACAGAACCCAAACCGTTGAGAAAGGGATCACTAAAGATGATTTATGGGCATTGGTGGAATGTTTGGGAGAGGCATTAGAACTCTCTCAACCCAAGGATGAAAAGAATGTCGATAACGCCCAGAGAAGAGGAGAGGCAATCCAAGATGTTTTGGACTGTCTGAAAGACTTAGATATACTTGTCCTTAAACCTAGTGCAAAAACTCAGGGGTTTTGGAAATTTCACCTCAAGCTAAAGCATCAAACTGCTGAGAAAAAAGATAATTTAAAAGTAATTGAAGAACGGTGGAAGATTAAAATTGGGTCAGTCACATTAGAGATATCCCATGAAACCCCTAAACCGGAAGACGCACCCATAAACTGGCAAGAAATCTGCCGCCAAAACCTCGCGCTACAAAAAGAACTCACCACCAACCTCTTCACCAACGCCAACGGGATGACACCGCAACTGGATGGGGTTTATGTTCCCTTAGCCATTGTCGAACGCCAAAAACCCAAACCTCAGCCAAGGAATCAGCAGGAAGAAAAGGAAAAAGAAACAGAAAAACTGATTCCCATTGCAGAAGAACGCTTTTTTGAGGATGTGTTGCGACAAGGGAAAAGCGACATCAGTCAAGGGCGAAAAATCGCGATTATTGGCGAACCGGGTGCGGGGAAAACCACGCGGTTGCAGAAGATTGCTGATTGGATTTTAGAGCAAAATTTGGGGTTGCCGATTTGGATAGATTTAGCTGAATTAGGCGATCAAAATATCTGTCAGTATTTGGAAAAGGTGTGGCTGTCTCGGTGTCTGGGAAAAGTGACGCGCGGTGATTTAGAAGTACAAATTAATCGGGTTTGGCTGTTGCTGGATGGTGTGGATGAAATGACGCACAGTCAAGGAATGCAGCAGTTGGGGAAAGATTTATTAAGGTCATGGGTGCAGGCGGCGCGGGTGGTAGTGACTTGTCGGGTGAATGTTTGGGAGGCGGATCGAAATGCTTTTTCGGGGTTTGATGTGTTTCGCAATTTGCAGTTTAATGCGGAACAGGTGACGGAGTATATTCGCCGTTGGTTTGTGGGGATGGGGGATGCTGCGACGGGGGAGAGTTTGGAGTTGGCGCTGGGAGAGTCGGAGAATTCCCGTCTCAAGGAGTTGATTCAAAATCCGTTGCGGTTGTGGATGTTGTGTCAAATTTGGCAGACAGGGGGCGGTTTGCCGAAAACACAAGCGGGGTTATACGCGCAGTTTGTCGATTGGGTGTATCGCTGGAAAGCAGATGAGGAGATTTTAGACCAACGGGAGGCAATGGATACAGCCTTGGCGCGGTTGGCGTTGGCGGCGATGGAACAGAAAGAAGAGGTTTCGCAGTTACGGTTGCGGGAAAGTTGGGTATTGAAGGTTTTGGAGAGTCGCCCGATTTTTGAGGCAGTGAAGAAGTTGGGGTGGTTGAATCGAGTGGAACGGTTTCCAGAGGCAATTTGCGTGTTTTATCATGCGACGTTTCAGGAGTATTTTTCGGCGTTGGCGGTGGATGATTGGGATTATTTTTTACCTCGGAATCATGTTAATTTTCCGGTGGTGGGGAAGGAATATCGGATTTTTGAAGCGCAGTGGAAGCAGGTGATTTTGCTGTGGTTGGGGCTGGAGGGTGTGAATCGGAAGCAGAAGGAAGAGTTTATTGAGGCGTTGATAGAGTTTAAGGGTGGGTGCAATTATTTTTACTGGTATCGTGCCTATTTTCTAGCTGTTGCGGGGATAGGTGAGTTTAAAGATTGTTCGCGGGCTGAGGAAATAGTAGCAACAATAATTAAGTGGGCTTGCAGTTATTTCAACATTGAAGAACAAGAATGGTCGATATTTCTCAATCCAATTGCAGAGGAAGCAAGAGCAGCACTGTTACAGACTAACTATACTATATCTGTCAACCAACTCACTCATTTACTGAAAAATACTGAAGATAAGAATGCCCTTCAGGAAGTTGCTGAGAGTTTGGGTAAGATCGACACAGGAAACCCAAAGGCGATGTCTAATGATGAGGATACTCGTAGGAGTGTCGCTCAGAGCTTGGGTAAAATTGCCACCGGGAACCCAGAGGCAATCGCTGCTTTAATCGAACTTCTCTCAACGACTAATGATGAGTATACCCATAGGAAAGTCGCTGAGAGTTTGGGTGAAATTGCCACAGGGGACTCAGAGGCGATCGCTGCTTTAATCGAACTTCTCTCAACGACTAATGATGAGAATATTCGTTTGAGTGTTGCTAAAACTTTGGATAAAATTGACCCAGGCAACCCAGAGGCAATCGCTGCTTTAATCCAACTTCTCTCAACGACTAATGATGAGTATACCCATTTGGAAGTCGCTCTGAGTTTGGGTGAAATTGCCACAGGGAACCCAGATGCGATCGCTGCTTTAATCCAACTTCTCTCAACGACTAATGATGAGGGTCTCCGTTGCATGGTCGCTCTGAGTTTGGGTGAAATTGACCCAGGCAACCCAGAGGCGATCGCTGCTTTAATCCAACTTCTCTCAACGACTAATTATGAGGATACCCATTGGACAGTCACTAAAATTTTGAATAAAATTGTGCAAAATGACCAGATGCCTTCAGTTGTCTCAGCTTTACAGAAATTACAGGAATTTCCGTGCGGTACAACCTATGAAACCAATTCTGACCTCTACTACAAAAGCAGCTTTGAAATCATCTGGAACTGCGCTCAAAATCTGCCTTACCCAATATTCTATCAAGCATGGCACCATCAACTCACCACACCCCATCCAGAAGTCCCAGAAACAACAGGAGTCGGTTCTACCCCCTTCACCCAAAGCCTCAATTTAGCAGATTTACCCAA
>JAUBOH010000509.1:0-4231 GCA_036700145.1 Microcoleus occultus BM001215366
TTCTGCATCGAAATCTCACGATCGATCCAGTAGGAAGGTTGTACCATAAGTTCAGATATCATGGTGATTCAATTGCTCCAATTACTACATGGATAGTCTCGATTATATCATGAAAACACAAGGATTGCTTTAGCAAAAAACAAAATAAAACCTGCATCGAGTATTTGTCAGTATTCTTTAGTCGGTTTCAACCGACTTTCGCTATGAGACGGGGAATTCATTCCCTGGCGGACTCGCGGACAAACGAAATAACCCGATAAAAACCCGGTTTTTCTACTGATAAACCGGGTTTCCAATCTCAGACAAAAAACTAAACTAACTTGACTTAGTTTCTTTCTTAGTCTTTGTCGCAGTCGCCGCCTTTTTAGCAGTAGTTGTTTTCTTCGCCGCAGTTTCCGACTTCGCCGCAGTGGTTTTCTTCGCAGCAGTTTCCGACTTCGCCGCAGTTGTTTTCTTCGCAGTAGTTGTTTTCTTAGCAGCAGTTTCCGACTTCGCCGCAGTTGTCTTCGTTGACTTCTTCGACTTGCTAGATTTGCCGCCGCCGGCTGCTTCCTTCGCTGCTAACAAATCCAGCGCTTTTTGTAAGGTGAAATTCTCTACAGATTCATCCTTAGCCAAAGAAGCATTGATATCGCCGTGTTTGACGTAGGGCCCGTAGCGGCCGTCGTAAACATTGAGGAGTTCTCCCGATTCTGGATGCGCGCCCAATTCCTTCAAAGGTGTGGCTGTTTTGCTGCTACCACGAACGGCTTTTGGTTGCGCTAATAGTTCCAATGCCCGATCGAGCCCTATAGTCAAAACATCATCAGGCGGTTTGATCGATCGATAATCCTTACCAACCTTACCCTGGTCGTGCACCACATAAGGCCCGTACATCCCCAAAGCAGCCTGCACCTTCGCCCCCGTATCCGGGTGAGTTCCCAACAAGCGCGGCAGAGTCAGCAAGCCAACAGCCATCTCCATCGTCACATTATCTTTGTCCGTCCCCTTCGGCAAAGAAGCCCGCTTCGGTTTCTTGTTCGTTTCCGAAACTTCCCCCAACTGAACGTAGGGGCCGTAACTACCAATCAGCACAAAAATCGGTTCCCCGGTTTCCGGGTGAAGACCCAATTTTTCCGGGCCTTCAGTTTTTTGCTTTAACAGAAACTCGACTTGTTCCGGGTCTAAATCCGCCGGAGTCAAATCTTGAGGAATCGATGCTTTTATCGGCCCTTCTTCCCTGTCAGCTTCCAGGTAAGCGCCGTATTTGCCGATGCAAACTTTAGCAGAAATATTCTCCAATACCACAGTGCGGGCAACTTTGGCATCGATTTGACTTTCCTGTTCTTTGACTTGGGTTTGAAGGCCAGTTTCCCCTCGATAAAACTTGTCCAAATACGGCAGCCATTTCGCTTCGCCGGTGGCAATTTCATCGAGGGTTTGTTCCATTCGGGAAGTAAAACCGGTGTCTACTAAATCGGGAAAATGCGTTTCCAATAAAGTAGTGACGGCGAAAGCGGTGAATGTGGGAATTAAGGCGTTGGCGATTAATTTTGCGTAACCTCGATCGACAATTGTACCGATAATACTCGCATAGGTACTCGGACGACCTACCCCTTCGCTTTCCAGAGTTTTAACGAGTGAAGCTTCCGTGTAGCGGGCGGGAGGTTGAGTTTCGTGACCAACGGCTTCTAAATCTTTACAATTAGGTTTATCGCCCACTTTCAGCGCCGGCAAAATCACCTCTTGGTCTTCCAAAGCCGCATTCGGATCGTCGGAACCTTCCACGTAGGCGCGCAAAAAGCCTGGAAAATCAATGCGTTTGCCGCTGGAACGGAAACCGGCATCTTCTACCTGAGTCAGTACCGTGACGTGAGTTTGGCGAGAATCGGCCATTTGAGAAGCCACAGTCCGCTTCCAAATCAAATCGTAGAGGCGGAAATCAATCCCATCTAGTCCGGTTTGCTGCGGAGTCCGAAAAGTGCTGCCGGCGGGGCGGATAGCTTCGTGGGCTTCCTGAGCACCTTTGCTTTTGGTCGTGTATTTGCGGGGTTGGGGGCTGAGGTATTCGCTACCGTAAAGTTCTTGGACGCAACTGCGGGCGGCGGCGATCGCCTGTTCGGACAAATGCACCGAATCCGTCCGCATATAGGTGATAAAACCGCGTTCGTAGAGACTTTGGGCGATTCGCATGGTTTCCCGCGCACCCAGCCTCAGCTTGCGGTTAGCTTCCTGCTGCAAAGTCGAGGTCGTAAACGGGGGCGAAGGTTTGCGGGTGACTGGCCGTTCTTCGAGATTGGTGACAGTCCAAGGTTTGTTGTGAATGCGTGAGAGTAAAGCCCGCGCCTGTTCTTCGTTCAGCAAAAGTACGCGGCGGCCTGCGACAATTTGCCCGGTATTTTCATCGAAATCGCTGCCGTTTGCAACTTTCACATTGCCGACTGTTACCAGTTTGGCATCAAAGCCACCCCCCTGTCCCCCCTTAGCAAGGGGGGGAGTAGGGGGGGTCAAAGTCGCTTTTAAATCCCAGTAGCTACCTTGGCGGAAGGCGCGGCGTTCGCGTTCCCGGCGTACCAACAGGCGGACGGCGACGGACTGGACTCTGCCGGCGGACAAACCCCAAGCGATTTTTTTCCACAGTAGCGGAGAGAGTGTGTAACCGACGAGTCGATCGAGAATCCGGCGAGTTTCTTGGGCTTGTACTACTCGATTGTCGATATCGCGACAGTGAGTCAAAGCATCGCGGATGGCTTCGCGGGTGATTTCGTGGAACACCATCCGCTTGATCGGAACTTTGGGTTTGAGGATTTGCAGCAAATGCCAGGAAATGCTTTCGCCTTCGCGGTCTTCGTCTGTGGCTAGAATCAGTTCTGTTGCGTCTTTGAGGGCGTCTTTGAGTTCTTTGACAATTTTCTTTTTATCTTTCGGGATGACGTAGAGGGGTTCAAAGTCTGCCTCCACGTTTACGCCGAGTTGCGCCCATTTTTCTCCTTTAACGGCTTCTGGTATTTCTTCGGCGGAGGATGGGAGGTCGCGCACATGGCCCATTGATGCCTCTACTCGGTAGTTTGAGGGCAGGAAGTTGCGAATGGTACGGGCTTTTGTGGGAGATTCGACGATGACTAAGGTTGACATGGCATCTTTAATATATGGATGGCGGCGCAGAAGCGAGTGTTTAATTTACAGAGTGTATGTCAGATGTCAAGGCTTATGGGAACACTTGGGTATTATTTTCAAATTACCTTAATTTTCAAGTTACTGCCGATCGGGTTAAAGATGACAAGCTGATGGGATTTTACTGCTTTCGCCCCAGAGGGGCGCATCGCGTCTCGACAAGATGCACTGGATGCTGAGACTGGTGGATGCGGGTTGATAGTTCCTGGAAATCGACGGGTACACCGCCCCTACTGCTATTTCCACTCCCCTTGCAGCGTAAAAGCCGCCCAATAATAGGGAGACTTCCATTCTTTACTCTCCATCATTTCCATCTGTGCGGCCCTCAAAGCTGCCGCCGGCGCTAACTTTTGTTGCAGCATTTTTTGATAAAATTTTTGCATTAAAACAGCGGTTCCTTCATCATCCACATACCACAAACTCACCGCTACCCGCTGAGCCCCTGCATACATAAAACCCCTAGTTAATCCCACAATTCCTTCACCTTTAACCTTCTGTCCAATTCCCGATTGGCAAGCACTTAAAACTACTAAATTTGCTGACAGTTTCAAGTTGAAAATATCCCGGAGTCGCAAAAATCCATTAACAATCTTGCCTTGAGTATCAACCATCGACATCAGAATTCCTGACAGTTCAGGATTTTCGGTGTTGGCAATGCCGTGAGTGGCGAAGTGTACGATCTGATAATTGGCTAAACTGCCATCGGTAGCGGTAGTAAGACTGGCATCAAAATCTAATTTTTGACTGCTGGAAGCTGAGGGGACTAAGCTTAATATTGTTTGGGCTTCTTGGCGGGTAAAGGGTAGGCGTTTTGGCAGCCCTCCCATATCGGAAGAACGAAGCGCTCGATTTAAACCGAGGTTATTGGCTTCTAACTTTTCCGTCGTTTCTTGAGTAAGTTTACCTTTCACTCTTTCATCGTCTGGAGTGAACACAGGATCGGCTAAAACTGCTAAAGTTTGGCTGGGCGGTTTTCGGTCTCCGTAATTTTGCCTGAGAATGGCGAGAGTTGAAGCGGAAGGAAGGGTAATAATTTCATGTTGGGCAATTAAGGGAAGATTGGCATTTTGTCCGGCTG
>JAUBOH010000510.1:0-4221 GCA_036700145.1 Microcoleus occultus BM001215366
TAGATTCAGCCCCTAGCCCCCCCTTGTTAAGGGGGGGGACAGGAATAGATTCAGCGCCTAACTCGGGGGGGACATTTAGGGATTCGTTGACGTATTGGGCGATCGCCCCTTTAAGCGCTGCGTGTCCGCCGTCGGGATAGCGATTTGTCTCAATTAGCTGCTGGTAAGTCCAAGCTAGCTTTTGTTTTAATTCCGCTGGCAAATCGTAGGGGCATTCATTGGTATCCAGGCGATCGATCGCACTTTCCGAGTGCGCTGATTCTCCTGACGCTGCGCCCGGATGGGGAGTGTATGCGGTGAGTTCGGCTAAGTCTTTTCGGATAAAAGGAAGCATGGTATAATTTACAACTTTTTATTTGAGATTATCTGCTTGCAAGCATCTCAACTTAGCATAGAGCTTCTTCTATCTCGAAAGCAAGAGGAAAGGGGGAATTGAGTTTCTGTCGATCGATTGATGCAGGCATCGCGGCAAATTAATTATCTTGATAGAGTAACTGCTAAAATTTGGAAACGGACAATGAATAAATATGCAGCTTCGGCGCTTCTAGCTTTGAGTTTAGCTATTCTCCCTTCAGCCATGCCTGCTCAGGCTCAAACAAACTCCGCTCCGGCACAGAACAATACTGATTCTAATCGAGTTATTTTAGACACAACTCCGTTTCAAGAAAGCAAGGGCGACAACAATCATTGGGGTGCTTTGGGTTTGTTGGGCATCCTCGGTTTGGCAAATCTGTTTCGCAAGGATGAACCCAAACAGTACCGCGATCCGATGGGCAAATAATTTTTAAAACGGCGATGGCACAAGCCAAAAACCGCATCAACTGTCTGTCTTGGACGCAGAAACCGGGTTTTTTACGAAACTACTGGATTATTGCCTTTAATCCTGACAAAAAACCCGGTTTATTTGATTTGTTTGAGATTGATGGACACTTATTGGCACAACGTTTATTCAATCGCGCCACAAAGCAATCCCGCCCAATAAACCGCTGACATTCGGTACAATTTTAACCGGCTGCGGTAAATCAAAAACAATCTTTTTAGTATTGCCGCCGCCGATGTAAAAACGATCGCAGTTAAACAGATTTTGCAGAGAGGCGATCGCTTTTTCCAGACGGCGGTTCCACCTTTTGACACCTATTGTATCTAAAGCCGATCGCCCTAATTGCTGTTCGTAGGTTTCGCCTTTGCGAAATGGGTGATGTCCTAATTCAAGATTTGGCACCAAGATACCATCGACAAATAAGGCAGAACCGAAACCGGTGCCGAGGGTAATTACTAATTCTACCCCCGTCCCAGCAATTGCTCCCAGTCCTTGAATGTCGGCATCGTTGGCCACTCGCACCGGTTTTCCCAAACGATCTTTGAGGGTAGTTGCTAGGTCAAAATCAATCCAAGACAGATCTAAATTTGCTGCGGTTTTGATGACACCGTGACGCACGACTCCGGGAAAACCGACGGATACTCGGTCAAATTCCCCTTGTCCGCTGGCTAAAGAGGCGATCGCCTCTAATATAGGTTCAGGCTTTGGCGGTTGAGGCGTTTCTAAGCGGCTGCGTTCCGTTTGCGGTTCACCTTCAGCGTCCAAAACCATAACTTTGATGCCGCTTCCGCCAATGTCAACGGCTAAGGTGCGAGTCGATCGATATTGTTCAATCATTTGATTGTTAAAACTTGCAAGTTCATCCAATTTTACTTGAATTGGCAAAAATTTTGAATCGATTCCCAAATTTCCCCCAGGACATTTCCCAAAGAATGGTCGTCTTCTAGTTCCATTAATTGCACCCAGGGACGGTTATCGGCAAAATTTCTGCTAGCTTGAATCGGTATTATTGTATCATGCTTGCCGTGAACAATTAACGTAGGGACTGACCGCATTAATTTTTGTTCAGGATATTGAGCCATTTCTGCCACAAACTGATAATTCAACGGCACCTCTCGCTGTTCGCCGTAGTGGTAAACCGGCAAATATTTTTCAGACTGCCATTTTTCTAACTGTTGCTGTCCCAACATCGGTAGCCAGTGGGAGAGAAAGTCAAAAGCCGGCGCTAACAAAACTATTTGTTTTACTGATAATTGTCGCTGAGCCAACCAAGCCGCTGTCAGCCCCCCAAAACTCGAACCAATTATTGTAACTCCCCCTAGATTTTTTACCTTTTCAGCCGGGGATTGGGTTTGCAGAAATTCTGTTTCTATTTGCCGCAACTGGCGGGTGAGAGTGAGGCCCGAAAAATTGTTTTGATTGAGATCGGGAGTTTTTAGGTCAATTCCCAGGGAAGAAAAGCGATCGCGGAAATATTTAGCCTTAGCTGAATCGGGACTTGAAGCAAATCCGTGTAAATAAATGTAACTCGAATCGTTTTGTAGATTCATCCATCAAGTGATATTTAACAACAAATATTAAGTATAACACCCCGAGTCCCGACTTGTTGAAGAAGTCGGGAGCTCATAAACCTTGAACAAAATCGAACTATTACTGCGGTTTTTGGTCAGGGATCATTCGGTTTTTTGCAGTTTGTCGCCGCTGCTGCATTAATTGAGATAATTGGGTGCGCTGTTCTGGTGTGAGCACTTCTCGCATTGCTAGCGTACTTTCAAATTGCACCTCTTCTAACTGCTGTCTCAATCCCATAATTTGACGGTGCTTTTCGCGCATTTGGCTGACATTTGCCGTCGTACCCGACATCATCGTTTCCAACTCTTGTCTTGCTTGGCGAACTGCTTGCATTCGCTGCGAAACTTGGTCTTTGTAGCGATCGCGAACACCCTGCATTTTCTGCTTTTGGTCGGCACTTAAATTCAGTTTGTCAAACAGTCCACCTTCCCTGCCAGCGGGTCGATTTGGCTTTTCGTTTTGTGCAATTGTTTCAGCTTGGGCGGGGCTAGGAACGGCTATTGCAGCGGCTGTAGTGCCGACAGTAAACATTAAAACGGCTATTGCAGAAATTCGGCGAATCAACATCAAAAATTACCTCTTTGAGATTAGTTATTTGTTGGCAGTTCGGTGTCAGCGGTAACAGCGAAGTTAAATAAGTCTGTTTGTGGGCGAACGAGCAAATTTTCGCCGTGAGAATCATTCAATACACCCTCCCAATTATTTACGAGAAATGCTTCTAGATGCGTCGCTTCATCCGCGTGAAATTGTGCGGTAACTAGCACGCGATAGCCAGACCAAAAAACTAGCAAGCCAGTGGCGATCGCAGAAGGAAAAACCCACTTGGGAAAACCGACGATTTCTGATTTTTTGTGATATCTAATAAATTGCGGTTCTCCTCGATAATTCAGCTTTCTCGCAGCCACCTCATTCTTATCTATTGCTGCTAAAACTTTCTGCTCAAAATCGGGCGCAGCTTCGGGAGAGTTTGAGCGATATTGCTTTAAGAAACTAACTAACTTTTCGTCGCTATTTCCGTCCTTCACAGCTCGTCAACCCCTTCTTTTTGCAAAAATTGGCGCACCGCATTTCGGGCATAAAACACGCGAGATTTGACAGTCCCCGCTGGCAGTCCCAAAATTTGGGCTACTTCTTTTTGCGGGATGTCTTCTAAGTCGTGCAGCACCAAAACGCTGCGGTGCTCAAAGCTCAATTGCTCCAGTCCCCGCTGCACTAAATCTTGATAGTGCAACTGCATCAACTCCGATGTGTTATCTTTGAGAATAACCCGATTCATTGTTTCTTGATTTTTGAGTTTGGAGTCAAAAGAATGTTGTTTAGCAAATGCTTGTCTTTGGTCGGAAGCCACATTCCAAGTGATTCGATAAAGCCAAGTAGAAAAATTTTCCTGGTGCTTCAGTTTGGGCAGTCCTTTCCACACGCGCAGGAATACTTCTTGTGCTAAATCGTCAAGAAGTGACGGGCCGCAGAGTTGGTAAAGGGTTGACCTGACTTTGTGTTGGTAGCGTTGGTAAAGGTGGCGAAAGCAAGTGCGATCGCCCTTTACACATTGAGCAACTAAGTCTGAGTCGGAACAGTTATCGGTTAAAACATTTGCTGACACACCTAACACCTGTGAAGTCTCCCTCACCAGTTCGTTATCTGAGGGGTTTAGACAGGACAAGTTCAAAAAAGGTTCAATTTGTTTAAAATATTTATATAACAATCCTAAATCAGTACAAATATGTAGGGGTAGTGCCAAGAATGCCTACCCTCCCCATCCACGATTTTGTAGGTGTTTCAAAGATTGGGGCAGCCACGGGGGGCGGCCCCTACAAGAGAATGAAACA
>JAUBOH010000511.1:0-4205 GCA_036700145.1 Microcoleus occultus BM001215366
ATCCTAAATCATTTGCATAATTCTTGTAGGGGCAATCCCCCCGTGGTTGCCCGATAGATAGGGTAGGCATTCTTGGCACTACCCCTACAAATCCTCATGAATCATTTAGGATTGCTATAGATATACGGTGTCCTTCATCAACCTGGAATCTGCTGTATGTCCCGCAAGTAGTTAAATTTTTTTTATCAGTCTGGGGACTCACTACAGCTTTTTTCAAGACTCGTGAGGTACGCGGGTAAAATCGAAGCTAGCTTAAGAGCAGCGAGCATTGTTGCCGATCGAATTACTGACTTTCGATCGAAAGAGTGCGATCGGCACCAACTTGGCTCAGCAATGTCAGGCAAGATGGGATTCACTTGCAGGGTGGCAATACCGATGTGGATATGCTGACCAATTCGATCGCCAACTCTTTCACTGGGGTGGCGATCGCTAGCGGAATAAATCTCCCTTTTTTCAGAGATTTGCTTTGATTGAAATGCACGCCAACAGCTTACCCGCCCCTATAGTGCAATCATCGTTTTCAAAGCTTCTTTCATTTCGTCTGCTGTCGTCGTCGCTGTACCGAATTGACGCACGACAATGCTAGCCGCCAAATTTCCCAAAACTGCCGCTTCCCAACCCGATGCACCGACGCACAAAGCTAAAGTCATTGCTGCTACGACTGTATCTCCAGCGCCGGTTACGTCGAATACATCAGTCTTGTTAAAAGGGGGAATGTCCCAGCTTTGAATGGCAAATTCCCCCTGTTCGCAAGTGGATGTTGGAGGGGGTGAATTTTTGATTATTGCTTCGCCCTTCACCCTTTCAAATAAACTCATCCCTTCTTCGCCGCGAGTTATCAAGATTTTTTGAGCTTGAGTTAAGTTCAACAAATCGCGTCCTGCTTGCATTAAAGTTTGAGGGTTTTTGATAGCATATCCCACTGCTTGCTCGGCTTCTGGCAAGTTCGGAGTAAACAGCATCGCTCCAGAATACCGCTGCAAATTTGTTTGAGCGTCCACAATTGTCTTGCCGCGAACCACCGCCGATTCGATCGCCAAACGAGTCAAAACTCCGTCGCCGTAGTCGGAACAAACCACGGCATCGACTGTCGGTATTTGCTGCCGGATGTAGTCTGCTAATTGCAACTGCAAGTCTAAATCCGGCAACTCGTCCGATTTGCGATCGACTCTGACAATTTGCTGAGTCACCGACTGCCGCGCGTGCCCGGAAATTCGAGTTTTGGTGACAGTTGGACGCTGCGAATCGATTAAAATGCCAGCCGTATCAATTCCCGCAGCCTCAAAAATACCGCACAAAGCCCTTCCCTGGTCGTCTTTTCCCACCAAACCAGCAACTTTTACTTTGCCTCCCAGTTTGGCCAAATTGTAGACAGCATTTGCGCCACCTCCGGGTAGTTGCCGAGTATTTTCGTAGCGCAAAATCAACACAGGCGCTTCGCGGGAAATTCGCTCTACTTGTCCGGTAAGAAACTCGTCCAAGGTCAAATCTCCGATCGCTAATACCTGTGCTCGATCGAAGCAGTCTAATCTTTTCAATAATTGCTCAGTTGAGGCACGCAGTTGAGGCAAAAAATGGGAATAGTCGTTAGTCATTAACCAAAAAAATGAGACTGAGGAGTTGATAGTTGAGCGTGGCACGAGCGGCAATTAAAAATCGTAATTAAGATTAATAATTGATTTCCTCCCTAGTTGGATTTTTAACTTTTAATTGATTTTCTCACTAGGATTTTGAGAAACTCATTGCAGGCTGTTGGCGGTCGCACACGCTCAACAAATTTGGCAAAAAATTGCGGGTACAAGCGAATTCATTGAGACCAAGCGAGAAAGTTGCACTGTGTGGAAGTTTCCTCCTACATAAGTGCCTTCAAAAGACAGCAGAATTATTTCAATTTCTGCTTGATGATCGTAATCACCTGAGTCATTTGTTTCTTGAGTGCATCAATTTCCGCTTGCATTTTCGCCATTTTCTGAGTCATCGCCTGAATGTCGGCGCCGTCCGCTCCGGAGCTCGGTGCAGCGGCGGCGGCCTTTTCTTCCGGTACGGGTTTCTTTTTGGCCAGCACCATCGCCGATTTGATCGCCTCGGTTAGCTGCTTCTTCTCAAAGGGTTTGGCGATGAATGCAAAAAAATGCTTCTCGAAGGGTTTCGGAATTTTCTCCATCACCTCTTCTTCGCGACCAGACATGATCACCAAAGGTATCTTGCAAAGCGCCGGATGGGCTTGCACTTTTTGATACACTTCCCAACCGCTGACTTTAGGCAGTAGGAAATCTAACATAATTAGATTCGGTCGGGCTTCACGGATCAGTTTGAGTCCCTCTTCGCCGTCTTTTGCTTCTAGAACTTCAAAGTTACCTTGAGGTAACATCTCTCGGACTCGGACGCGGATGACTTTACTGTCATCGATTACCAAGATTTTTTGACCAGCCACGACTGACTCCTTCAGTAATGAGTGATGATTCGCAACCTTTAGTATATCCCTAACAGAATTCTACCCAGAATTCTGGGCGAGTTTAGTTTTGCTGCACCGGAGGCGCGATTCTGACGAAGGGTGAGACTGCTACAAGTTCGGGGACTTTGATTTCGGATACGATCGAATATATTAACTCGATCGCCACTTAATGTTATGTCAGCCCAAACTCCTCAAACTCCTACTGTCAAAGCAATTGCCGCCCAAATGCGGAGTGAAATCGAGGCGATGCCAGAGTGGTTGCGAAGGCCCGTTGGCAAAGCTAGCGAACTTTCCCAAGTCCAAAAAATTATTAAACAGCGGCAAATTCACACCATTTGCGAGGAGGGCAGATGTCCCAACCGGGGCGAGTGCTACGCCCAAAAAACGGCGACTTTTTTGTTGATGGGGCCGACTTGCACCCGCGCTTGTGCTTTTTGTCAAGTAGATAAAGGTCATTCTCCGATGCCCCTCGACCCGGAGGAACCGCAAAAGGTGGCCGAGGCTGTGCAGTTGTTGGGTTTGCGCTATGCGGTGCTGACTTCGGTGGCGAGGGACGATTTGCCGGATGGGGGTGCGGGTTGGTTTGCGCGGACGATCGCCCAAATCCGCCTGCTGAACCCCGATACTGAAGTTGAGGTACTAACGCCAGATTTTTGGGGGGGAATCGGTAGGGGCCCTGCCCCCGTGCCCGCCCTCCCCGTGCCCGCCCCCGACGAGAATTCCGGGCTCGATCAGTTGCAGCGAGAGCGGATTCGCACGGTGGTAGAGGCTAAACCGGCTTGTTACAACCACAATATTGAGACGGTGCGCCGGTTGCAAGGGCCGGTGCGCCGGGGGGCCAAGTACGATCGCTCGATCGACGTTCTGCGGATTGTCAAGCAATTTGACCCAACTATTCCCACCAAATCCGGTTTGATGTTGGGGCACGGCGAAACTGAAGCCGAGATAATTGAAGCGATGGTCGATTTGCGGGATGCCAAGTGCGATCGGCTCACCCTCGGTCAATACATGAGACCATCTCTAGAACACCTCCCAGTCCGCAAATACTGGACGCCGGCCGAATTTGACCGTTTCGGGTCGATCGCCCGCGACATGGGGTTTGAGCGCGTGCGATCGGGGCCTCTCGTCCGCAGTTCCTACCACGCCGGAGCGATCGATTAAAATCAATCAAAATTCAACTCGGTATAAACTCCTAGTTACAAAAAATAACACTCTGAGAGTGTGCCAATGTGCGACGCTCTCTGCTATTTGTGAAGAGAGTGACATTATGAATTAGGAGCTTTACCTATGGCAGAGATAGCGAAGAACCAATTAAAATCCGACTCCGTGATGAAAACGGGCAAATTCCCTTACACCTTTCGCACAGGCTGGTATCTGTTGCTGTTAGCTATCAATTTTGTGGTTGCAGCCTTTTATTTCCATATCATTGAATAGTTCTGCAAGTTGACTTTTAGCAGACCCTGCTGTTCTCGACCTCAACGTCGGAGAGTAGGAGAGTGGGAGAGGGGGAGAGTAGGAGAGGGGGAGAGTTGGGAGAATAGGAGTTCATCCTTCTTGCTTCTGACTACTGACTTCTTCCCTATTCCCTATTCCCTCTTCCTTCATCCTTCATCCTTCTAACTAATGACTGATGACTGCTGACTAATGACTAATGACTGCTGACTAATGACTAATGACTTCAAGAGCGATTTCTCGACGATTCTAGCCGAGACAACCGCTTTTTAATTTCGATCACATCTTGCTTAGTTTC
>JAUBOH010000512.1:0-4173 GCA_036700145.1 Microcoleus occultus BM001215366
ATCTTGTCCCCCCCTTATTAAGGGGGGTTAGGGAGATCGAGATATGTGCACCCTCATAAAAAATTGGTATCAGTTGGCAGTTGTTAACAGTTAACAGTTAACAGTCAACAGTCAACAGTTAACAATAACCAATTACCGATTACGTAAATGAAAGATTTTCTAAAATATACTTGTGCAAGTTTGCTGGGAACCTTCCTAGGATTGTTGCTGCTGGGTAGCATAGGATTGGGCGGACTGGTACTGCTAATTGCTGTCGCGGCATCGTCGTCTAAAGATTCGGGCCCGCAAGTTAAAGATAAGTCTGTATTGGTATTAGACCTTTCTTTAAATATCACCGATAGCAAACCGAGCCGCAGCACTAGCGCGGCGATTGAAGAAGTGCTTTCGGACGATTCCGGCGATACAGTGACGCTGCGGAGTGTTTTAGACGCGATCGAATCTGCGAAAAAAGACCCGAAAATCGTGGGCATTTATCTCGAAGGTAGCTCGGATTCCAGCAGCAGCGGGTTTGCTAATCTCAAAGAAGTTCGATCGGCATTACAGCGTTTCCGAGATATCAAAAAACCGATTTTTGCTTACCAAATGGACTGGAACGAGCGAGATTATTACCTCGGTTCAGTTGCAAATACAATTGCTGTCAATCCCTACGGATCAGTAGAAATCAATGGTTTTAGCAGTCAATCAATGTTTTTGACCGGGGCTTTGGAAAAATACGGGCTGGGAGTGCAAGTGACTCGCGTCGGTAAATACAAGTCAGCCGTTGAACCCTTTTTGCTCAAAAAAATGAGCCCCGAAAATCGCCAGCAAACTCAAAAATTGCTCGGAGATATGTGGGGAGAATACCTGAAAACTGTCGGGCCCAACCGCAAATTGACCGTTCCCCAACTGCAAGCAGTTGCTGATAATGGCGGAACTTTGATGGCTGACGAAGCTCTCAAAAGCAAGTTAGTTGATAAAGTTGTGTACTTTGACGAAATTGCGAGCGAACTTAAAAAACTCACAGGAACCGATCGCGAAAACAAATCTTTCAAGCAAATTAGTTTGAAAAACTACGCGAGAATTGCTGAGGATAAAAACTCAACTCGCGCTGACAAGAAAAACCAGATTGCTGTACTTTACGCCGAAGGAGACATTGTAGATGGCGAAGGTGGCCCAACTCAAGTAGGAGGCGATCGCATCGCTGCAGAATTGCGGAAAATCCGAGAAGATGACGACGTAAAAGCAGTTGTTTTGCGTGTCAACAGTCCCGGAGGCAGCGTAACGGCATCTGAAGTCATCGGACGCGAAGTCGCCCTCACAGGCAAAAAGAAGCCTGTTATCGTTTCGATGGGCAATTTGGCAGCATCCGGCGGCTATTGGATTTCAATGGGTTCCAGCAAAATCTTTGCCGAAGCAAATACGATTACCGGTTCGATCGGCGTTTTTGGAATGCTGTTCAACGCCGAAAAGTTAGCTGCTAACAACGGCTTGACTTGGGACGTAGTGAAAACCGCCCGCTTTGCGGATATTAACACTGTTTCCCGCCCCAAAAATCCTCAAGAATTGGCGAATATTCAAAGGATAGTCGATCGCATTTACGATCGATTTATTACCAAAGTCGCCGACTCCCGCAAACTGCCGAAAAACAAGGTGCAAGAAATTGCTCAAGGGAGGGTTTGGTCTGGTACGGCCGCGAAACAGTTGGGTTTAGTCGATGAAATTGGCGGGCTTGAAGATGCTGTCAGAGAAGCGGCAAAGCAAGCGAAACTAGGCGACAATTGGCAGTTGGAAGAGTATCCAAAACGTCGCAGTTTGGAGGAGCGAATTTTGGAAAGAATTTCAGGCGTTCGCGTTTTGAAACCAGCCACCAAACTCGACCCGCTGACGGCCGAAGTTAAGAAAATGCAGGATGAATTGGCTGTTGTTAAGTCAATGAACGATCCGCAGGGAGTTTACGTTCGCTTGCCTTTCAATTTGCGGATTAATTAACTTTACTCTTCAACCCGCTCCCGTCGGGTTTGGTCTGTGTAGCAGCGGTTTCAACCGCCGAGTCCGATGAAATAAACCAGGTTCGATCGTTCGGACTTTAGTCCTCTGACGGATGCGGACTAAAGTCCGAACGATCGAACCAATCTGATTATGGCGGCAGCGGGGGTTATTGACTGAAAAACCCGGTTTCCTCAAGAAACCGGGTTTATGAATACCCTATAAGTCGATCGGCTGGGAATCGGCAATATTTGTTATGCTGCACGCTGAGTTAACAATCCCCAGACAAAAAGTACCACGATCGCACCGATGACGGCAAAAGCTATGCTGGGTAGAGTCAATGCCCCGAAGGAAGCTCCCGCGCTCGTATTAAAGAACATTTGACCTAGATAACCTCCCACTAGCGCGCCCAAAATTCCTAAAGCTGTTGTGGCAATAAAGCCGCCACCTTGAGTTCCCGGATAAATGGCTTTGGCGATCGCACCGGCAATCAGTCCTAAAACAATCCAAGCAATAATACCGCCCATGTCTTTTTCTCCTGAGTTTTTAACTTTTTCTGGTGCCTTGTCTTATGTTCTAAGAATAACAACCGCTATCGGGTGCTTACCTCTACCGTAGGGAAGAACCAAGAGTGGTAGAATTTCTGAGGAATCGTCCGATTTTGAGGCTTTTTAATATCTCCAAAGAGTTAACCCAATTTTTAAAGCGCAGAAAGGTAGTTATGCTCAAGGTAAGAGGGAAATAGGAGAAATTTTCTGGGACTTTTTGGGTTTTACTGGTAAAAAAAATTACAATAATTCTGTGAAATAAGGAAAGTTTGCGCCCGATGAATCTGACTCTGTGCACGATCGTAAAAAATGAAGAAGCAACACTGCTGCGGACTTTAGACAGTGTTAAAGGTGTTGTTGATGAAATAGTTGTCGTAGATACGGGATCGGGCGATCGTACCCGTGAAATTGCCCGAGAATCCGGGGCTAGGGTTTATGAATTTGAATGGTGCGACGACTTCGCAGCGGCGCGCAACGAGTGTCTCAAGCACGCCCGGGGCGACTGGATTTTGGTGTTGGATGCCGATGAGGTGCTGGTACCGGAGATTGTACCTCAGATCCAGCTGGCAATTAAGAGCGATCGGCTGCTGTTAATCAATCTAATCCGTCAAGAAATCGGTGCATCTCAATCTCCCTATTCCCTAGTGTCGCGCTTGTTTCGCAATCGCCCCGACATCCGCTTTTCTCGCCCTTACCACGCAATGGTAGACGACAGCGCCGCTGAGATTTTGCAGAGGGAACCAAAATGGAAAATAGCTTCTCTCCCCGATGTGGCAATTTGGCACTCTGGTTATCACAAAGATACGATCGCCGCAAAAAGTAAATTCCACAAAGCTCAAGCAGCAATGGAACGCTATATAGCTTACTATCCAAACGATGCTTATGCTTGCAGTAAATTAGGCGCTTTGTACGTAGAAAGCGGGCAACTCGGGCGGGGAATTAATTTATTAACCAGGGGCTTGACTGCTGCGGCAATTGATGATTCTATTGTTTACGAACTCAACTATCATTTAGGAATTGCTTACCGCCAGCAACAGCAGTTCGCCAAAGCTAAGGAACACTATCAAGCGGCCATTAATACAAATGTGTTCCCGGCGCTCAAGTTGGGCGCTTACAATAATTTGGGCAATTTGCTCAAAGATGAAGGAGATTTGAAATCTGCGGAAACAGCTTACAAAGCAGCTTTAAAAATTGACCCCAATTTTGCAGCAGGTCACTACAATTTAGGACTCACGCTAAAAGCAGCCGGAAATTTAGCTTCGGCGATCGCCTATTACCGACAAGCGATTAAAATCGATCCCGAACACGCCGAAGCTCATCAAAACTTGGCAGTAGCGCTGCTGAAAATTGGCAAAATGCCAGAAAGTTTAGCAGAATTCAAAAGAGCGATCGCCCTTCACGAACAGCGTCGCCCCTTTGAAGCAGAACGCCTCCGCCGGGGACTGCAAGAAATGGGTTTGATGTAAACTTGTTACCCTGTAATTTGTAGGGGCAATCCCCCCGTGGTTGCCCTCGATCCGGACGGGGTAAGCACGGGGGTATTATATCAATTCCGATACAACCGGAATTAATCTTACCGGAAATTAGGACACTCAAGATGCCGTGTCCCTACAATTGATCGCGGTAGGGACACGGCATCTTGAGTGTCCTCGCTTGTCAC
>JAUBOH010000513.1:0-4125 GCA_036700145.1 Microcoleus occultus BM001215366
TCCCACAGTCGCACGGTTTGGTCGTGGGAACCACTGGCGATCGTTTTCCCATCTGCACTCCAAGCTACAGTCACATTCCAAATCGAATTGGTATCTCCCTGTAAAGTTTGCAAGCATCGATCGCACTCTATATCCCAGATCGCGATATTCTGGTCTCCGCTAGCACTGGCAACCATTCTGCTATCGGGACTCCAGGCGACTGAAAATACTGCCAAATCATTTCTTTGCAAGGTTTTGAGACATTCACCGCGATCGGCATCCCAAATCTTCACGGTTCTATCTTCACTCCCTGTGGCGAGAAGTTCTCTGTTGGGACTCCAGGCGATCGACCAAATTCGATCGGTATGTCCAGATAAAATGTTGAGGCACTCACCGCTTTGGATATCCCAGACTCGAATCGTTCGATCCAAGGAAGCACTGGCGAGGATTTGACCGTCGGGACTCCAAGCAACAGAGGTGATCCAACTGCCGTGGCCCTGAAAGATATTCAAACATATTTGGGTACGAGTATCCCATAGTCGAATCTCGCGATCGTCCCCACTAGCAAGGAGGTATCCCTTCGGCTGCCATGCCAGGGTTCTGATGGTAGCCTGATGTCCTTGTAAGATTCCCAAACAACTTTCAGATTCAATACTCCACAGTCTGATAGTTCGATCGGCACCGCCGCTGGCGAGGATATACCCCTCTTCGTTTCCCCCGTTAAGAGGCAAGGAAATGAGACTCCAAGCCAGCGCCCAAACCCAACCGTGATGTTCTCTAAACATCCCTCTGGATTGTCCGTTAGAAACTTGCCATAGGGACACCAGATTATTGCTATCTCCAGTTGCTAGCAGTTGGCTGTCGGGGCTAAAGGCCACCCTTAAAATGCTGCCTAACGGTTGGGTAAACCGCGATTTGGACAGGTCAGAATGGGTGAAATTGACCCGATGGAGATTCACATCCTGAAAATCAGCTTGCCAAATACTGAGATAGGAAAAGTCGCGATCCCTGAGATCGACCTGGAGGTGGCGTAATAGATTTATCGTATTGCCACCAGCATATCCAGTCTGATTGGGACACTCGGTTTGCAGGCGATATAGAATTTGATTGAGTTGATATACGATGTCTTTTTGCGAACCCAATTGACTCAGCAATCGATCGATTAATGGTGTCAAAATTACGCGAATTTGGCTGTCGCGAATGTAGTCTTTGTCCTGTGCTTTGATTAAGGCATGGGTTTGCAATAGAGAAGAATTTGACAAGGGAGTCGGCGATGAGCGATCGGCAATTTCATCACAAATGCGATCGCTCAGCGTCTGCGTGACATATTCCATCACCACAGGTTGTAATGTAAACTTCCCGGCGTTAGTTTCAATCAACGATCGCCATTTCAAAATTTGCAGGGCTTCCATCAACTGCGTTTGGGATACGCCAGCATTCAAATCTTCTCGAAGTTCGGCAAAGGAAACCCATTCGCGATCGATCGCCAACCAGCACATTACTTGATTCTCTAAGATAGAAAGACGACTGCATTGTTGTTGAATTAAATCTGAAATATCACCAAATACAGTAACGTTTTGTGCTAGGAAAAGAGCAATATTGCCGCTGAACAAATCTCGAATGGTGGTGGCTACGATTTTTAATGCCAGGGGATTGCATCGATAGCGATCGCACAACTCCTGTTTGTGACTGTCCGATCCAGTTAATCCCGTCATCTTAATCAATGCTTCGGAGGCTTCTGGAGAACCGCCCAGGGACAAGCTCTGTACTGCCAAGTCGCCCGCTTCTAATTGAGAGAATTGACAGCATTTTTCCCGGCTGGTTAACACCAAACAGCTTTGATGGCGAGTCTCGGCCACCGCTCGCAGCATTTCTCCGTAAGCTTCATAACCGGGACGATATTGTCCGCTCTGATCCCCAGATTGTGACAGGCTTTCGGTATTGTCTATAAAAATCAGACAGCGATGATTCCGCAGACACTGAATCAAGCTGCTAATTTCTGCTTTTGTATCCTGTTGTCCTGAGAGAAATGAGACTAATTCTGCTAACAAAACGGACGGCGGCGGGGCATTGCGGAGACTTCGCCAAATGACGTAGGTAAATTGGTTTTGTAGCTGTTGGGCCAGTTTGACAGATAAAGCCGTTTTGCCAATGCCGCCAATCCCAAAAATACCTACCAACCGACAATTATCTTGTAGAATCCATTGCGTGAGGGTGGTAAGTTCTGCGGTACGCCCGTAAAAGCGGGAAACATCTATGGCTTCTCCCCAATTTTGGGCGATCGACTTTACGGGTTCTCGTTGTGGGGCTTCGGGTTCTGGCTGAATATAGTCTTGTTCGGTTAGCGTTAGGTTAAAGGCGCTAAACAGATCCTCTAGGGTTTGGCGATCGACGGCGGCTTTGCAACTTCGCAACCGTCCGATCGATCGAGCACTTAGCCCTGTCAAATTGCTTAATCGCTCTAAAGTGTAAGCAGAGCCGCCATTTTCAGCAATGGCTAATTGCTCTTGGGTATCCTGGAAACGCTGCAAACCCCAATCTGAAAGAATCACGCCTCGGCGCTTGCGCTTTTTCGGCAGTTTATTCATACCTTGATATTCCAACTCGAACTAAGTAGATGACGATTAATTTCTCTGCTCAAATCCCCGATTTGTTTTTTATTCAAAGTTTGTCATATCCTAAATCGAGATTCAACCCGTCATTTGCCGTAGTCAATTGTTAAGAAATAGATACAAAGCCAATATAAATAACGCTTATTCTCCTAGAAACCCGTGTTGAGCGCTCGCTGTACAAAAAAAATGCAACACTTAACTCAGAATGATTTTCAAAATTTTTCTGAATGCCTACAGGAACTCTACAAAACTTGTAGCTTTGAGGATTTCTCATCCCATATTCTGGCAATTATCTCGAAGGTTATTCCCGCAGTAGATTACACCTACACCACACTCTCCTTCGGAAACCACAAGGCTACCACGATCGACTATCAACCAGCCCCTGGGTTTGAGCCCTTTGATACAGCGAATTTTGAAAAAATTGCTCATCAACATTTTTATGAGAATCCTCTAGTTGGCAATTATCTACGAACTCGTGACCATCGAGCGCATAAGGTTTCCGACTTTTTAAATGAGCAGCAACTGCATCGTTTGGAAGGATTGTATGGAAAGCTGATGCAGCCTAGAGGAATCAGAGATTTGATTGCAGTTTCATTACCAATTTCTCTGTCAAATACCTCCGCTAGCAAGCTTTGCTTTGGACAAGATGATATTATTGCCATCACGCTGATGGGAGACGAGATTTTTACTGAGCGCGATCGCTTCTTATTCAACTTATTGCACCCTCATCTGTTGCAAGCACAGCAAAACATGAATCAGTTTACCAATATACAACAAGACTGGTTGCAACAGCGCAATACTCTAGAGGCATTGGGAATTATTGCGATCGACGGAGATGGGCAAGTTCAATTCATGAGCAAACTAGCTTGGCAGTGGCTCAACCAGTATTTTCAAGACAAATGCTCAACACGATGCTTACCAGAAAATTTACAGCGATGGGTGAAATACCAGTTGTCGCTTTTAAGACGAAGTGATAACATTCCTCAACCTCATTTACCACTGAAATTAGAGCAGGAAGGAAAACAATTAGTCGTGCGTTTTGTAACTGAGCAACCACGGGAACAATATCTATTGTTGCTTGAAGAACAGCAGTTTTTGACTTTATCACCTGGAGCTTTGGAATTACTAAGATTAACTAAACGTGAAGCAGAAGTGTTATTTGAGGTGACGCAAGGTAAAACTAATCCGGAAATTGCTACTACACTAAGCATTAGCATCGGTACTGTCAGGAAGTATTTAGAACACATTTACTCAAAACTGCAAGTACAAACTCGTGCGGAAGCTGTAGTATGTGCTTTGAAACAGCTTGGGACAATTGGTTAGAAGCGGCAAATATCTAGGAACACTTAGCCCAGTCCGAGGAAAACATACCGATCTTTAAGTTGGCAATTTTGGGAGCAACTCAAAAGGCTATATATTTTTGTCACTCCCGCAGCATAACTAACCGAATTGCTGAGTCTATCTCTTTGTATGAAATCTAAAAGTTTTGCGGAGCAAGGCTTTCAAGCTTCTTCCTTGGTTGTTTTGAGAGAAT
>JAUBOH010000514.1:0-2255 GCA_036700145.1 Microcoleus occultus BM001215366
CAGGAGTTTTTTCAAAGTCCCCCTTCTTAAGGGGGATTTAGGGGGATCTAGACTTGGATAAAAGCGAGATTTCTCAAGGATTTCAGCCTTAAGTTGACACCTATGGGCTTGGCCTTTGTCCCTACAATTAATGGGTAGGGACAAAGGCCAAGCCGTCTCCTGATTTCGGGTAATATTAATGGCGATGCTAATTCAAAGTTCTAATGGAGCAACGGCGCTCAATAATTCTTCTAGGATAAACCTGAGTAAAGATTGAGTTGCTAATACTAAACCCAATCTGGCTTGAGCGAGTTTTGGTGTTTCTATTTTAACTTCGCCCCAAATCCGACATTGACTATAAAAAGTCTGAAATGCCGCACTCAAATTATCAGCCAATTTTAGATAATTGATATCAATTCCGGTTGCACCGTCAGGATGGAGGAGACGGCAGTGCCGTGTCCCTACAATGTTATTTTGGGTGCAATTTCCAAAAATAGGTGCTAAGTTATCCAGCACTGTGATTAGTTGCGAAATTAAACTGCGTTCTGCTGGATGTACTAACCGCAGCCGATCGCCCTTGTCGAGCCAAGGAATGGGATTTGGCGCCGTCAGAGACCAAATTTGGGGTGCTGTAGCGACATCCGGCTGCGCGATCGAAATTAGGCGATCGCGGTGGGCCATTCGCAGCAGGGAACAGCAGCGCGCGTGGCTGTACTGAATCGGAAACAGTCGATCGGCACACACAACAGGAGATAATATCTGAGATTCTGGAACCGGAAGCTTCGTTTGAGCTAAACGCTGCAACCAGAAGGCTAAACCAGCATCAGTGAGTTCCAGCTCTATAATTCCCGCCGGCGCGACTTTAACGGCGAAATTTGGGGAGCACAGCGGTTCGAGAGTTTCGGCTAACTGTGCTGCGATCGCCTGCGGTGTCTGTTGCCAAGTTTTAGCTAATTTGAGGGCGATCGCCGACACGTACAGCACCCGTGCGCTATCTTTACCCCGATTTAACGGAATTTGGGCCAGTGTCTCCTGCGGGGCGATCGCGCTGTGGAACATTGAAAGCAAGAAACACTTCACTGAAACTTCTGGGCACTGGGAAATATTTTGTGTATCCATATTGGCCGATCCTGCGGTAACAGCGATGGTCGAGTGTTACCGCAGGCGCTGTTGTTGTACGTTAAACTGCTGATGTCGGAGAAGGTCGATCGGCTTGGACGGGCGGGGCTACATCGAAATCATCGGCTTTACAGCGATTTTTGGGGTAAATATACAATAATTTACGACAAATTCTTTGCTGAACTCTACCATTTAGATGTATTTTTTGCTACATTGAATTTTCCGGTAAAACTGAGAAGAGTCAGCACAGTTAAGCAGCGTGCAAGCTCGATCGGGGGTTGGTTGTCTCACTTTGTATCGCACTGCGGGCAGAATCTGTTTTTCTCACCGATCAAATATATCCCAGAGCCTCACCTATGCAATCAACTTCCACGCCTCTAGAAACTATCGATCGACCGTTTATCACTTGGCAGCGAATTATCGACTGGGCCCAGGAACATTACCGCTGCCGGACTTTTAGCAAAGACGAGCGGATTCCCGCTAGACCCGGACTTCTGTATTTAGTGCAGAAAGGTGCTGTGCGGCTGGTAGGCAGTGCTCAAGTTAGCGCGACTGCGAAATCTTCAAAATCCGCTGACACAACTACAGAAGAAGCTTTCTTGGGCTTCGTCGGCGCCGGTCAGCCCTTTGAACTGGTTGCTCAGTCTCCCTTTACCCTCCAAGCTTACGCCCACGCCGATCAAACTCACGTAGTGTGGATGTACTGGCACGACTTGGATAATTGGCCTCACTTCCGCAGAGAAATTTTGGATGCGTTTCGCTACCAGCACCAGCGAAAACTGCTCTGGCTAAGCACTTTGGGACAGCGCCGGACGATCGACCGACTGCTGGGATTTCTCACTTTGTTGATCGAAGAGTTCGGCGAACCCTACGTAGGTGAGGCAGAACCGGATGTGGTTCGGGGCTACAGGCTGCCCTGGACATTGACTCACGCTCAAATTGGCAGCGCGATCGGCTCGACGCGGGTGACGGTGACGCGGCTGATGGGCAAGTTGCGATCGAAGGGTTTGATTAATACTGAGGATGACAATTTAATCTGTTTGCCGGCTAAGGCTAACCCCCAAAAGACAAAAAACCAAAAGCAGGAGGTAGAACCATTCCTCGAAGATTCTTTTGACGAAGATTCTTTTGACGAAGATTCTTTTGACGAAGATTCT
>JAUBOH010000514.1:2355-4117 GCA_036700145.1 Microcoleus occultus BM001215366
CGAAGATTCTTTTGACGAAGATTCTTTTGACGAAGATTCTTTTGACGAAGATTCTCTCGAAGAATCTGCATAAAATCCTGCGGGCGATTGCCAACAAACAGCGCGTCGCTATTAGTTTTTGCCCGTCGCGGTGTCTGTCGTTCCACAGTGTACGATGAATTGTGTAAACTTTTCCCCTTCTCGAAGGGTGCGACTGACAATGACCGATGACAAGCAAAAATCTCCAATCCCGAACGATCGCAAACGGGTGGTATTCTGCGACTTTGACGGCACTATAACCGTTGCAGAAACTTTTGTGGCAATGCTCAAGCGTTTCGCACCGGAACTATCGTCTCAACTGATGCCGGAAATGTACGCAAGAAGGATCAGTTTGCGATCGGGAGTGCGACAGTTACTAGAGTCTATCCCCTCGGAATGTTACGGCGAAATTGTGGAATTTTCTAGGGGACAACTGATGCGGCCGGGATTGGTGGAATTGCTGGATTTTTTGGACGCTCAAAGGGTGGATTTTGTGATAGTTTCTGGCGGGCTGCGGATAATGGTAGAAGCAGTAATGGGCGATTTGGTACACCGGGCGATCGCAATTTATGCTGTAGATGTGGACGCGACGGGCCCTCACTTGCAAGTCAATTCTGAGTTTGAAGGAGATACAGAATTGGTGTCTAAGGTGCGAGTGATGGCGCAGCACCCAGCCCTGGAACAGGTGGCCATCGGAGATTCGCTGACGGATTTTAATATGGCTTTGCAGGCTTCGTCGGTGTTTGCGCGCGATCGGCTTGCCGAGTATCTAGACGAACAACAAAAGCCTTATACTAAATGGGATAATTTTTTTGACGTATTGGAAAAATTGTCCCAGAAATGGCGTTAAAACTATCACCTTTCTCAGGTAAGGTGCGCAATGCGAAACCTAGGTTTAGATTAAGTTAGCATCATTGCTATCAACCTAAAGATAGATAAAAAGCTGAGGATTTAGAAAGAATGAGTGCCGATTTGAGAACAGATTTAATTGCAGCAGCCAAACATTTTTACGATCGCGGTTGGATGGTTGGAACTGCTGGTAATCTTTCAGCGCGCTTACCAGACGGCAGTTTTTGGATTACTGCTAGCGGCCGCGCGAAAGGGCAATTAACTCAAGCAGATTTTATCAGAATGAACTTAGACGGCGGTATTGTCGAGCAACCTGTTCCCGACAGCCGCCCTTCCGCCGAAACCAGCATTCATTTAGCCGTTTACAATTGTTTTCCAGACGCTAAAGCTTGCTATCACGTTCACTCGATCGAGGCAAATCTAGTTTCTCGGCTGGTAGCAGGAGATGCAGTGCCTTTACCTGCGATCGAAATGCTGAAAGGTTTGGGGGTGTGGGAGGAAAACCCGCAGGTGGCGATACCCCTATTTACAAATTATTTGGAAGTGCCTAAAATAGCCAAGGAAATTTGCGAATTCTTCGCCGTTTGTGCGCCCTCTGTACCCGCTTTGTTAATTCGCGATCACGGCATCACAGTCTGGGCCGACTCAACCGCCGCCGCCTACAATTACGTAGAAATTGTAGAATACATTTTTCGCTACACGATCGCAGCCAGCCACTTAAATTTAGATTTGAAATGTTAAATTAGGACTGTCTTGGATGCAGCAGAGGTAGGGAAACGGCACTGCCTATTAGTGTCAACTTAAGCCTGAAACCCTTGAGAAATCTCGTTTATATCCGACTCCAGATCCCCCTAAATCCCCCGAATCGTTGCGGGGACTTTGATCGGACTCTTGT
>JAUBOH010000515.1:0-4116 GCA_036700145.1 Microcoleus occultus BM001215366
GAGGATGTAGTAAACTGCAAACAACTCCCTTTTACCAAAGTTCTGATGGATAGCTAGTATGCGAGCCAAAAATTAATGGCAATCATTGATAATTCGGGAAAGATTTATTATTTTTATTAAAGAGTAATTAGTTACTAGATGATACAAAAGGAGCCGAAAAGTATAAATAAATTGAAAAGGTACAGTGGACAGAATCCGAACTTAAATCAGGAAAAATCATCAAAATAAAAAATTTTCTGCCGCTCAAAAAGTAAAATTTTTCCGTGTTACTGTTTCTCCCAACAGAAGGTCATATGTAGTAACTAATGACTTAAGTCAAAATCAAATAACCAATGTCAAAAAAATTGGTAGCGAAGGTGGGAAAATTGAAGAATTTCATCGGGAGCTTAAGCAACTCACAGGCAGAGAATCTTGTCAATGCCGTAAGGGGAGAATTCAAAAAAATCACATTCCCTGTGCAATTTTAGTCTGGAGTTTTCTCAAAAAAACAGCGCGTTTAATGAGAAAAACTATCTACCACTTAAAGAGTGAATTACTGTCAAAATACCTCAAAAAATAGCTGAAATACCCAGTAATACGTTTAGCTCTTATTGAGCATAATAATCGGAATTTTTTGAGGAGTTAAATTTTTAATTCTCTGGACGATAGTTCAAAACTTTGAAAAGCGATCGCCCTTTTTCGGCACACTACATATAGTGTGCCTGCGTCCAGGACTGTTATTTTAACATAGTTAGGTTTTTTCGCACCGACTTACTTACTCCCTGATCAGATGCGAACCCTCGGACTTGATATAATTGCGATCGCACCCCCACCTTACAAGTCCGGTGCTACCGGACTTGATACAGCGGGAACCGCTGTACGATCGTACAATAAATAACAATAAAATATCATTTTGTATTCAAAGCTAATGAAAACATATTCCCTCGCTCTCCGAGAAAAAATAGTCACAGCACATTTGGCCCAAAAGATGTCAAGCGAGGAAAGTAGCCATCAGGTTTGCTGTCAGCAAAAGTCTCGTCCAAAAACTGGTAAAACAACAACAATTCGAGGGGAATTTACAACCTAAACAGAGGGGGAAACCACAATGAGCGTCACCTAACAAATGCGGAAGCACTCATCAGAACACTGGTGAAAGAGCATCAAGATGCTACCTTGGTAGAATTGTGTGAATTATTTGCTATTAAGACGGGAAATTGGGTGAGTCGAACCGCAATGTGTCGCTACTTACAGAAATTAGGACTCAATCGTAAAAAAAAATATGGCGCAGTAGCCAAGCCGGGACTGAAAGAGTCCAAAAATTAAGAGTGGAGTATTGGGAAAAGATCAAAGATATCGAGCCGAAAAACGAGCGTATTTTTGGATGAAACTGGTATTCTAGTCGGACCATTGTAGAACTCATGCCCGTTCATAGTGCGGGACAAGAGTATACAAAAAAAAAAATCGGGTGCAAAAATCAAAGCTATTGGCGCAATTAGTATGAATAAACTGTTGGCATTTATGACAATGAGTGATTCAATGGATGAACAGGCATTTGCTATATTTATTCGGCATTTTTTATGTCCTAAATTATGGGAAGGAGCGGTAGTAGTGATGGATAATTTACCCGCCCATAAATTAGCATCAATCAAGCCAATGATTGAATCTGTATGAGCAAGTATTATTTGTTTATCCCCATACTCTCGCCTATTTTAACCCAATAGAGCTTTGGCAGTCGCAACTAAAATCTTTTTTGCGTATGTTCACTCCAACTACCACGTCCATGATCGATCAAATAATTGCAGTTGCTCTCAACTTAATCAATCCTCAACATCTAAGAAATTGGGAAAGCTAATTGTTGTTATTGTACCTGATAACACCGGGAACCGCTGTATGATTAGGCTCTCCTGAACTTGCGGTGATATTTTTATATAATTAGAAAAACAAGCTAAGACGCGTTCTCGAAAATTATCAAAGTTTTAAAAGCCATATCCTTGTCGCATAATTAACTTAATTCGATTATTTATCCCTGACATCACTCCACTTTTTGTGCGATTAATAAAGTAATTACAAATTCCTTCAAAGTGATTAACAATTGTCGAAGCTGATTCTTGGAAAAATATTTTCGCAGAATTCAGCCAATCATTGAACTCTGTCTGAGCTACTGTGACGGTCATATTGGTCTCATATATTTCTCGAAACTCTTCTTTCATCTCATAGGCAATTCTTAAGCATTCTGATTTCTTCAAAACTATTTCCAGCTTTTCTATTTGATCCTGTTCAAGATTGATTCGATTACTCAATAATAAATATTTACTACCTCTGTCTGTGATTCCTATTCCTCGAAGCAACTTATTCAAGTCTTTATTAACTGCTTTCATCACGTGAAAACGGTCAATAACAAGTTTGGCATTTGGAAATACTTTTTCTATAACTTTTGGAAATCCTCCCCACATATCAACACTCACTTCCTCAACTTGTTCTCGAACCTCAAGTGGTTGCTTCATAAGGACTTCAACTATATCTTGCTGACGGTGAGAGTCAATCATTTCAATCAAATCCCCCCCCTCAATGTCACTGACAACAGTTACGAAACTTCCTTTGACTTGTTGGCGCATACTTATCTCATCTATACTTACTCGTTTAACTGACTCCCAACAGTTGTTTTTTAGGGAATTGACATGAGTAAAAATACCTTTGATTTCGTGATAACTCAATCCTTCTTCTCGCCCAATTTGTTCCATGCTGGACTGTTGAACACGCGCATAAATATTTTGTTCGTATCGTTGAGTATGCCGTTTTTTTTTGTCAATAAATTGTAATCTTTATGTAATGTAACGTTGACAACTACGGCAGTAAAACTGCCGACGATGCACTTGTAAATACACACGCACGACCGAAAACTGACAAATCCCTGACTAATGTAGGTCGATTTTGATGCAGTTCTTCTGTATAATTATTACAGTGAGGACAAACTATTTCTGAGGCTAAAGCGCTTAGTCGAAAGTAAATTTGTCCTTCAATTTGAGTGCAAGTTTCAACCTTGAATCCAGGCAAGTCTAATAAATAGTCTAAATGAAAGCTCATTAGTTTAAATGTATTGGTTGATCTATTTTACACCATAAACTCAGGAGAGCCTATGATTATCAAGGGCGGCTCACCATGATTGGCGCACTCACTGTGTAACTAAAATTTAATCGCACCTTTCACGATGGAGGGAGCGTGTAACCCAAGGGTGTTTGAGGTCGGGTGCGAAAGTTGTCTCTGCTGACGGTACTCAAAGTAGGGCTGGTTGTGGTGAGGCATAATGCTACGTTCCATAAAAAAGGTCGGATTGAGCAACTGATGCCAAATGTGGGGTGTAAACTGCTATACTTACCTCCCTCTTCGCGCCTACTTTAATTTGATTGAGAAATGCTGGTTTTGCTTAAAGAGTCGGCTCCGCAAAAAACTCGAGCAGTTTGAGTGCCTACTCCATGCGCTCAGGCGATCGCCTTGGCGGACTCACTCAGCGAAAGCGAATGCACAGACTACTTATATATAAATCTGATTCACCAACCACGAGCTTTTGTGATGGTGAACCGTGCGATCGGGCCTCACACCCTAACGAAAGCCTTAGCTCTCTCGTAAGTCCCATCATCTTTCACCTTTGAAGTATTCTACATACCCTTCATAAGGGATTCCTGCCAAAAACCCTGTTTCCGGGTCGAAAACCAGGCTCAACCCCTAAACAGGAGTCGGGGAGCGGATGCCCGAGCGGGTTTTAACTGTCCAAACCCTTACGGTGTATAGTTTTAAAAAATAATCAAAATATTTTGGCAAAAACGCTTGACAACTCTGGGGATAGTTGATATATTAATAAAGCGCCAGAAGAGAAGCGATTCACCAAAAGGCGCGCTGAACCTAGAAAAAAAAATAGTTTGAAAGCTTAAAGCACGATTGACCTCGTCAAAAGAATCAAGATAAAGAGTGTAAGCATTGCTGATACTTAATATCACAAACAAAAAGTAAAATGTCAAGGTAAAAAGCGAAGAATTAGACAGAGATGTCAAAATAGCGCACAAATAACTTGACGGAGCTAAAAAAACAATCCAACACGGAGAGTTTGATCCTGGCTCAGGATGAACGCTGGCGGTCTGC
>JAUBOH010000516.1:0-4092 GCA_036700145.1 Microcoleus occultus BM001215366
ATCGGCAGGGGTTTAAACCCCTGCCGGACTATCGGTTTGATGTTAAGTTGACACCTGGGCAGTGCCGTTTCCCTACCCCAAAATGCCGATATTCAAGCATTTAGCCGATTTTGTCATGATGAGGGTAGCGAAGCTGATGCGGTTGTCACTGTCTCTGCTAATTGCGGCGAATTAGCCCGCAGGGCGCGGAACATCCCGAACCGACAAAGACCGGCACCGAATGCTAGCCGCATCAGTAAAAGCGTTGGTACTTCTCGCAGAGATTTAATAAAACCTGATAAACCAAAACGCACTAATCCTTCTGGTCTAGCGACTCCTTGCCAGATAGAATCTAACCAAGAAGGAATTGTTTGTTCCGTCCAATCTGCTGTTACTACTTTTCCCTCGACAAATTCCGTTGCTTCCAAAAGTTCGGAAAAGCCTTCGATGCTTGAAAACGCCGGATGCGACCACTGATCCAGCAATTGCTGCATCACGGGTTTCTCCCAAAAATTCAGCGGTTTTTGCCGTGAGTCCCTTTGATTCCAGTCAGCTAAAACCAGGACTCCACCGGGCTTGACCACTCTCATCAACTCGCGGGCAAAAATGGCTTTGTCTGGCATATGGGGGCCAGCTTCGATCGACCAAACGACATCAAAACTAGCATCGGGAAAAGAAAGTGCCATCGCATCATCTACCAGAAACTGCACATCAAGTTCCCCAGAAGTTAAGTCCTGGGCGCGTTGGACTTGTTGGGGACTGATAGTAATTCCTGTGACTGCAAAGCCGTAATCCCGTCCCAAAATGCGGCTGCTGCCGCCAATTCCACAGCCAACATCTAAGACGGTGGTACCAGGAGGTAATTTATCTAAACCACCCCAGCGCACCATTTCATGTACGAAGTCAGATTTAGCAACAAGAAAATCTTTTTGTTGTGGTGGCGAACCATAATGACCTAAGTGGATATGTTCGCCCCAGTAAAACTCCAAAATACCGTCTTCTGTCCATGCGTCGTAGGAATTGGCTACGGAGTTAGATGATTGATAATTGCGAGGTGTGATGAGATATAATCCGATGCCTAAGGTAGTTAGTGCTAGGAGAAGTGCGATCGCCCAAAAAAACAAATTCATTGAAATCAAGTCTGAATATATTGCCACTATTTTAGCTCATTAATCAGTAATATCATCAGTTTGTAGCGAGGACTTTAGTCCTTTTTCCATAGGTTGGTAGTGAGGACTTCAGTCCTTTCTTACTCTTTTTAGCTAATCCAGGACTAAAGTCCTTACTACGAACGATATTCTGCTTCCATTTGCCGCACGACGGTTAAAGCAGAATAAGAAACGCCGGCGGTTCCTTCTCCCGGATGGGTGGAGTCGCCCACTAACCACAAGTTTTTAATTGGCGTGCGGTTGGCAAAGCCGAAGGGCCCGAAAGTTGGTACTCGCTGGCCGATGCCGCCCACAACGCCTCTATCTCTCGCTGTATACCGCGCAAAGGTGCGGGGTGTGGCGGACTCTTGGTGTACGATCGCCCCTGCTGTCAAATCGAAATATTCGCTCAAACGGGCGATCGCCCCGACCGTATATTTTTGCTTCAACCCTTCATAATCAGCATCATTCCACCACATTCGAGTATCAGTAAACGAGGAAGCTATCACAGTCGCCATTCCCGTTGGTGCTCTACCATCTCCCTGATGGCTGACTGAAACAAATAATGAATTATTCTCTCCTATCTCGCCGTCGTAGTCGTACAGAAACTGAAGGTGCGGCGGACAATTTGCCGGAATTGCGCTTTCCTTCACTCCCAAATATATGACAAAAGCGCCGGATGCGGGCGGCAATTTATCGACTCGATATTTGTAGCCGTTCATTTGATTTGGGAGTTGGTTTCTTGCCTCTGAAGTCTCTGATTTTATCGATAAATTTTCTGTTGAATTATCTGTTAAATTTCCGACAACAGGCTCGCTTGACAGCAATTTTACTAAATTTTGTGCTGTCACGTTGGCAACAATGCGATCGGCGGTTTCTGTCCAAACTTCGCCTGTTTTTTGATTGCGAATCACTGTACCGGTGGCTTTGCCACTTTCGGTGACAATACTTTCCACTGTGTGTCGTAATAAGACTTTGCCGCCGTAGAGTTCGATCGCGCTTACGAGTCGATCGCTCAATACCTGCATACTTCCTTCTAGATGATACAATCCCTGCGGCGCTTGGGAAACTCCCAAAGCTGTCGCTGCGTAGAGTAGCGCTGTTTCTTCGGTGTCTACTTGAGAATACAATTTTAACTGCAAATCCAGAAAAGTTTTCAGACGCAAATTGTCGCCCAACCCGCACAGCCGCAAAGCATCTCCGACTGTCATGAAAGTGAAAGGTAAAGTAATCAAAGTATCGGGGCGAACTGCTTGAATTAATTGCCAGAAATCCCAGAAACTTCTCGGCGGTAAAACTGGATCGCGCCCTTGAAATTTCCAGCTAGCTTGGAATAATGTAGATAGTAATTGCCAAAAAGGTTCGCTTCCGGGAAACTGTTGTTGTCTTTCTTGTTGCCATTTTTGCGGATCTCGCCAGACGCTAATCGGTGCGGTTTCTCCGGGCAAAAATACTGCACAGGCTGGATCGCAGGGTGTGGCGGGGGGAAGTTCGATGTCTAATTCGGAGAATATGCGGTGGTGAATTCCTCCGGGTTCCAATCCTGCGACTTGGGTGGCGCCGACATCGAAGGTAAAGCCTTTGCGTTTGAAGGTGGAAGCGCATCCGCCAGGGACGATCGCCTGGTCTAAGACTAGCACTTTGTATCCTCTGCGGGCTAGCAGGGCTGCTGCTGTGAGCCCGCCGATTCCGGCTCCAATTACCGTGACGCGGGATTTGTGTTGAGGGGTGGGAGCGATCGGCATAATAAATTGATTGTAATATTTCTTAATATTATTATCATATATTACCAAAAAAAGCTTCCACAGGCTTCTACCTGTCTATTGGAGATTGAGCTAGAATGACTTGCCAAGCAAATTCGAGATTGCGGTTAAGCTAGAGCGGCACTTCCGCATCGCTTTCAGACGAAAGCCGCACGGTTGCGTTACCGTGGCTGCGTCAGTCCTGAAAAATCTCTAGGTGTAGTTGAGCTTAATTGTTCTTTAACTAAGGTAGAATCTGATGACTTTGAATACTTGTGAAATTTGCGGCAATTCCCAAAATAACAGGATTTATAATATCCAACCAATCCAAGAATTTCCGGGTTTAAATAACAACCCATTTGAGTATTTTGAATGCAGCGAATGCGGTTGCTTGCAAATAGTGAAAATCCCCGAAAAATTGCCTGAGTATTATTCATTTAACTATTACTCTTTCGAGAATCCTCAAGTTAAAGAAACCAAGGGATTTTTGAAATTTATGAAGCGTAAAAGAGCCGAAAATTGCCTGGGTAGCAAAAACTTGTTGGGGGAAATTTCATCAAAAATATCCAGAGTTCCTTATTACTTTGACTGGCTGACGAAGGTGAATGTGACATTGGAATCGAAAATATTGGATGTTGGCTGCGGTGCGGGGGATCTGCTGGTGCGCCTGGCCCAAGAAGGTTTTTCTAACCTGACAGGACTCGATCCTTTGGTTGAACGCGATATTTTATATAAAAATGGTGTCAAGATTATTAAAAAAGAAATAGCGGAACTAGAAGATCAATTTGATTTGATTATGATGCATCATTCTTTTGAGCATATACCCCAACCGCGGGAGGTTCTACAAAACGTATGGCGGCTGCTCAAACGCGATCGCTATGCTTTGATTAGAATTCCTGTTACCGCAACTTATGCGTGGCGGGAATATGGTGTCAAATGGGGTCAAATTGAGCCGCCGATTCACTTGTTTTTGCACACTCAGAAAAGTATGAGTTTGCTAGCAACTGAGGTGGGATTTCAAATCAAAGATGTTGTGTATGACTCGTGGGAGTTACAATTTCTCTGCGGGAAACTATTTTCGGATTTTTCCGAGAGCGAGCTGAAAGAATTTAAACTAAAAGCTGAGGAATTAAATAAAAATAATGACGGCGATCAGGCTGCTTTTTATCTGTACAAACCGTGAAATAATCGATCGCGCGATCGATTATTTCACGCTTGAGAAT
>JAUBOH010000517.1:0-4084 GCA_036700145.1 Microcoleus occultus BM001215366
GGGGACAAGAGTCCGATCAAAGTCCCCGCAACGATTCGGGGGATTTAGGGGGATCAGGACTATGGTAAAAACGAGATTTATCAAGGCTTTCAGGCTTAAGTTGACACTAATGGGCATTGCCGTTTCCCTACAATTAATCGGGTGATAGTTACATCTCTCAGATCGTACTCTTGATTATTTTGGCGTAGGGAAACGGCATTGCCGTGTCCGACCTTGCTATAAAATTTGTATTAATGATTTATGATGTACAACAGGAGGTTATTGTTCAATGGCTATAGAGCAATATCGGGAATACATTCGTCATCTACTTTCAGAACGGCGAGAGCGCGCTTCGAGACAACAACGCAACGCTCAAGAATATGAAGTACAAACTCTTTTCGATACTGAGCAAGATCATTATCAATTGCTGTATGTTGGTTGGCGTGGAAATAAACGCAGTTTTGGCTGTATTTTGCATCTTGATATCAAGGGTGGAAAAATTTGGATTCAGCATGACGGTACTGAAGTCGGAATTGCGAACCAACTTGTCGAATTGGGAGTGCCTAAACAAGATATTGTTTTAGCATTCCATGAACCGGAAATACGCCAGTTTACTGATTTTGGTACAGGGGAGGATCTCGCCCTCAGTCTCGGGTAAGTGAAATAGGTGCGATCGATCGCGCAAATGAATTCTTTATACTACACAAGATTGACAGAAATCTAAAATGTTAAAGTCATGTCCCAAAAAAATAAAGCGCCGGTTGTCATTTTGTCGCTGTTAATCACGATCGCCCTAGTAGGTGCAGGTATTTGGTGGCTGACTGGCCGCCGCAGCCCAAATCCCCCAGTTTCATCGCCGCAAACCCCCAATTTACCCTACGCCCCGACACCAAAACCGAAGCAGTGAGTCGATTTTAGATTGACTCCGCCACTGTCTTCTCGTCTTTTAGAAACAGACGCAAGTCAGTAGGGAATTCGATCTAAAGTTGCGAAACTCCGATCGCCCTAACAGGCCTATTTCTATCAAAAACCGCCCGCGGTTTAAAAGCAATTCTCAACAACAGCCACAGCGATCGCCATTCTCCCGGAGTTTCCTGCCGCTTCCACTGGCCCGGGCGACAGTACAGCATTTCGATCAAACAGCGGTGTTGGCTAATACTCAGGCGATCGAACGCAATTCGCACCGTGGGAAATTCCGCAAAACTGCACCCCGCAGCATCTCGAAAACTCGACTTTAACTGAGATTTATCGCTCACCAGCTCAATCTTAGCCACAGGAATACAACATTTCTCTTCCATAATTTTCAGAGTCGCCGAGTCGCAATCAATCAAATTTTTGGCAAAACGGTGCTGTGTTTCCAACTCCACAAATGGCAATACTGGCGATCGGCTCGATTTGACTGTCGCACTGCGAGCGATCGCTCTTATTTTACCCTGCGATAAACTTGTCTCAACGGCATATTTTGGCACAATTTCTGCTGCGGCCAAATTCTCCAGCCTACCTCGATCTTTCACCGCAAAACTTGGCATCTCAGTTAGAGCAACTTCAGCCCCGCTTTCCGAAATTACAGTAGTTATTCCCCAAAAACTTTGACCGCCGACATTCAACTGTACCACCAGGCGCAAATTGAACCATTCGTAAATATCCGGTTTGGGAATATCCACCAAAATCAGCAGCGCAATCCCCAGCATCAGCAAATTGTAAGCGCTCCAAATCCAGCCCACACTCACACCTTTTAACAATTCTGCACTTTCTGATATTGACTGCAAACTGGCAGCATTTTTAACTAAATGAATGTTTAAATCATGCCACAAACTAAATGCTGTAGCTGCGAACAAGACAATCAAAGGCCATCCCAAATTCCAGTTAAAACTAAAGCGATCGCTGGCAATTCCTTTCGGCGTTACCTGAAACCCTTTCTCAAAGGGATTCAGCATCGCACTCACCACCGTTATTGCTAAAGGAATACACTGAACGAAAGAGTAAACATCAGACAGCAAAGCCGATCGCGATTTGCGGTTCAGCCAAGAAAACACAGTGACTTGCACCAAATAGTAAGGCAAGAAAAAGTACAGCAATTCCCGCGCATTTGCCCGCAAAGGAACTATGCCCAAAAACGAATAAGCTAAAGGCATCAACAGAAACAAAACCCTCGTTAAACTGGTAAACCAGTGCAGCAATCCTTCCAGGTGAGACAGCCTTTGTACGAATCTGAGACCGCGAATTGTTAAAGGATTGGAATCAATAAAAAATGCCTGAAGTGTACCCCGCGCCCAGCGCAGCCTTTGAGTTAGATGAGCTTCTATATTTTCAGCCGCCAAACCAGCGCTCAATTTTTCATCTAAATAAACTAAGCGATATCCGGTTGCTGACAGCCGAATTCCGGTAAAATAATCTTCGCAGATTGAATCGGTGACAAAGCCTCCCGCTGTTTGCAGGGCGCTGCGTCTAACTACAAAAGATGTACCGGAACAAATCACGCTGTCGGCGCTGTCTTTGATGATTTCAATTTGCCTGTAAAATACTTCTTCTTCCGGCGCTAGCACATTTTCTAAACCTAAATTGCGGGCGATCGGGTCGTGGTTGTAAAAGCTTTGCGGTGTTTGAACGAGGGCGATTTCGGGATTTTGAAAAAAGCCAACTGTTCTCGTTAAAAAGTTTTTAGTGGGAATGAAGTCTGCATCGAAAACTACAATTAGTTCTCCATTTGTTAAGGCTGTGGCGTGATTGACGTTTCCCGCTTTGGCGTGAATATTATCGGGTCTGGTTATATATTCGCATCCCAGTTCTTTTGCCAGCAATTTGATTTCAGGCCGCTTTGTATCGTCGAGCAAATATACTTTTTTATTGGCATAATCTAAAGCTTGACAGCCGATGACAGTGCGCCGTAAAATAAAAGCTGGTTCGTTGTAAGTGGGAATCAAAATATCTACGGACGGGGCAAAGTTTCCCTCTGCAACTGCAACGGCCATGCGATCGGCTTCTCGGCGCCTGTCTTTCACTCTCAGCATTAAATACAGTTGAATGCTGCTAGTGAAAACCATTAACATTTCTAGAAAAAACAGCCCCAAACTAAAGATACCGTTGAGGGGATCGCTTAAATTGAGAGTAGCGAGCGAGCGCCACAAAACGTAGCGAATAGTTAAAGCCAGAACTATTGCAACTACCGCAGCGCGCGATCGTGTCTGCGGCTGAGGCGAAATTTTGATGATAGCTAAAGCGGCCGAGACGAGTACAAAAGTCGGCACTAACAAATACATCTTGCTCGCAGCAGGCACTTGCAGCCACACAGGCGGGTTTTGCTGCCCAATGTCGATCGACGCAAAAATGCCGCTGACAGTGCCTTCGCGGGCAAACCAGGCTCCGGCGATCGCACCTGCGAAAGCAACGGCTCCCAACACGATTAGCGTTGCCGCCGGCACGCGCCAAATCCGCAAAAAGAGGTGCTTCAAGTCTTGAAGGTTAAATCTTAAATTTGTCATATAATGTGAAATTCCCGATCGTACCTGTAACAGTCAAGGTTTCCTGCTGTCCGCTTTTTAATCGCGTTGAAAATTCCGACACACCCCACTTAACTATATTTACATTTTTTAACATTCTGACAATTTTATGATAATTCATCTTGCTTCTTGCTGGCAAACTGCTGGGCGAGTCCAATCCGGGCAAGGTATAGCAACAGCTCAATTATGTGCCCTGCTACAAACCGCAATAAAATTGGTTCGCAGCATCGGAATGCAAGTCTTCATCAAGCGAGCATCTCAGTTTTGCTTTTTTAGGAGTGCAATCACGTAAGCGCTCCTAAAAAAGGCTTTTTACTGTCGGAAAGAGATAGTCACCTCATAAAACTCTGCGGACTAAAGTCCTCACTACAAACGTGGGGCATTCCTGGACGCATGGGGAGCTAGAAACCCGGTTTTTTCCTAGATTTCTCCTTTCTCCTGCTTTCTTTTTTGCTTGGTGCAAGCGTTATTCGCCTCGAAAGCGGTTGGTTCACAAAAAAATTATCGTCTCTACAAATCAAATCGTTTCCGGTTGCATCGGAATGATAGTTCGGACACCGCGAGTCCCGCGCGTCCCTACCGATTAATTGTAGGGACGCGCGGGA
>JAUBOH010000518.1:0-4070 GCA_036700145.1 Microcoleus occultus BM001215366
CGACAGCCTACGCGCTGTCAGCCGGCGGCCCTGTAATTATTCCGGGAGTCCCAGTGTTACAGTTAGTCCCTCTTTGCCCGCATTCAATGGCTTCGCGCGCCTTGGTGTTTAGCAACACTGAGCCGGTCAAGATTTTGCCCGCGAGTCCGAACCGTCTGGTAATGGTGGTAGACGGGAACGGCGGCTGTTATGTTCGACCGGAAGATTGGGTGCAAATAGAAAAAGCTCCGTACCGCGCCCGTTTTGTTCGGGTGCAACCTTTTGAATATTTCCACATTTTGCGTGAAAAATTAGGCTGGGGATTACCTCATATTGCTAAACCCAGTTCCGTTGAGTTGCCTTGATAGTTGTTGGTAATGAGCGGAGTGCTAAAGTCCCGTCCTTTTAGGGCGGCTTTTTCTTGGTTTTTGGGCAGGATAAAGCTCGATCGGAATCTCCTACGGAATCCTTAATTCTCGATCGAGATTCCGAACCATTTCTAAAGTCAGACAGCGTTTGCAAGATAACGATCAAGCTCACCGGACGCAGATAACCTTAAACGTCCACAGATAAGTAGTAGGACACAATTAATTACACAAAACTCTGGGCTACAAGCCTTGTCTAGTAAAGAATCAGCAAAGAATCAGTGTGTAATTAATTCTGTCCAATTACTTAACTTTATACGTTCCGGTGCAGCGACTTGTTAGCTGGCAGAGCTACTGCGTGAGTTTAGATATACTAAAACTCTACTCTGATCATCAAAGTGAACTCATACATCTCCCTTGTGATCTTTTCAACCTGTGCTTGCAGATTAGCGTACACGGGAATTTTTATGTCAGCCACCACTTGAAGGTTTCTTTTAGACTCTTCACTAAGACTCAAAGTAAGTTCTCTGCTCTGGATTGGATTTTTGCCTTTACGTTGGTCTATCAAGGACTTCATAGAAATATCATTTAATAGCTGATACTGGCGTAGATGAGCTTCGGCTTCTTCTAAATTTGGTTCGCCACCACCAAATTTACTTTGCAACTTAATCTTATTACGTATTTCCTCAAAGGTTTTGTTCACGGCATCAATGCTTCCATCAGCATATGGACTGTCTATGGAACCCTTAAATATTTGCTTACCCGCTGAAGTCTGAACTTCGATTTGTTCTACCGTGACCTCTCGCGCACCAAGTAATCCACATAAAGTAGTGAAATGAAGATATTTAGTTAGTGCAAAAGTTGAAGATGCTTTATTAAGAATGACGTAATCAGATGTGTCATAAGGATTTTGAATTAGTAAAGTCCCTGGCTCTAGAAGCCCACTACTATCTAATTTCTCTTCTAGAGCGTTAGTAGTCACATATGAAGGCACCAAAAGATAGACTTGCTCACTCAGAAGAAGGTTGTTTCCTCCCGGTGTGTATTCCAGTCGGTCTAATTCATGGGGTGAGATGACTAGAATAGCTTTCCGCTTTTTAGGTAGAACTTCATCAAGTGCCATATTTGTTGCTCGATTTCTGTAATAGAGTTTTTGAAAAAAACTTCGCCTCTAATCCTTTTAAAAGCTTGTTTCAATATCTTATAATTTTCTTAACTAAAAGCTTCAACCTCTTCACTAAAAGCTCCAAACGGTTCACTAAAAGCAATAACGAAACTTGGGGATTAGACTGAAAAGATTGAATCGCGAATCTTCCGTTTTTATTGTTTAGGATTTCAGATAACCCCTTCTTAATATCTATTAATGCGCTTTCATCTAAATTTCTCTCCAATTTCGTTGAGACAAAGTTCTGGATGTCACTATGCACACTCTCAACCCAATTTTCCGGAAATTTATTCGGTAATTCTCCATAAATAACGATAGGAGCAAGGCGCTTAACTGTATCCTTTTCAATTGGAATAGCTTCTATTACGAACTTTGAATAGCTATAACGAATAGTAACGGCTGAATGAGCAGATACAACCTCACTGTCACTCTTAGGGAACTCATAAATTTCTGAGACAAGCTTTTGCCGTGACTCATCATCAGATAACACTTCTTGATTCTTGAAAATTATATCAGGAGCTTGATTGTCAAGGCTCTGCGCCCAAAAGTATAAATCTGTCATTTCTCAACCTGCTGAAAAATAGCTTTAATCAGAGTGTCTGAATCTTTTTGAGTTGCTAAACTCCCAAGTGCAACTTTTACTGTAGCTGCTCCTCCACCAAGCTGAGTCATTTTTTTCACAACTGGAAGTGCCCTGAAGCGATCGACATAGTTACCCATCTGGTCAGGGGTAAGATTTTTAAAGTCAGGATCGGAGTCCCAATGATTTCCAACAATAAAAAATTGTTTTTTTGAGTTACATTCCTTGATCCAACCCTGAACCTGTCTCAGATCGTCCTCGGCACGTTTCTCTGTGCTTGAATCATGCTTTAGTAGCATATCAGTTCTAACAACATACAAAACTAAATCGGCTTCATCAAAGAGCTTTTTCCATACGCCATATGCAGCTTTATCACCTGAAACGTCATCAGTTTTTTTAAGCCGAATATCTAGATCGCCAAGTTGGATGCGTACTCTCTCTATTTCTTGCTTATCGAGAGTTTGCTTATACCTCTCAATCAAAATACCTTTTTCCATGTATTTCAAGAGAGTAGTTTTACCAACTGCCCTTGCACCCAGAACAGCGATCTTTTTACCTTTGAGAGCATATGTGATGTTTTCCCAGTTGGAGGCAATGGCTCCCCCAGCGACCCCACCTACTGCAAGAGCTATAACTATCGGGATAAGAGGCAATGGCATAAACGTTCGCATCAAATAGATTTTTTCTCAGTGTGCCCTCAGCAAGCGCACCCTCAACGTAACCTTAAAATCCTAACAATCTAATCAATCTCCTGGGCATTGTCGCTAGGGCGCTTGCCCTTCGCTACTGCCTCAACAGACGCTCTCCTTGGCGCTTTCGGGCTGACAGACAACCTTGAATGACGAGTGCAAAGACTCGATGCGGAGAGAGCTAACTTATAATTGTATCGCAGTTGCGGTACAATACTGCTTGATGATGTATGTCCACCCCTTCTTACTCCCCATCGGAATCTCCTTTCCTCGATCGAATTCGCCACACGATTCTACTCAATCACTTAAGCCGTCGCACTGAAAAAAGCTATCTTTATTATATTTGAGATTAGAGTCGCTCTCACACCCTCGGCGATCGGAAAAGTGGTTAAGTGGGAGTTTGTACCGACTCTTAGATCTCGATGAGAATCTCCTACGGAATCCTTTATTTTTGATCGAGATTCCGAATCATCTCCAAGGTCAGACAGCGTTTACGAGATAACGTTCCGGTTGAGCGGTTACTGATAACCTTTGCTACATCACCGACCAACTTGGCAAGTCCGCTCCAACCGGGTTGTTATACGGCGCTGTATCAAGGATTAAAAACTCAGATAGTCAAGATGCGGATCGAGCGAAACAAACTTGTCACAAGCAGACTTTAACTCTTGTGAAGCATGATTCCAAAAAAAAACTTCAACTACATAACCATCTTTACGAAGGCTATCAATAGTAGGCACAAAATCAGCATCTCCTGCCACAAGAGTAATCACATCTTCTGTCTTAATCATTTTTGTGTAAGCATCACGCATCATCTCCGTCACGATGCCTGTATCAACTTTTTTCTCTTTATTTGCAATATTACGATCAACAATAATTGGTTCAAAGCCAACTCTCTCGGCAATGCTCCAAAGTGAGTCACTTGATGGGGGACGAGAGCCAAATAGAACTGCTCTTTTAATTTTTGAGGGGTCACTCCCCGCTGTAAAACTGTGTAGCTTACCAAAATCAAGCCTGTAGGTGGTGTCAATAATACGATTATTCATTGCATCGTATATGTTCAGAGCATAGGCTTTTTGTACAGCACTGACACGTTTTCCTTCAATGAAGACATTCGAGTTGTCAACATAAACAAAGTTAGACATTTAGAAAATTTCCTCTACTCAAATTATTGTCTTTTGCATAATCCCACACTATTGGGTCGATCGTTGCTTTCATTCCCACATCTCGAACGTGAAGCGAATTTGGGAAAATATCGCTCAAACGATTCGGCAACTTGGGCGACAAGTTTTCAT
>JAUBOH010000519.1:0-4068 GCA_036700145.1 Microcoleus occultus BM001215366
AAGGGCTAAAGCCCTCACTACAAACCTTGAATTATTTACACCGACTTACTTAGATACGCCCAGGCGCATCTAAATTTTTACAGTCAAATTTGATGAAATTCTTGTGGGGAGTAGGGGTTGGGCGGGAGAACCCGCCCGAAAAATACAGCTTACCTATTCGAGCTAAAAGTTTTTCTCCATCTAGCTTTGAAGCCATTTTCGCCTATATTTTTGTGTGTAAGTCCAGAAATTATTGGTCTGTCTGCGTGTATTTCGGCATCCGTATTTTTGCGCTGAGGTTTATTGACTGACTAACTGCCAAGAAATACCCAACATAATTAACCACAAAAACCGTAATTATACGTAGATGTAAAGTCATTGTAAAGGCACTAGACATGGATACTTATATCATGTGAAAATAAGGGGGTGAATAGAAACAACTTTGTATTTTTAACAAAAAATTTATGATAACTTCTCGCAGAATTGCTGCCTTGACTGCTACATTGAGTGGTGTTATTAGCTTGTTGGCAGCGCCAGCGATGGCATTTTCGGTAGGGGCAACTAATAACACAGAGACTTTGAAAAAACAATTATTGGGAACTAATACAGCGGGATTGAGTAATTTCTCTGTTTCAATTACGGGGAATGAGGCTGCTTTTGGTACTTTCACTAATGACCCCTTCGGTTTGACATCAGGTGTTGTTCTCAGCACTGGTAAAGTCACCGATATACCGGGCAAGAATCGGAAAGATAATCTAATGGTCAATGGCAGCGATTTAAACACCGACTTTGGGCCAAGGGGTGACAAGGGAGATTTAACTCAGCTCAACCTCAGCTTTTTTGCTAATTGCACGGTAGAAAAGTTGTTTTTTGAATATGTATTTGCTTCTGAGGAGTTTCCTGAATTCGGCGGTTCTGAATTTAATGACAGTTTTGAACTGATGCTGAACGGTACTAATTTGGCAAAGTTGAGCGACGGGAAAACAGTTACGATTAATAATCTTGTTCCCGAGCCAAATAATCGATCTAAAGATCACTCAGACTATATTGACAACCCAAGTTTGACAGGTATTGCTGCTAACATCATTAAGCTGGACGGTTTTACTAAAGTTTTAGGTTTTGAGGGTTTGCTCAAGCAAAATCAGACGAATGTTCTCAGCATCCGCATTAAAGATGTGGGCGACGGTAATTTAGATTCTGCTGTATTTATTAAAGGCGGTTCTGTAGGGACGGTGCAAGCTGAGGCGGTTCCCGAACCGATGACTGTGGGGGGTTTGATGGCGGGAGGCGCTATGCTGGCTGCTGGGCGAAAGTTGCGCGATCGCCGGAAGTAATTAATATAAAAGTAGATTAACAGTCTATGATGCAGAAACCGGGTTTGATGAACCAAAATACAGAGGTTGCAGTCCTTGAACTCAGTAAAAAAACTCGGTTTCTGCGATGGGTAACGTAACCCCTAGGAGAACCAATTTTATGGCGATTAGACATCTCCTAAAAAACAGGTTTTGAACAAGCAGGATGCCTGTTTCACAAGAATTATGGGAGATGTCTATTGTTCGATCGCACATAATATAAGTATCGAAAATTCGCCAACGGCGGATTTTTGCCTGCAGCAACTGACAAAAAACTAAATCCTTTAGCTGTGCACCGTACCGTCAGGCAAGATTGTACCTGTTAATCTAGCTCCGGTGAGTTTTACCATAACTCGATCGCCGTAACCGATTTTAGCTCCTGTTAAATCCGCACCGCTCAAGTCTGCACCGCTCAAATCGGCTCCGATTAAGTTGGTTTCTCTCAAGTTGGCATTGATCAAACAAGCTCCTAACAAATTGGCCCTGAACAAGTTTGCTTTGTGCAAATTCGCGCCTGTGAGGTTGATGTTGTGCAGAAAAGTATCGCTTAAGTCGGCTTGACTCAGGTTTGCATTGCTCAAGTTTCTCCCTGAAAAATCCTTTTCTTTTAAGGAAGCTCCTTTGAAGTTGGAACCGCTCAAATCGGGAGCTTGCGGCGCTGCTGGGCGGTAAGACTGAGATGGCGCGGGTGGTGGCGATTGGTAACGGGAAGCATCTGAATAGGGCCCGGAAGGATTTCCCGCATAATTTCCCGCATAATTTCCTGCATATTTTCCTGAAGAGGTTTCAGGAGAGTAGCGCGGTTCTTTGGGATTTGACGGCGGCTGCTGGGTGTTTTGGTTCTGAGTGTTTTGATACTGAGTATTTCTGTACTGAGTGTTTTGTTGCTGATTGTTTTGGTACTGAGTATTTCTGTACTGAGTGCTTTGTTGCTGATTGTTTTGGTACTGAGTGTTTCTGTACTGAGTGTTTTGGTGGTGAGTGTTTTGTTGCTGGGTGTTTTGTTGCTGGGTGTTTTGTTGCTGGGTGTGTTTGTGCTGGGTGTTTTGTTGTTGGGTGTTTTGTTGTTGGGTGTGTTTGTGCTGAGTATTTTTGTGCTGAGTATTTTGATTCTGACCTCTTGGCTGAATCGATCGCAATTGTTCGCGAGCTTGATTAATTTCCTTAATCTTTTCTTCAGCTTTCTGCAGTAATCTGGGATTGTCTTTGGGGATGCGATCGGGGTGCCAAATGAACGCTAAATCCTTGTAGGCCTGGCTAATTTCTTCTCGGGATGCTCCCGGCAACAGTCCCAGCACTTTATAGTATTGGTCGAGGTCGTTCATGGTACCACCTTTCGCTTTAAGAAATTAGGAATTAAAAATTAAGATCGGAGCAAGGGTCGCTCTCAAAGCTTGCTTCTCCGATCGTACATTAGATGAACAATAACTCAGCTAGGCCGCTGCTGGCAAAAAGTCCCGGATTCGCTGCAAGTATGTTGCGGCATCCTCCAGCATCGGAAAGTGAGCTGTATTGGGAATTATAACAAATTCTACTTTTTTGCTGAGGGAGGCTGCTTGTTCTCCCATGATCGCGGGGATAATTCGATCGAATTGTCCGGCCACAAGCAGTGTGGGAACGCTCAGCCGCGCAAATTCTTGGGGCATTTCCTCGGCTGCTCTTTTGCTGACGGCCGTCACCATTGTACCTATAGCAGCTTCCTCGTCTGCCATTAAAAAATCCTTGAGAAATGCCAGACTGACCTCTGTGGGGAGGGAACGGCGCAAAAACCTCGCCATAAAGAGGCGATCGGCAAACGGAATAGATGCCAGCCAGCCCGGTCGAAATTTGACCACATAGCCGCCGAATTTGTGAAAAGTTGTAAAGGCTTTTTCGTCGTATTCAAAAATCCCACTGCAAGTGAGAATTGCTTTTTCTACTTTTTCTGGGTAAAGGTTGAGAAATAAAGTAGCAATTGATGCTCCTGTGGAGTGAGCGTTGAGAAAGACGCGGCTTAAATTCAGAGCTTCTAATAATTCGGCTAAGTCGCGGGCGTAGGTTTCGAGTTCGTAGCTGGGTTCGATCGGCTCTTTTGGTAAGGGCGATCGACCAAATCCTCTCATATCGTAGAGCAAACAATCAAAGTCGTTGGCAATAGCGCGTGCCGTGCTTTCCCAGTAGCGGGCTGAGCCGGCCCAGCCGTGCAGGAATACCATCACTGGTTTGCCGCTGGGTTGGACACTGTTATCTGCCGTTATCCACTCGTAATAATGTTCTACACCGCGAATTGGAATGAAAGCCATGATTAGTATTTTTGATTTTTGAATTATGATTTTAACTCATAATCGGTGGCAGGGATGACATTGTATATCGACATCAGGACGAAGGGAGACCTCAGAAACCGGGTTTCTTTCTAGATTTCTCGTCACTCCACCCAAAACTCATAGAAACCGGGTTTCTTTCTAGATTTTCCGTCACTCCACCCAAAACTCATAGAAACCGGGTTTCTCGCCCATGCGTTATCAATGAAACTCTGGCTACGTATTGAATTAAAAAAACAGAATATAAATCTGTTTTAAGCGGCGTTCGCGGCCAACCAAAATAAACCATCTACTAACAGCGTACTGAAAACTGCTCCACTGAATGCCCGCCAGTGCAAAGTACGATCGCGCAAACTCAACAAACCGACAGTTAAAAGTACAGCGATTAAAACGATCGCACAGCCTATGCCCCAAGGAGTGTCAATTTGCCCGATCGC
>JAUBOH010000520.1:0-2684 GCA_036700145.1 Microcoleus occultus BM001215366
AGAGGAGACGGCAGTGCCGTGTCCCTACGCCAGATTAATTGTAGGGACACGGCACTCGCGGTCTCCTGATTTTGGGTAATACTAATTCCGCCTGTGCCGGAATATAGAGGACACGGCAGTGCCGTTTCCCTACGCTTTATAAAGCACGCGAGCGGGGACAGCCAAACATGACAACTGTCAACTGTCAACTGTCAACTGTCAACTATTTAACTCCCCTTCAAACGCTGCAACAGCCATTGAAATCTAGATTGAGCCAAATCTGGATTTTCGACATTTTGCCCGATCGCGCGCTCGTCGTCAGGGTCTTGATATATTAAATAATCAGTATCTTCGCCGAAGCGTTTGACTGTGCCCCGCAGTCTCGACGACAGAAATTTGGTAATCGCCCGATAAAACCGCAGGGAAAACAGTACGTCTTGCTCCAGTTTTTCAGTTAGCAACCGCCTCGGAATTGACAGGATCAGGCTCTCTTCAATTGCCGTGACGCTAGCAGAAGGAAGCCTCCCGTCTACAAAAGACATTTCGCCCAACACTTCCCCAGAAATAATTTTGCCAATTTCTTTGTCGCCCAAAGATGATACAGCAACGCTCAAAGTTCCATCCAGAACTATGTACAAGGCGTCTAAGGGCTTACCTTCGGTGATGAGGGTGGTGCCGGGGGGGACTTTGGTACGGGTGCCGTTGGCGAGCATCCAATCGATGTCGCGATCGCTCAATTCGCCTAATATGACTAGAACTTTGCTCATAAAGTCAGGTTGAGATGAGATACTTTGTATTTTTTTACTTTTTTAGTTGGGTGCTTTTGTGAGATAGTCAGACCCGGAGCGAAAGCGAACGCTAAACTTTACTAATAAAATACTAAATTTTAGACAATTCTAATAATATTCAGTCATTTTGACACGATCGACCTACAACTATTTTTGGGATCAATGCTATTCTACATTACTTGTCGGGGACTGTGCAGCAGCCTTCTTCACAAGCCCGCCCGCTCGCGGGCCATCGCGCACCCGATGATGCAACTGCCAGAATTTCGCTCCCGCGACTGCTAAAACAGTCTTAAAAGCTTGCTGTAGTGCAGGTTGTGAGCTTCGGCACCCTCAAAATCCGGCTGGTTCGGGCCATCCGTGCGAGTGCAGCGCCCCCAAGTACAAAATTGTAGAATGCCAGTCAGGCGCGCGATCGACTCCTCAATTAAACAGCATCGACGGTGAAATCCGCCCTAGGATGGATTTTTAGCCGATGGAACAGTAAATTAAAATTACCAGATCGACCGGCCGTTAGTTCTTAAATCCAATCAGCTTGAGAGTTGACTCGTTAACGGTTGAGTGCCAATCTAGGAACAACACAATTCAAATTTGTGTCATTTTTCAGGAAAGCTCTCGACGGTCGCCCTCAAACACTTACACTTTTAAGACATCGTTCATTGAGGAGTTTCTTATGAATAGTCTATTTTCCAAGTCTGCTTTCGCGTTAATAAATCTTGCAGCTTTGGCCGTTTGTTGCACTACCCTGTCAGCGAAAGCTGAAACAGGCAACTTGCCAGATGTCGGTACAACTGCAACAATGGCTGCTCAAAATATTGACCAAATTTCTGAGCCGGCGGCAACTTCAGCAGTTAAACCCGATGCAGAAACAACGGCTAGCAATACAAAAATTGATTCTATCAGTTCGATCGAACTGATAGAAGCGGCAGAGCCAGCAGCCTCAGAACCAGCAGCCAACTTGCCAGCATCTGTTGCTGAAGGTTCCACACCTGCTGCGACAACATCGTCCATTGCAGGGACAGAAACCGAGCAAAATACGTCCATTGTTGCTGAGACTCAAAACATGTCAGAAGAAACAGCTAAAATGGCTGATAATAGCGTTTTAACGCAACCAAATTCCCAAATTGCCGAAAAGGTCGATCGCCATAATTCCGAACTGACAGCAGCAAAGGAAGAAAAAGAAGTCAAAACAGCACAAGAAGTGCTAAGCAATCCTGTCAGCACTTCCGCCTCAGCCCTGACAAACCAACCGAAACTTGCCCAAAAACCGGCAACAGTCTCGGAAAAACCTCAGATATTGGCTCAGCCTGGGGGTACCACCGTCAGACCGGGCAGAACAACCCGTTCAGGCCCCAGCTACATCGGCATTGGTGGTAATCTAGGTTTTGGCGGAGATACAGCATTAGGCGACAGTTCATTTGCGATTATTAGCAAAATTGGTTTGACGAACAATTTTTCGGTGAGACCGACTGTTTTGTTCCGCGACAACTTAACTGTTCTAGTTCCCGTTACCTACGATTTTGTATCTCAAAATGCTGTCGAAGTCAGCGATGATTTTGTAATTACTGCTGCTCCTTATGCAGGTGCTGGCATAGCAGTTTCTACAGGCGATAACGGTAATTTTGGCTTCCTGATTTCTGGTGGTGTAGATGTGCCACTTTCGACCAATTTTACAGCAACAGCGGGACTGAATATTGGTTTTCTCGACGGAGCTGAAGTGGGATTGTTACTCGGTGTCGGCTATACGTTCCCGAATATTGTTCGGTAGTATTGCTGTTTGAGTAAACGCAGGATAAATAAATAGGCGCGGGGTTGGCTGTAGCAATACGGTCAACCCTTTTTGATGGTGGACAGGCCCATTCGGAGGACACGGAAATTCGGAGGACACGGCAATGCCGTTTCCCTACCTAGGGGTAGCTG
>JAUBOH010000520.1:2784-4066 GCA_036700145.1 Microcoleus occultus BM001215366
CGGCAATGCCGTTTCCCTACCTAGGGGTAGCTGATTAATCATTGTAGGGACACGGCACTGCCGTGTCCTGACTCCGGAGATGAGGTGAAACATTAAGTGCGATCGCCGAGATTGATTTTTTGTCAAAGATATAATGATGGTTGGCTCGATCGAACTTTCTCACCAACCACCCGAAAAAAACCATGACCAAAACAGAAATCTTAGCAGCACTCAAAAATCTGACAGCAGAAGAACGCCTAGAAATCATCGAAACAGCTTCGCGGATGATGCGCGACGAAATAGAACAAAAAGCCCAGCACAAAGCCGAGAGAAAGCTCAGACTCAGAGCCGCAGCAGAAGCAGCAGTTCCTTTGTATGAACCAGGAGGCCCACTGCACGATTTGTGGTCGCCTGACAGCGAACCGTATTTCGACTCAGAGGAAGAATACCTGAACGCAGGGGTAAAAACTAATGCGTAAAGGCGAAGTGTGGCTCGTCAAACTAGATCCGACGGTGGGAGATGAAATCGGCAAAACTAGACCTGTTGCGGTTGTCAGCGATGATGAAGTGGGAAATTTGCGGCTCAAAGTAATTGTTCCAATTACAGCGTGGAACGATCTTTTTTCCCCGCTACAGTGGATGGTACAGCTCGAACCGACATCAGAAAATGGCTTGGCTAAACTCTCAGCCGCCGATGCTTTTCAAGTCCGTTCCGTCTCGAAACAAAGATTTGTCCGACAGCTCGGAATTCTTTCCGATACAATTATGGCAGACATTTCCGAAGCACTGACAATTGTGCTGGATCTGGATTGAATAACTAGGCAACAGCGCACAAATAGTGTTAATTATAGATAGATTGTACGGCGCGATGGCCTAAATGATTCCTATACAACTTACACTTAAAAATTTTCTCAGCTATCGCGAAGCTGCTTTAGACTTTCGCGGCTTGCACACCGCTTGCATTTGCGGGCCTAATGGTGCTGGCAAATCTTCCCTCCTAGAAGCGATCGCCTGGTCACTTTGGGGCTGTTGTCGCAGCGATACAGAAGACGACATTATCCATATCGGCGCAACTGATGTTCGCGTTGATTTCACTTTCGCAACCGGCGGTCAAATCTACCGGGTGATTCGCAACCGCAGACGCGGACAATCGGGAAGTTTGGAATTTCAAGTAGCAACAAACCCCCCCTTCCCCCCCCTTGGTAAGGGGGAGCCAGAAGAAGTGAATTATTCCCTTGGTAAAGGGGAGCCAGAAGAAGTGAATTCTTCTCCCCCCTTGGTAAGGGGGGGTCGGGGGGGGTGA
>JAUBOH010000521.1:0-4043 GCA_036700145.1 Microcoleus occultus BM001215366
GCCGCCCATGCCGCCCATGCCGCCCATGCCGCCCATGCCGCCCATGCCGCCCATGTCGCCCATGTCGCCGCCTGCTTTTTTCTTCTCGGGTTTTTCGACAATCACAGCTTCAGTGGTCAACACCATACCAGCAATGGAACCTGCATTTTGCAAAGCCGATCGCACAACCTTAGCCGGGTCAATAATCCCGGCGGCAATCATATCTTCGTACACGTCGGTGAGAGCGTTGTAGCCAAAGTTTAACTCGCTACCGCGCACGCGCTCGATCGCGATCGAACCTTCAACGCCCGCATTATCAGCGATTTGACGCAAAGGTGCTTCCAAAGCTTTAGCAACCAAGTCAGCGCCTACTTGCTCTTCGGCATCTAAAGTATTTCGGATCGCATCTATCTTGGTAATCAGGTGAATCAGCGTCGTACCGCCTCCGGCGACAATACCTTCTTCCACAGCAGCTTTAGTCGCGTTGAGAGCATCTTCAATCCGCAGTTTGCGGTCTTTGAGCTCGGTTTCGGTAGCTGCGCCTACTTTAATTACAGCGATACCGCCAGCGAGTTTGGCAATGCGTTCGGTTAGCTTTTCCGTGTCGTAGTCGGAATCAGTCGCTGCTAGCTGCTGGCGGATTTGCTCGATCCGTTTTTCCACGTCAGCTTTGTGCTCATCGCCAGACACAATGATTGTGTTTTCTTTGTCGATCGTAATTTTGCGGGCGGTACCGAGCATTTCTAGCGTTGCGGTATCGATGCTGAGTCCGACTTCTTCCGAAATCAGTTGGCCGCCAGTGAGAACGGCGATATCTTGAAGCATAGCTTTGCGACGCTCGCCAAATCCAGGAGATTTGGTTGCTGCGATGTTCAATACGCCACGGGCTTTGTTGATCACCAGAGTTGCCAAAGCTTCGCCTTCAATATCTTCGGCGATAATGATCAGGGCTTGACCGGTGCGAGCGACTTTTTCGAGAATTGGGATTAGTTCTTGAATAGAGCTAATTTTTTTGTCGGTAATTAGGATACGAGCGTTTTCGTACTCAACTTCCATCCGATCGGTGTTGGTGACGAAATACGGCGAAAGATATCCGCGATCGTACTGCATCCCTTCGACCACTTCCAATTCTGTGGTCAGAGATTTCGACTCTTCTACAGTAATCACGCCGTCTTTGGTGACTTTTTCCATTGCTTGAAAAATCATTTGACCAACTTCTTCGTCGTTACCGGCGGAGATAGTGGCGACCTGAGCAATGGCAGATCCTTCGACGGGTTTCGCCAATTTTTCGATTTCCAGCACCAAGTGGGCGATCGTTTTTTCAATACCCCGGCGCAGGGCGACTGGATTTGCGCCTGCTGCGACATTCTTCAAACCTTCGCGAATCAACGATTGAGCGATCACCGTTGCGGTTGTGGTGCCGTCGCCTGCGATATCTTTAGTTTTGGAGGCGACTTCTTGAATTAAGCGAGCGCCAGCATTTTCTAGGGGGTCTTCGAGTTCGATTTCCCGAGCAACGGTGATACCGTCGTTAACGATTTGGGGAGCACCGTATTTCTTTTCCAGTAGGACGTTCCGGCCTTTGGGGCCCAAGGTGATGCGGACAGCATCGGCGAGTTGATTTACGCCGCGTTCGAGGGCCCGCCGAGATTTGTCACCAAATGCAACTATTTTGGTCATGTTTGTCTCCGATCGCTTACATTAGCAAATTTAGCACTCTCTGAGGCTGAGTGCTAAGCCGATCGACTTTAGATTGTAGCGCACCCCAAGCGTGCGGGGGATTGTAGGGGCGGATTGGAGAAAAGGGCGCGCCCCAACGGTGACCTAGGACACCGCGAGCGCCACTCGTCCCTACATATCCACTGTAGGGAGGCGGCACTGCCGTGTCCTCACAGATATAATGTGGTTTGTGACATATCGCCCGATCGGATGTTGGAGTGCCCCCAAACCCAACTTTTATGGCGCGCCATCCCCAAGCCGAATTTTGTGAATAAAAATTCTTAACTTCTTCCCGCATCGGTCTTCCTGAGCTCTGTTACATCCCTTACATCCGTTCAATAATCCGTTGTCGAACTTGCTTCTATAGCAATCGCCCTTAGCAAGCGGCGCCGGAAATTCAGGAGCTCTTTTATAGAGTCCCGATTCAGGCTCCTAGCATCAACGGTTAAATTCGGGTACTAACTGTCAACTGTCAACTGTCCACTGTCCACTGCTATACCTATGGCTCGTTATTCTCGACTGCAAAAACTCGGTTCTTATATGCGCCCGCACTGGAAACCCACATTCTGGGGCGTTTTTTCGCTATTAATTGTCAATGCTGTGGGCGTTTACATTCCCTTGCTAATTCGCAATGCAGTTGACACTCTCCAAGTTGCGACTAAATTTGACCAAGTTTTCAACTACGTGATGCTGATTCTGATCCTCGCCTCAATTATGTGGGTAATTCGGATGGTGTCACGAATTCTGCTATTTGGCGTTGGGCGTCAAGTAGAATTTGACCTCAAACAGCAAATATTTAATCATTTATTAACATTAGAACCATCTTATTTTGCTGTAAATACGGTAGGAGATTTAATTAACCGCGCTACTTCCGATTTGGACAATATTCGCCGCTTGGTGGGGTTTGCGGTGCTGAGTTTGGCGAATACAGCCTTTGCTTATGCTTTGACTTTGCCGGTGATGTTGGGAATTGATGTACGGTTGACGCTGTTGGCGATCGCAGTTTATCCTTTAATGCTGGTTTTGGTACAGTTATTTAGCGACAAACTTCGCATCCAACAGTTAGCCGTTCAAGAAGAACTGTCGGCGATGAGCGATTTGATTCAAGAGGATATGAGCGGGATTTCCGTAATTAAAATCTACGCTCAAGAAGAAAACGAACGCCGAGCTTTTGGCGATTGCAACGCGCAGTTGCTATCAGCAAATTTGGAATTAGCAAAAACTAGAAACTTTATCTTTCCCCTGTTGGGCGGTTTGGCAAGCATCAGTTTGTTGGTACTGCTTTCTGCTGGTGGCGGGGCAATTGCTAATGGCAAAATTAGCATTGGCGATTTTGTGGCGCTGCTGATTTATGTCGAGCGTTTGGTATTTCCGACGGCGCTGTTGGGTTTCACAATTACTGCTTACCAGCGGGGAGAAGTGAGTGTCGATCGCATCGAATCAATTCTGACAGTAGAACCGAAAATTAAGGATGCTCCCGATGCAGTTGAACTACCAACTCCAGTAATCGGCTCCATTGCAGCCCGCCATTTGAATTATACCTATCCAGGGGCCAAGACACCCGCGCTCAAAGATGTTAATTTTACCATAAAACCGGGGGAGACTGTCGCAATTGTCGGGGCGATCGGCTCGGGAAAATCAACTTTAGCTAATGCGCTGCCGCGCTTGCTAGATATCGCTCCGGGTCAGTTATTTGTTGACGGACAGGATATTACCGAGGTTAAATTGAGGGAGTTGCGCGGGGCGATCGCCTACGTGCCCCAAGAAAGTTTTCTGTTCGGTACTAGCATCAAAAATAACATCCGCTACGGGAATCCTTTAGCAGAACAGCCGGAGATTGAAGCAGCAGCAAAACAAGCGCAAATTCACCCCGAAATCCTCAACTTTCCACAGGAGTACAAAACAGTTGTCGGCGAGCGCGGCATCACATTATCCGGCGGACAGCGGCAGCGGACGGCCTTAGCTAGAGCTTTGTTAGTTGACGCTCCCGTCTTAATTTTGGATGACGCTCTTTCCAGCGTTGACAACCAAACTGCTACCGATATTTTGAATAATTTGGCAACCGGAACCGATCGCAAAACAGTAATTTTCATCTCCCACCAAATGTCAGCGGCTGCTAGTGCCGATCGCATTTTTGTCATGGAAAAAGGAGAAATTGTGCAGGTGGGAACTCACAGAGAATTAGTAGGGCAAACAGGGCTTTATCAGTATTTGTGGAACCAGCAAAAACTAGAAGAATTGTTACATTGATCGGGCATCGGGCATGGGGCATCGGGCATGGGGCAATTAATCTTCCTTCTTCCTTCTTCCTTCTTCCTTCTTCCTTCTTCCTTCTTCCTTCTTCC
>JAUBOH010000522.1:0-4038 GCA_036700145.1 Microcoleus occultus BM001215366
ATACGGGAATTGGAATGTCCCAAGCACAACAGCACAAGTTGTTTGAAGCTTTTGTACAAGCTGACTCTTCGACGACGCGAGAGTATGGCGGCACTGGATTGGGGCTGACAATTAGCCGCCACTACTGTCGGATGATGGGCGGGGAGATTTTGGTGGAAAGTGAAGAGGGGAAAGGGTCTGTGTTTACTGTGCGGATACCCGCGGGAAATGGGTAATCAGGCGCTAGATCCCCGAATTCTTTAAGAATTCGGGGATCTAGGTATCCTGTTACCACGTATTTCTTAGTAGGAACTGCTTAAGATATCCCAGTGATTAGAGATTTAGGTGTTACCAAATCTTTGTTATTCCCGTAGGAAGACCGACTCGCATGAAAAATCTAGCAAAAGCTTGAGATAAATGCTCGCGGTAGGGAGGAAGTAAACGAAGCCTAGATTGCTCTCTGCTATGCAATAGAGATTCAAGAAAAGTACGCGGTAAAGTGTATACATCATGAAAATCAACGATGCGGTGAGTTAATCTCAGTTCCCCAATTTCTCCCTCATTAAGCATTGCAAGATTCCAGATGTATCCATTCTTGATATCGTCGCAATATCTCCCCCATGCTTTGGGAGTTGGATTTTGATCCGCATCTCTCATCACCTGCTCCCAGTCCTCCCTATACTGACTTAGTGAGAAATGGGGACAGATGATTACATTTTCTACTTTCCTATTTTCTAAATCACATCCTTGGGTCATTACCACAGCATCAATCTCATCTGCCTCAACTAAAGACTTGAGTATTTCAATTTCTGGGTTAATTCCTGGCTCAATATGTTTAGAAGCCCAACGAACCACAGGACAATTGAGAATAATGTCTCCCTGTGTTAATTCAACACTTGCGTCTACCGCCTCATACCAAAGCTTATTCGTCATCATCTTCGAGTCGGTAGCTATCGATTATAATATTAGGCTTCCAAGTTGGAAGCTTATTGATTTTGACCTCAATTTCTTTGCGAAACAAAACTTTATGTTGATGAGGTACAACAAATACGCCTCTCCAAAATGGTTCTTCTTCATCTGCTTCCAAACCAGCATCTGCTTCAAGCTTTTGAAATTTAGGTTGCGAGCGTGGAACTGATTTTGATGGGGGATTTGTGGAAGGGGTTAAAAATTTTCCACGCCTCGCGCTTGCTAATGTCTGAACAAAACCAACGTTTTGTCCAACAATATATCTAGCCAACTCATGTACAGCTATATCATCAGAACTCAATTTTTCTGATTGCTCATCAATGGTTCTAAGTTCGTATGGTTGAGGCATCAAAAATACGGTTACAGAGCCTGTAAGATGTGGAGAAAGATAATAGCTCTTAGCACCACTAGCGATATCTTTAGTTGAGGTATGTCGTAACGAATGTACCGAACGAACCGGAGCAATAGGACGACTACTGGGAAATTTTTTTCCCTCTCGTTTTTTGAAAGTTGTTGCAACAATTGCAAATTCTTCTTGTTCCTGGTAAAGTGCTTCCGTTTGTGACAGAGTGGTAGTCATAATTTTATCCCCTCCGCTGCCAAAGTTTTGTTTGAATCTCCCGATCGGTCAAATCAGCAAATGCACGTACGATCCACTCATGTGCTATGTCAAACCAATTTTGTAATCTCTCGCGCGAAGTGTAATTTCCAATACCTCGTACAGTAAGCTCGAACAAAAGAGTGGACTTTTGATTGAGAATGATTGGCTTGACTAACGTGTGCAATCTACCAAGCTCATCAGGTAACTCGAAAACTGTAGACCAGCTAATACTTTGAGGATTAGCGAGAAACCTTGGAGAATTTGCTTTCCAGCTAAGATCGGGAAAAATTTTACCAATATCTTGAAGTGTCAACCAAGCCTGTCCTTGTGGAATTTGGTTAACATAAGTTAGCTCATATTGGAGTGGTTGAATCTTTCCTAGTTTAGCCTCCGCTAAGAAGTCATCAAAGCTAGCCAGATGATCTTGAAAATTACTAATCAGATTGTCATAGCTCGGATATTCGCTTTCTACGCTAACCTTTCTCCAATTATGAATAAATCGATCTCGCTGAATCTGAATAATTCTCGTCTCATCTTCGCTGATAAACCAAACTCTTGGTAACGGCAGAATGTTGGTGAGTTCCAATTGTGGCTCAACATTCCGATCGTCAAAAATCTCGACTCTGGGTGCGATCGGAATAACATCATCACAAAATGGATATTCAGGCTGAAATCTTTGCCACAGTAGACCGATATGAGGAGAAAGCAATCCCTCAAGGTATGGAAACATCACACTACAAGCCACTTCCATCACCGGTGGCCGATCGTAAGACGGTAGTTTTCCGGTGTCTGCTCCGACTATCACATTAACTGTCCCATTTACTCAGTACACTGATACATAGATTGTACCCTATTATCCAAACTAACTCAATAGCAAGCAAATTCATGTGGTACAGCCGATCGTTCCTATTTTGTTAGTGAAGGAGAGACAGACACACTTCCCAGCTTTCTGTTCGCTCGAACAGAAAGATCGGGTTTTGCGATCGCCAGAAAGTTGGGTGCGATCGATTTTTCGGGAGTCGCCCAATTTTTCAGGCGGTGATGGGGCCCAATGTGGTTGAATCGGTTGGAAAAGTAAAGTGTTCCAGAGACGATTTAGCAACATAACGGCTCAAATCAGCAGCGGCAGACAAACTCGAACTTAGCACAAGGGGCTTTCGTCCGTCCGCTGGATTTGAATTGTTATATATGCAACCTTACAAGTATTAAGTGGCTGCTTCAAAAACCGTCTGCAAAGCAATTTTGTAACCCTCAAAACTAAATCATATTTTTACAACTTTTCGACAAGTTTTTCAATCACTTCATGGCATAATTTTCTTTGTTCTTGATTAATTTGGATATCCTCTCCATAAAGTTCATACTTCCCTCGTTTCAGCATTTCACTTAATGGCAATCCTAGATTGGCTGCTACTACACCAGCACTATTAAAATCTCTCAATTCACAACTATAAGCAGTTTCAAATTCCTCTTGAGTATAATCATGTAGCTCTCCATCGACAAAACGGGACTTATTTTTCTTGTACTCCACAAACATTTTATTGACTGCTTCATTTGATAGTGCCTTGAAAGCCCGCGCTGCGCCCTTTTTCTGAGTAAATCTATTACCTAGTAAAAGCGCAATTTTTGGTCTTTCTATTTGGAAATTATCAACTTTCGCTGCAAAAGTGTACTTTCCATAAACTGGATGTGATTTCTCAGTACCCCAAATTAAATTAAACAATCCAGATATAGCATAAATTGATGAGTCATCCGCATTGATAGGAACCAATAACTTTTGTCCTGACAGAATTGCTATTTGTGTATAAATTGAAAAGCTGGGATTGGTATCAATAAAAAATGTTGTTGGCTTTCCAAACAGAGTACGCTCTGTCAATTTTTTTATAATTGAATGTATTTCAACCCAAGGAGAATCGGTGCTTGACAACGGTGTTGCATCAGCTCTTTCTGCCAACAAAGGAGCTATCAACTCAAGATTTCCGTCACCAGGCATTAAAAAAAGGTTTAACGGTAGCTTTGAGTTACTTTCATTTAATTGAATTAAATATTTATTGACATCCGTAGTGTCATTCTTTAGTACACTATCTGTCAGATAACCCACAACAGTTTTAGGAATATCTCCCATAATTAGTTCCTGAAGACGAGATTCTGCACCAGTACCGCCTCCCATCAACATCATTGATGAGTTTGCTTGTGGACACATATCTATAACCACCACATTTCGATCTGGATTCTTCTCGGCATACATAGATGCAATGTGGAAGGTAATGGTGCTCTTACCGACACCACCCTTGTTGTTCCATATAACATAGCTCTTATTCATGAATTGCTTCCTAATATTACCTAGTCTGAGTCTACTCTGATCTTGTACCTGACGCTGAAAAACGGATTTTTAGCCAAACAACAACGAATTGAAGTCGCCCTTATCGATTTCTCATGTCGCGATCGCAACCAGCTTTTGTATAATAACAGAATCTTACCTGTCATCAAAC
>JAUBOH010000523.1:0-4033 GCA_036700145.1 Microcoleus occultus BM001215366
CCCCCCTTACCAAGGGGGGGCTGGGGGGGGTTCTCCTGGAAATGCGGGAGGTATGAAGGAAGATGAAGTTATTTGTATATTGCAGGAAATTCTCGAAATTTTAGATTTCGTACACCAGCAAAATGTGATTCACCGCGATGTCAATCCCCGGAATATAATTAGGAGAGATAAAGATCGAAAATTAGTTTTAATTGACTTCGGTGCAGTCAAAGAAATTACTACTCAAATTACCAATCCTCAACCCAAAAATAGCTTGAGCGTGAGCATCGGTACTCCCGGTTATATGCCCAGCGAACAAGCTCACGGGAACCCGAAACTCAGCAGCGATATCTATGCCGCAGGTGCGATCGCAATTCAATGTCTCACTGGCATAACTCCCCATCAATTACCCAAAAATTCCGACACAGAAGAGATAATTTGGCAGGACAAAGCATCGGTCAGTCCTGAATTTGCTAAAATCTTAGATAAAATGGTCAAGTACGATTTTCGGCAACGTTATGCTAGTGCAGGCGAAGCGCTGCAAGCTATTAAAGAACTGAAAACTCCGATCGGCGCTACAGTTCCTATATTGCCTCCGGTTGCTGCTGCGAAAAAGCCCTCTAAACCGCGAATAAAACTATATTTAAGAATCTGGTCGATCGCCAGTTTAATCTGCCTCACTATTCTAGCATCAATTTATGCTGTCAATACCCTGAATTCTGCTAATGCTACTGAATTGCACAAGCGCGGTAATACTCTTTACAATTTAAACCGATTTGAAGAAGCTCTAGCAGCTTACGATCGCGCAATTAGTCTCAGACCGGACTATGCGGAAGTTTGGCAGGAAAAAGCCAAAACTTTATATGAATTGAAAAAATATCGAGAATCGCAGGTGGCCTATGATAAAGCCATAGAATTAAAGCCTGAATATTTGGAAGCTTGGACGGGACGCGGTTATGCTTTGGATAAGTTGCAGCAGTCTCAAGAGGCGATCGCATCTTTTGACAACGCTTTGAAAATCCAGCCCGACTATCCCCAAGCTTGGGAAGGTAGAGGCGATGTTCTGTTAGATTCGCAGCGGTACGAAGAAGCGATCGCCTCCTACGAAAAAGCCGTCCACTTTCAGCCCAATTTGTACCGTGCTTGGTACAATCGGGGACAAGCTAACCAAAAATTAAAACAGTACGATCGAGCCGTAGAATCCTATCAGAAAGCAGTTGAAATCAAATTCGACAATTCTGACGCTTGGTACAACTTAGGCAATGTTTTCCTCGAATTGAACAAAAACCAAGAAGCTTTGGAAGCCTACGAAAAAGCCGTGCGGTTTCAGCCAATTTTTTATCAAGCGTGGTACAGTAAAGGCATCGCTTTGCTGAAAATGCGGCGGCACGAAGAAGCGGTGGAAGCTTACGAAAAAGCGGTAAAATTAAAGCCAGATTATTATCAAGCATGGTACAATTTAGGGTGGTCGTACCACGAATTACGCAAGTACGAACAAGCAATTGAGTGTTACAGCAGAGCCTTAGATTTAAACCCGAAAGAAGATCGAGCCTGGTATAATAGAGGCAATGCACAATATAATTTAAAGCGGTACGAAGATGCGATCGCCTCTTACAACGAAGCGGTTTATGTCAAGCCAGATTACTCGGAAGCTTGGTACAGTCGCGCTAATGCACTTGTAGCGGTAAAAAGATACGAAGATGCGATCGCCTCCTATGACAAAGCAATTCGCTACAAACCCGATTACGGAGCGGCAATGGAAGCGAAAAAGCGGGCAGAAAGTCAGCTAGGAACAATTCAGCCACAGCCCAAACAATAATAATTATTATTAAGTTTGTAGTGAGGACTTTAGTCCTTTCCCTACAAGTAAAGAAGAAGGACTAAAGTCCTTACTACAAACCTAACTTTTACCGAACAGCAGGAGAAATTAGGGTAACTCGGCGGCTGTCTACTAACATCGGCCAAAAACCTCTATCGCTCAATGTTTTTACCGCAGCAGTAGCAGCATTTTGATCCGTTGTATAAGCAATGAATAAAAACGGACGTTGGCCGTAGGAAGCTAAGCCGACTTGGGTGCCCAATACTTGCTTGACTTTGGTGGCTAATTCGGGTTGATTGAAGTAATCTACCAACACTGCATAACCGGGGCCCAGAGGTTGCGGATTAAAGGCAAAACTGTCATTTGGGCGATCGGGGGCTGGTATGGGAGAGGTTGCTGGTTCAGGATCGTAGACTGGCAAATTTTGCGGTAATGACGCTGCGGGCGATCGTACTACGTAAGCTTGCAATCCAACAACATCTTGGATGTATTTAACCCAATCGCCCGCGATTTGCGAGTCGCGAAAGCCACCAACTCGCGTCACCGTGTCATTGATGTACCGACAAACTGTGTTGTCAGTATTTCCGGGGAAAGAGCGTTTTGCTTTTTCTTGCTCTTCCGGCGTTTTGGTGACAATTAACAGTAAATATTCGTCGGACTGGGGCGGTTCGCAGCTCGACTCAGCTTTAACAGAACTTGATAAAATTGTCAAGACCAAAAGGGCGATCGAGGTAGCAGAAAATAGGGGGATAGAGACAACACCTTTGTACAATTTACCCCTAATTTTTGTTAGTTGTTTTGTCGGATATTTGGCTATTTTGTTCATGCTGGCTGTAGGGATGCGAGCGCATCCGGAATAGTTGCTGATGGTGCTTGAAATTCACCTGTCAGTACATATTCTAATCGCAGTTTTAACCAGGTAATGAACACAGGATCGGTAGAAATAATAGCGGCGGCTGGCTGAGGGCATTTTGCTTTTACTTCTGCCATTGTCGGTGCTTCTAGGAAAGCGGGCTGTTTGACCAACCAGAAGTCAATCTGTTTTTCTTGTTCGTTGTAGTTGCGGATTCTTTCTTTAAACACTTCATCTAGGGCTTCTTCTTCTAGTAAAAAGCGTTGGCTGGCTAAAACGTAGTAGTAGGTTTGCATTTTTGTTGCTGGTTAGGGGGTTAATGTCGCCTCTACTGACCAGTTTTGCTGGCCGAGGGGCGGTTGGCTGAGTTGTTGGAGTTTCGAGAAACTCCAAACTCTTGTGCCGTTTACTTTACCTTATTGCTGTCATTTTGGGTAGGTGCAGAACTACGTAAACGATAAATGTTGCAAAATTTACAGACTCTGATATAATTTAGTAAATTTTTAATTATTGTCATTTGCTAAAACTTAATGCAGCGTTGGGAAAGTTGTTGGCGGCGAGTTGAATTGCACGTCGAATAATCACCAGTTACTAAGGTTATATAGGACTTATTCAACCGTAGTGGGTATGATTTGTATATGCAAAATTCTGCAAGTTCGATCGCGACTGGTATGGCATGGTGCCTGGCTTGGGGCGAGGGGCGCGAACCTCAATTTGATTCGAGCGTGTTGAAAGAAATGCGACGGGCGTTGAATGCTGGGGAGCAAGTGCCCGCAGAGGTGAAGGAAATTGTCGATCGAGTTCAGGAACTAGAAAAACTTGAGTTTCCTGAAACTCTCGAAAAACTAACGAAACTGACAGAAACACATTCGGTATTGTGGGAATCTAAAATTGGTTTAGTTTACGGCGGCGCAACTAAGATTAAACAGTATGTTTTTGAAGCGGCAAAACTACCAGATATTCGCGGCGCATCAGCTTTGCTAGACAGAATTAATTTAGTCGATCTCCCTGCTTTTTTTGGCGAAACTCGAAAATCTGTTTCAGTTTCCGAATGGCTAAAGGAAAACTTTCCTAATCTAGAAGCAGCTTTGAATCCATCTTACAACAAATGCCAGGGATTAGTCAACCCCAAAAGAAGTTTTTAATCACGTTATTCTCAACTATTTTGCTTGTCTATGGTAAGGTCAACTTCACGAATCTCAGTCGTTATAGTTATTTGAGCGAAAAAACGTACCGTCGTCACTTTCTCTTCATCTTTAACTTTCCACAATTTAATCAATATTTTCTCTAACTTGCCTTAAATTCTGAACACACAGTCATTGCTGTTATTGATTGTTCTTTTTTAAGAAAAAGTGGCAAAAAAACTGACGGTAAAGCTGATT
>JAUBOH010000524.1:0-4025 GCA_036700145.1 Microcoleus occultus BM001215366
CGAAAGAATGCTCTTGTCCCCCCCTTATTAAGGGGGGCTAGGGGGGATCTCCAGGTTTGAAAACACGCCCTAGGGGGGAGCGATAAAACTGTGGAATCAGACATTGGACTGGTAATAAGTTTGACGTGTTTGTTGACACCAATGCACAAGCACCCTACTAATATTTTCCATTTTTTTAATTAGCAGCGTTTCGGTCTTGCAACTTTTTCATTTCTGCTTGAACTCCGATAGCTAGTTGCAAAGCTTCGTTGAGCAATCGCCCTTGTTCGCTGGCTCTATCGCTAATTTTTAGGGCATTCAAAGTTCTCAAATTATTGGCAAACAGTTCAGAGTTAGTAGCGACAAATTTTTTGTTTTCCCTGAGAATTCTCTCGGTTTTCAAAGCTCGGACTAAATCGTTTCTGATTAGCTGCAAGGCTTGAATGACTTTTGTGCGATCGCCTATTTTGACTTCCGCATTGCCAGCATCTTCTATTTTGTCATTAATTTCGATCGCTTTGATGATACCATTATAGCGATCGACATCATCAAAAAGATTGATTAAATCTTTGTTGTGGCCGCTGCACCAAATTTTCCACGCATCCTCAAAGATTAAACAGGCGATCGCAGCGAGGTGGAGGGCGAACCAAAACAAATAAGCTCTAGGAAATATCGCCACCAGCAGCCAACAACTGATTAGCACCAAAACAATTAAACCGACTGTTTTCAAAGCTTCGCGGGCAAACTTAGTCGCACTCGCGGGCCGGTATACGCGATCGGGCCCCGCGCCGCTGAGGTGCTTGAGCTCACCGACAGTAATTTCTAATCCCTGAATGTCAGCTCGCATAAATCTTCACAAATGTTTGTTAATTATAAAGTTTTGTGGTACAACAAGGGGCTCGTCTACAATAAACCTAACACCTTTTTCAACCAAAACTCCACTATGTCCGCACGTCCTATCTACCTCGACAACCACGCCACAACCCCCGTAGACAAACGGGTACTTGATGCGATGCTGCCGTATTTCACCGAACAATTCGGCAACGCAGCCAGCATCAACCACGTCTACGGCTGGGAAGCAGAAGCAGCGGTCAAACAGTCGCGACAAATCATCGCAGAAGCGATCAATGCTTCTCCAGAAGAAATTGTTTTTACCAGCGGTGCAACGGAAGCAAATAATTTAGCGATCAAAGGCATCGCTGAAGCTTATTTCAGCAAAGGAAAGCACATTATCACAGTAAAAACAGAACACAATGCAATTCTTGACCCTTGTACGTATTTGGAAAAATTGGGATTTGAGATTACCGTTTTACCGGTGAAAAGTGACGGATTGATTGATATAGGCGATTTGATAAAAGCGATTCGGGCAGAGACGATTTTAGTTTCAGTGATGACTGCGAATAACGAAATTGGTGTCATCCAGCCGATCGCCGAAATAGCAGCAATTTGTCGCGGAAATGACATTCTTTTTCACACAGATGCAGCCCAGGCGATCGGCAAAATTCCCCTAGACGTACAGGAGATGAATATCGATTTAATGTCATTGACAGCGCACAAAATCTACGGGCCAAAAGGCATCGGAGCCCTCTACGTGCGCCGCCACAAACCGCGAGTGCAGCTAGCGCCGCAAATGCACGGAGGAGGCCACGAACGGGGAATGCGATCGGGGACTCTCTACCCACCGCAAATCGTCGGGTTCGCCAAAGCAGTAGAATTGGCAATTTCGGAAATGCAGTCGGAAACCGAACGAGTGGTTAATTTGCGGCAGCGTTTGTGGGAAAATTTGAATGAATTGGGTGATGTTGTTCTCAACGGTCACGCGACTAAGAGATTGCCGGGGAATCTTAATATTAGTGTAGGGGGCGTTGACGGTCAAGCGTTGATGTTGGGTTTGCAACCGGCGGCGGCAGTTTCTTCGGGTTCTGCTTGCACTTCCGCTAAAATATCTCCATCTCATGTTTTAGCAGCGATCGGGCGATCGGACAAATTAGCCTACGCTTCGATTCGGTTTGGGATTGGCCGCTTCAATACCGCAGCAGAAATAGATGCAGTGTCGGAGCACGCGATCGCAACTATTACATCTTTGAGACAAGCCCAAAAAGTGATGAGTTAAATATAATACCTTGTCCGGGCGATCGACTACAATAAAATTGGTTTGTAGTGAGGACTTCAGTCCTTATATGGATGCGGACTAAAGTCCTCACTACAAACCTGTTTAGAGGACTAAATTTTATTCAATACAAATCAATGTCTTACTTAGAACCACACACCTCGCGCACTCTATAAATCGGCTTTCCCTGCGACTCATGATAAGTCCGCATCATCACTTCCGCCAGCAAACCAAAACAAAATAACTGCACGCCAGTCAACAGCAAAACCACAGCCAAAATCAGCAAAGGACGATTGCCAATAATTTGACCAAAACCCAATTTTAAGACTGTCAAATAAATCCCTAAAACTGCTCCCAGCGTCATCGAACTCAGTCCCAAAAGTCCAAAAACGTGCATCGGCCGAGTTAGGAACTTCTTCATAAAAGAAATAGTTAACAAATCCATTAACACCCGAAAAGTCCGCCAAATCCCGTACTTGCTTTGACCGAAACGGCGGGCGTGATGGCGCACCGGCAGTTCCGCAATTCTCGCCCCTTCAATAAATGCCAAAGCAGGCAAAAATCGGTGCAACTCCCCGTAGAGATTCAAGTCGGCCACCAACTCAGATTTATAAGCTTTCAAAGAACAGCCGTAGTCGTGCAAAGTCACGCCTGTAACGCGACCAATTAACCAGTTGGCAATTTTAGAAGGAATCAGGCGGCTGATAGTATTGTCTTGCCGATTTTTCCGCCAGCCGCTAACTAAATCGTAGCCTTCATTTAACTTTTCCAACAATAGCGGAATATCAGCCGGGTCATTTTGCAAATCGCCGTCTAGGGTAACAATAGCACGGCCACGGGCGCGATCGAAACCGGCCGACATGGCAGCAGTTTGCCCGTAATTGCGGCGCAAAAGTACAGCACAAAGGTCATCGCGACTGCTGGCTAATTGCTTGAGAAGTTCAGCAGAACCGTCTTTTGAACCGTCATCGACGCAAATAATTTGATAGCTGAGTCCAGATGGTTGGATCGAAGTGGCGATCGCCTCAATCAAATGAGGCAAACTTTCCACCTCATTATACACCGGCACTACCACCGAAACGTCGAGAACAACCTCAGTCTCAGCTTGCTGTCTCGCCAATTTTTCCAAAAATAATGCAGCGTCCATTTCTTTGTTTAATAACATTAGTAATCATTGGTAATTGGTAATGGGCCCGCGCAGCGCATCGGGCATTAGTTATTGGTTGTCCTATGTTTGTTCTTGGTTGTTGGCTTTAATTACCAATTCCCAGTTCCCGATGCCCGATGCCCGATGCCCTATGCCCAATTCCCTATGCCCAATTCCCAATTCCTAGATTGATAACTAGCCACAACTTTACCATATCCCCGCAATTGTCGGTAATAATCTTGACTAACTTTATCCCCATCCTCCGACAAAACATCAATACCGATACCGTTGCGACCTTGTGCTTTTCCCGAACTGTGAATGTAGCGATTATCTCCCAGATACAATCCTACGTGAGTTGCTTTTTCCGCTGTACCAAAAAATACTAAATCTCCCGGTTCTAAATCACTGAAACTAATAGGTTTAGTAAAAGCTTCTTGCTGATAAGCATCTCTCGGCAACCAGATGCCCGCAGCCACAAAAGCAGCTTGCATCAATCCCGAACAATCATAATTTGGCCCGACAGTACCGCCCCAAAGATAATAATTCGATTGGTTCATAGCCTCACGAGCAAAAGTAATTGCGATCGGCAATTTTTCCCTAATTTTTGCCTCAGAAAGCTCCAGAGGATGATACACTATTTCTGTCGCATTGAGCAACTCAACATCTCGAATATCCAGCCATCCCGGATAATCATCTTCGCACAGCCGCACCATCACAGCCGTTGTATTCCCCTGCACCACCGAGTCGATGTCATCTCTGTAATCTCTCCCCCCCTTAACAAGGGGGGGC
>JAUBOH010000525.1:0-4013 GCA_036700145.1 Microcoleus occultus BM001215366
TTATGGCTCAACTGCTTGCCCGGTCAAGGTTTCATCCTATTTTACCTTTTTTTGTGTACCCCCTTGACAATTTGCACTTTTTCTTAACTTGTCACAAATGGGCGTCGGTACAGTATTAGATATTGACAAAACCGGGTAGATATGATAGTTGAATTGAGGAGCCTGTTAAATTCTCACCATCAGGAAAAAAGAAAAAACCTATGCGCCCTCCCTTATGGCATCCTCCAATTGAACTTTCAGACCATGAAGAGTTGATTATTAAACGCATTAAACGAGCCAAGCTCTTCACGTTTCTTCGATTAAACCGTTCATTGATATTTAATGATGAGTTCCAACAGGAACTCGCTACAATCTTTAAAAATAGCACCGTGGGTCACAGCCCAATTCCTCCTGCACAAATTGCCTTGGCAATTATTCTGCAAGCCTACTTAGGGCTTGCTGAAAAAGTCAGAAAACAGCATTTAGAAAGATCAGTGAATTTGGGATTACCTTAAAAAGATAGATTTTGCTCATCTTTTTTTGATAACATATAATTTTTGCTAATTCCTAAAGGCAGAAAACCTGAAAAAAGGTTTTTGTTGTGAAATAGACCTAAAAAAAGCCAAAAAGCCTGCCGTAGCAGGGCGGAAAGATTGAGCGCCAGAAAAGTTATGGCGATGGTTGTTTGAGAAGTATTAGAAAGTTTAGCCATGACTCTACCAAGGCTAAATCTTCTTTTACCTTCTCTAAATTTTCCCTCAATCGAGTTACGAATTCTTTCGTCAGATCAGGCTTGCTTCTTCTTTGAATTGCTGATATTTTTAGGGGGTCTTCCTAGAGGGACGCCACTCATCCTAATCCCTCTTTCTTTGCACCAAGCTCGATTTTCCTGCCTTCGATATATGCGCTCTACATGAATTGATTCGGGATAGCATCCCGTGAATCGTTTAAAATCTTCTACTTGTGTTTTTAAGTCCCCTGATTCATTGAAATTATCCAACTAATTCTGTCTAAAAACACGTAGCCATTACGACAATTCGCTGACAGTTTTGCCCCAAATTCAACGGATTTCCCAGCTTTTTCTCTGAGGATGGGGCGGAGCTGTGGTTGCGTTAAACTTACTATTCTGTTCTCAATACTCTGTTCTTTCTTTTCATACATCGATAACTGTTGACGGTATACTTCTGTGACTACTAGCAGCATTTTATAATGAGATTTACTCAGCAACTGTAGCTGATCCATTTCATCGATATGAGCCAAATTTATTTGGATATATTGGAGTTGTTTTTTAATTCCTTTTCTTCGGAGTTTTCGTGATTGTTTCCGGTTTTTAGCCACTGTTAGGTATGCTTTTCTGGCTGTGTTTCGATAGGTGATTAGTTTTTTTTTTTTGACTGAATTTGAGTATGTAGAGCGTCTATGATTTTTTCGGTATGTTCCCTTGCTTGATTTAATAGTCCTAAGTCTGTCGGATACTTAATATCGGCTGGCGCGCTGGTTGCGTCTAATATTAATTTACCTTTATTTTTAGGCTCACTTATTTCGGATCGCTTTTTTTTGACTACCTCTCCTGGCACTTCAGTCTGCTCTTTAACCATTTTTTCGTTGATTTTATTGACTAGGCTGACACCTATTCTCTGCCTAAAATGAACGAACATTGATGAGTCGAATGGTGCTTGACTACTATAGACCTTCATTCCTATAAAGTATTGTAGGTATGGGTTTTCCCTGATTTGTTCTCTTGTTTCGGCGTCGCTCGTTCCTAACCTTTCTTTAATGATTAATGCCCCCAATGCCATCCGAAATGATTTAGCAGGAGCCCCGGTGGAGACTGTAAAATTTTTGGCATATTCTGCAACAAAAATTCTGACCGCGGAATTAGTTTTTCCATGATTACCCAACGATTATCCTCTGACAATTGCCCCTCGAAGGGCAGGTCAAAGTTGGATGGTGGGTTTGGGGTTGGGTCAACTTTTCGGTACATTACGAAAGTGATGGTGTACTAGGCTTTTGAGTCATTTTAGCTCGGCAGGCGAGTACCAGAGCCGCGCTCAAACGAGCCAAAGTCTTTTGAACTAAGGGTTTCAGGCTTATTCAGCCAGCCCTGCTTAGGCATTTCTGATGATGAAGTAATTGAAGAAATGCTCATGGATCAACGTTGGCAGTTAGTTCTCGATTGTCTCAAGTGTGAAAGTCCTCCTTTTAGCAAAGCCACTTTGGTGAGATTTAGAAAGGGCTTAATTAAAAAAGAACTAGACCAACGTTTAATTAACCGCACCGTAGAGATTGCAAAACAAAAAGGTGGGTTTGGCTCATCTCAACTCAAAGCGACCTTAGATTCCTCACCTTTATGGGGAGCCGGGAAAGTCGAAGACACATATAATCTATTGGGTCATGCTTTGCGGAAAGCAGTGAGTGTGATAGCTGCTGGACAGGGGCGGGAGTCAGCAGAAATTGCTGATGAAGCTGGTGCACCAATCCTGAATAGTTCTAGCTTAAAAACGGCCTTAGATTTGAATTGGGATAATCCAATCGAGCGTCAAAATGCACTCTCAATCATCCTAAATAGCTTAAATTCTGTAGAATAATGGATGCAATGTCAGTCTCCTTGTCATGAATTTGATATCGCCCAATAGACCCTCAATGTTGCCTGACTCATTGAATCCCAAAATGTGATGTTAGACCCTCAAGGAGTTCCTACTTTAATCAAAGGGGTAGCAAAAGATCGTCGCATTTCTATTGAAGACCCAGATATGCGGCATGGACGGAAAAGCCGATCTAAAAAAATAGATGGGTATAAACGCCACATCCTTAAAGATTTAGATAGCGGTGTGGTTTGTGCAGTAGCATTGGGGAGCATAACACTTATGCGATAAGTACAAATACTCATAAATACCATGCCCCTCATTAGTCCATAATTAAATATGTTTACCACTCAGAGAAAAATCATGAATCCAGAGAAACAAAGAAAGCTGCAAGAATATACCAGAGCAATTGCTGAGATTTTATATACAGAAGCTGAATCTGAACAACAGTTCACGCTCGAAAGTATAGAAAAAACTATTCAGACACAGCTTCAACAGTATGTCAGTCCCGAAATTGCCGCTTTTTTTTTAAGCAATCAACAGGAACAACTTCCGGCAGAACCAGAAAACTTACCAGTACATTAGGGATACTAAAAATCAGTGAAAAACAAGCTAAAATACTCGGAGTTAAGCCCTGCACAAGAATCAGTCCACATTTGGAACAATCTTGTCTGAGATTGAGTGCCAATATGTCATACGAGCAAACGGCAGTAGATTTAGAATACATCACCGGTGTCCAAACTAATGCCATGTCACAACGCCCGATTAGTCCATCGGCAAGAGTTTCAGTTGCCGATAGTCACAGAACTAATTAAAGAATTATGTCTAGATGGAGGAAAAGTTAGATTAAGAACTGCACAGGGACTAGAATGTATCTACAGAGACTATAAAGCAATTCACACCAACATCGGATTGCTCGCAGGTTATCAAGATAATATTGGGCTGATTGATTGGGTCAACAGTCAACCCATCGCCAAGATTGTTACCTGTCGCTTGAGATGGACATGATGGAATTTGGAATATTATTGGGTTAGTCGCCCCCAATGGACAACGCCGAGAAATCCTTGACTGGTATCATCTGATCGAAAATCTGAATAAGGTTGGCGGTTCACAACGCAGAATCAATGAGGCCGAAGCTTATTTATGGATGGGACAGGTGAAGAAAGCGAAACAACTTTTTGCAAATCTGACAAAAAAAGCTGCAAAGAATTTCTGCCTATATCTCAACAAACACCGAGAACGAATTGTTAATTATCACTATTACCAGTCAAATAAGATTTGTTCGATTGGCTCGGGTGCTGTGGAATCAGCAATCAAACAGATTGGTCGTCGCATAAAAATTTCTGGATCACAATGGAATGAGCGAAATGTTCCCCAAGTCTTGGCTCATCGAGTAGCTTACTTAAATGGAATGATTGGTGTCAATCTCAAAGCAGCAGCTTAAATTAT
>JAUBOH010000526.1:0-3984 GCA_036700145.1 Microcoleus occultus BM001215366
TTCGATCCAAGCGGATGACTTGAGTATAATCGGCGATCGCCCCCGGTTTATCTCCGATCGCCGACAAAACCAGCCCCCGATTGTAATATGCGTCAACATAACCGGCATTAAGGGCGATCGCCTTGCTATAATCAGCAATACTCTTGGGCATTTGTCTCAAATCGAAATAGGCGAGTCCCCGATAAAAATAAGCTTCTACATAATCCGATTGAGTTTGAATCGCTTTACTAAAATCCGCGATCGCCCCAGCAGCATCTCCCTTATCAAACCGAGTTAAACCGCGAACGTAAAAAGTTTGAGCATCATTAGGGTTATTCAGTTTCAGCGGCGCATTAGTTGAGGGAGATGTATTTATCAAAAGGCTCGCTCTGCTCAATCCTGCCTCCGATAGTTTAGCGATAAAAGTGTTAATAGGAATCGCTGAATTAATTCCCGTTTTATTGAGAGACACGCCAGACGATTCATCATTATTTGTGAGAGAATCTAATTCTGCCTCTCCATGAATCCCAACTACGCGCCCTTCCCCATCAAATACTGGGCCTCCACTCATTCCTTTTTGAGTTACAGCACTATAACGCAATGTATAACCGCGCTTGTGAGTCGGAGGACGACTGCTAACATAACCTTGTGTAAACTCAGGAGGATTCTGCTGATTTCTCGATCTATTATTTGGATAGCCACTCACAAAAATTTGTGTACCGCTTGTAGTTTGTGCGGAATCTCCTAAACTTACAACTGGATAAGATTCTGTACTGTTAAATGTTACGACTGCTAAATCCAGTTCGATATCAGTTTTTTGTAATGGCACAACACGGGTTACTTGATATTCTTTTCCTGTTGTATAACTCCGAATCTTATAGATAGCTTTATTATTTGGAACAATATGATTTGCTGTCAGTACAGTGTAACTCGTACCTTGTTTGGCAATAATAAATCCCGTGCCGCCACCGCGTTCTGTTCCGTTAATTTGAACGCTGACAGAATTAGCTAATTCGGCAATTGCTTGCGGAGTTTTGGCGAAAACTGGTGCTGCTGCAAAAATGACTGTTCCTGCTACCGTTACTGTCCCTGCTAGGATGCTGGTGAGGGAATCAAATCGGAAATAACCCCTACTCATAGGCGATCGCTCAAGAGTGATTTTTTTATCTTCCGAATAGTATAGACGAAATAAAATGACCTCAAACCAAATATGCTATGGTTGCCAGATATTCTGATATTTCGTACATTTCGTACATCCTAATTGCTTGCCAGTATTGAGAAATCTGTGAGATAATTTATACTAATTTTAGAGACTTATTAGAGTTAGGTGCAGTCGATCGAGCTTTGTTGCCGGATCGGGGGGTAGGCACGGGGGCACTACCCCTACATATTTGTACAAACGATTTAGACGCACTATATCAATATTTAATGTTTTGAGGAATGCGGGAATTGCCATGAAGTCCAAAATCTCTACCGGGCTGCTGACAGGGTTAGTTGTCTCGGCGATCGCAAATACGATCGTCGCTCAACCAAGCCATGCCGGAAACAGTCAATTTTTCTGCGGTATACTCAACAGACAGCCTGTTACTTTAATGCGTACCGTGCGGGGTAATGCCGTGATGATTCGCTGGGTTTCTAACAACTATTTTCCGCCACCGTGGACTGCACAAAGGCGCTGTCAAGAAGTGGCTGTAAGATTTCAGCGAAACTACGATAACGGCAATCTAAAATATATCAAACCTGGGAGGCTGAATGGAGAACCAGTAGTATGTGCGGCTTTTAAAACAAGCGATAGTTGTACAACTAGAACTTTGTTATTCACTCTCAAGCGGGGAGCTAATCCTGACCAGACTTTGCGAACATTAATGGATCGTGGTGGGTTGAGGGCTGGATATATTCTATCTGAAGATGGCTCTGCTTCTATTGATATGGATGTATATTTAGATGAAGCAACGGTAGAAGAAAATGTGGCTCCGATCGAGAATGAATGAGAAAAACAAAGTGCGATCGCTTCTTTTAGTTAGTAGGTTGGGTTGAGCGGAGCGAACCCTCCGCTTCGCTCCGCCCAAATTTTTGCAGGTTCTTTTCGTTGGGCGGAGCGAAGCGTAGGGTTCGTTCCTCAACCCAACCTACAGCGGTACAGCGAAAGCATCGATCGCATCAACTACGAAAGAACCTGAAATTATTGACCGTCTTGAACTTCCAAAGACTTAATCATTTTTTCAACAACTGGCAAAAACTTATCGTATTTCTCTGCTTGGGCCTCATAAGCAATCAAATAAGCGCGATCGTGTTTCAGAGTCCAAACCTCCAACTTCTTTAACTCTCGATCGCCTTCTTTTGTTGTATAAACAACCCTATGCCCGTTTTTTCCAGCCATAGTTGATGCAACATCTTGAACTATTTTGGCATTTTTATCTAACTTCAATATTTCTTGTTTGGATGACTTAGTATAGTCATCAAGCGTTTTATCGCCACTAGGTTCAACAATGACGGTCACTTGTTCTCGAAAGCGATCGTCCTCTTTTTCTAGAGGTGAAATAAATTTAACAACCTCTTGATTAACTATCTGAGGCTGTTCTTGTTTATCCCAATTATCGGGATATTTCATCTTGAGGAAATTTTGCTGGTTTTCATAACTCGTAAAACCATCGGCATTATCCAATACTGATTGAACTAGGGGTGCTACACCAAATATGACAGTCACAACCAGACTAGCCAAAGCTATTTTATGTTCTCGCGTCCAGGTACTCATTAATCTAAATAAGTTAGGAGAAGATGAAACTACAGTAGAAGCAGGTGGAGTTTTTAAACTATTGAGAGCTTGTAAAACTTCTGTGGCTGACTGGTAGCGCTCGCGAAAATGATAGCGCACCATTTTACTTAAAATATCAGCAAACTCGTTGCTAACTTGTGCCCGATCGCGCCAAATAATTTCACCGTCAGCATTTTTGGGTAAATCACCGGGAAATGTACCAGTCAGACATTCAATACCGATCGCTCCCACAGCATAGATATCGCTACAAAAGTTAGGATGTCCGTTCCTTTGTTCCGGTGGCATATAGCCGTATGTGCCAATTGCAACAGTTGGCGGTATTTGCCCGATCGAGTTAACTACTTGAGTGCTAATCTGTTTGACAGCCCCAAAGTCAATTAAAAATATTTTTCCGTCAGAAATGCGCCTCATTAAATTAGAAGGTTTAATATCCCGATGAATGACTTTGTGCTGCTGAACAAATACTAATATTTCGACAATCTCCTGCACAATGACAATAACTTCAGACTCGCACAACCTCTTACCAGGGATAAGTTCTTTACCTAAATCTTTCCCTTCAATCCACTGTTGAACTAAATAAAATTCTCCATCTTCTTCAAAGCTATCCAAGAGTTCGGGAATTCGAGAATGAGTCCCTAGCTTGTGGAGGGTTTCTGTTTCTGTTTCAAATAAACGTCTAGCTACCTGTAAAGTTTGCGGATCGTTATGCTGCGGTTTGAGTTGCTTGACGACACACCGAAGATTGCCCGATCGCTTTCGATCTTGGGCCACGTAAGTTTGACCAAAGCCACCTCCTCCCAAGTGTTTTATGATATGGTAACGTCCTGCAAGAGTTTGTCCGAGCATGAGATTGATGTTGGGTGGCTGTGGTTGGCAAACTGAACTGTCGATCGGGACTTACGCACTACGAAGCTAGAAACCGAATTTCTTCACAGGCAAATCTCCGATAAAAATAAGCTTCTGCATAGTATAGGTGAAAAATAAATATCCGCAGCCTAGAAATGCAGGAGGTTTTCAGATGATTGCCATTTCTCTGACATTTCATACAATTCGTACATTTACTGCGTAACAGGCTTTCGGGCCTGTTCCACAATAGAACTCTTGCAAAAATATAATGCACCCCACCCCAACCCTCCCCGCGAGTTCGGGGAGGGGGCAAGATTATTCTTGTTTCCCCCCTTAATAAGGGGGGACTAAGGGGGGTGAATTTGACGAGAGCAAGAGGTCTA
>JAUBOH010000527.1:0-3978 GCA_036700145.1 Microcoleus occultus BM001215366
TGTTCGTGATAGCTGATTTGGGGGGTTTTGATTTGAAAGTGATGCAAAAGTTTTCCGGTGTGGCGGGTGTCTTCGGCGGCGATTAAGTCTGCTGCTTGCAAAATTTTGATAGCGCGAAAAGTCATGTCTTCCAAGTTGCCGATCGGGGTTCCGACGATGTAAAGTGTTCCTGTAGTGGGATTTGGTTGCATTTTGATAATTTTGATTTTTCAACCGCAGATGAACGCAGATAAGTAAGTTCACTTAATTAAACGTCAGATATAGATGGTTGAGAAGCTTGCTGTATAAGCATTCTTCCTTCTTCCTTCTTCCTTCTTCACATCGATCTTCTACTTATGAAAACTGGATTGTTTTTGGGATTGGCGACTTTGGATTTAATTTATTTGGCCGAACAGCCCCCTGGTGAAAATCAGAAAGTTGTTGCTAATGATTGTACCATTGCTGCGGGCGGGCCGGCGGCGAATGCTGCGGTGACTTTTGGTTATTTGGGGAATGCGGCGATATGGGCTGGGGTTTTGGGTACTCATGCGATCGCCCAGTTAATTAAAACCGACTTGAATCAGTATAATGTGAGGGTAGTCGATTTAGCGCCAGGGCGAAGAAACTCGCCGCCAGTTTCCTCGATTATCGTAACTGAAAAAACAGGCGATCGGGCAGTAATCTCAATTAATGCTACAAAATCGCAAGTTGACAGTCAAACAATCAACCCGGAAATTTTAACAGCAGTGGATCTTGTACTGATTGACGGACACCAAATCCCAGCCAGCACAGAAATTGCTCAACTTGCCAAGTCCAAGAACATTCCAATTGTACTAGACGGCGGCAGTTGGAAACCCGGACTAGACCAAATATTACCATTTATTGAATGGGCGGTGTGTTCCGATAACTTTCATCCGCCCAACTGCGAGAAATCACAAGAAGTGTTTGCTTATTTATCAGCAGCCGGAATTCCCAACATCGCCATCACTCGCGGCGAAAAACCAATTTTATACCTCAGTAATGGCAAATACGGCAATGTAGAAATCCCTCAAATTCAAGCCGCAGACACATTAGGTGCCGGCGACATCTTTCACGGCGCTTTCTGTCACTACATTTTGAAAAATAACTTTACAGATAGTCTCACCGAAGCAGCTAAAATCGCCTCTTATTCCTGCAAGCTTTTCGGAACCCGCGCCTGGATGAATAATAGTTAATTTTCCCTAAAAATCAACGAAAGTATCCGGGAAAAACCGATCGCAGCCAGAAAACTTGAACAGACAACACTCCCTAAGTTAAAATCAGAATAGCAACCTTGACAAAAATTGCCAACTTCTCTTCCCTCTTCCTTAGCGCCCTTTGCGCCTTCGCGGTTCGTTAAAATTGCTATATTAGTCCCAAAACAACATACCCGAATTATGCCTGACACCCAACCCCTAACCATCACCCTTCCCCCTTTGCGGATTACCATGACTGACCAACAGCAGGTTAATCTAGAATGGCTGACGCAAAACCTGCCAAATTTACTTACTCCAAGTAAACAAGCAGTCCCCGACAACATGAGACAGTGGGTGGCGGCCAACAAATTATTAAATAAACCCGACGCCGAAATCATTCAAATTCTAGTAAGTACCGGAATTGACGCGGAAACAGCAACAGCAGAAGTTACGGAAATATCATCTCATCCCTACTTCCAAGCAGGTAGCCAATACGTCCAGTTATTACAAAAATTAGAATCGCAACTCAGTATCAACAATCAATTAGCTGCGCTGTCTTCCAAGTTTGGGACAATCGAACGCAAAAGCAGTTTGTCGCGAGAGTATTTTTTAGAAAATTACTACGCCAAAAATACTCCAGTAATTATTACCAACATCATGCACAACTGGAAAGCATTGCAGTTGTGGACACCAGAGTATTTGCAGCAAAAATACGGCGATGCAGCGGTGGAAATTCAAGCCAACCGCAACTCAGACCCAGACTACGAAATTAAGGTACACAACCACAAAAAAACCGTTTTGTTCCGCGAATATGTAGATATGGTGGTCAATGGCGGGCCCAGCAACGACTGTTACATGGTTGCTAACAACCAAACTCTGGAAAGAGAGGAATTCAAACCTTTATTCAATGACATTGAAATTTTTCCAGAATACCTCAATCCCGCCGATACAAAAGGCAGAGTTTTCTTTTGGTTCGGCCCGAAAAGTACGATTACACCGCTGCATCACGACCCGGTTAATTTAATTTTAGCGCAAGTTTCAGGACGCAAACTAATTAAATTGATTTCTCCGCAGCAAACGCCTCTGCTTTACAATCATGTCGGTGTTTTCAGCAAGGTTGACGGCGAAAATCCCGACTATGACAAATACCCGCTTTACAAAGATGCGAAAATTATTGAAGTGATTTTGGAACCGGGAGAAGCTATCTTTATTCCTGTGGGTTGGTGGCACCATGTAAAATCATTGGAGGTTAGTATTTCGGTTTCGTTTACTAATTTTGTGTTTCCCAATTATTATGAATGGAAGTATCCTCATATTAATTGGTAGTTTCCAGGGGCGGGCTGTTTCATTCTCAAACAAATCATCGTTTTGTAGGGGTAGTGCCCCCGTGCCTACCCTCTTCGTTAACAATTGTGTATGTGTTGCAGAGATGGGGGCGGGCACGGGGCACGTGACATCGGAGGGCGGGCACGGGGCATCGGAGGGCGGGCACGGGGCATCGGAGGGCGGGCACGGGGGCACCGCCCCTACAGGAGGCGTTTATGTGTGGTTCAAAAAAAAGAAATTAATGAAAAATCTTGAAGAATTAAGCGAAATTGTGCGATCGATCGCCTGGAGTGCATCAGATATCCTACAATCCTATTATCGCCAGGATTCCCACACTCCCAACCTCGACATCCAAGAGAAAAAAGACGGCCCCGTCACCGCCGCCGATGTCGCCGTCAATTCTTACATTCTCGATGAATTGCAGTCGGTTTTAGGCAATGCAGAATTTGGCTATCTCAGCGAAGAAACTTACAAAGCTTATTTAGAAAAAAACGGGCAAATTCCCTTACCTCAAAGTTGGGTTTGGATTATTGACCCTTTGGATGGAACGCGAGATTTTATTGACAGGACAGGCGAATTTGCAGTTCACATTGCTTTAGCATACCAGGGAAGACCGGTATTAGCAGTTGTCGCTTGGCCCGAACACCAAAAAATTTATTACGCCCTGAAAGATGCTGGCGCTTTTGCGGAAACTCGGGGCGGTTCTACGGTAAAGTTGCAGGTTTCTGCACGCAATACAGTAACAGATTTATCTATTGTAACCAGCCGCAGTCACCGGGACGATCGCTTTAATCAATTATTGCACAAACTGCCTTGTCAAAATCAACTGGCTGTCGGTAGCATCGGCTGCAAAATTGCGACAATTGTGGAACAAAGGGCTGATGTTTATATTGCGCTGTCGGGGAAGTCTGCGCCTAAAGATTGGGATTTGGCGGCACCGGAATTGATTTTGACGGAAGCGGGCGGTCGATTTACTCGTTTTGACGGTTCTGCTTTGCAGTACAACCGGGGAGATGTGAGTCAGTGGGGGGGATTGTTGGCGAGTAACGGTTGCTGTCACGATGCTTTGTGCGGGGAAGCTGAGAGGATTTTAGCAGGGATAGATGCGGGTTGAAAATAAGTGCGATCGCCCTTAAATAATTTGCTATATTAATAATATCATGATGTGGCAAAATGTATGAGCGTTAAAGAACTTGAAACAGCAATTATGAACTTGTCGGTTAAGGAACTGTCGGAACTCACAGCTTGGCTGATAGAGTATCGCCAACAAGTCTGGGATCGGCAAATTGAAGAGGATTTGGAGGGTGGGCGCTTAGATGCGCTACTTGATGAAGTCGATGCAGAGTATGAAGCGGGATTGGCTAAAGTGTTATGAAACATCTGACTTTACCGCGTTTTTGGCACTGCTATCACCAGCTACCTAAAGAAATACAAGCCTTAGCCGATAAAAATTACGAAT
>JAUBOH010000528.1:0-3962 GCA_036700145.1 Microcoleus occultus BM001215366
ACCCGCTTCAAACTCAACAACTTTCAACACAGCATCAACATTTAGCGGCCCATAAATGTGCGGGTAATTTTCACCCGCAGCAAGTTCATACTTAATTTCAGATTCTACTTTGTCCGAGTCAATCGAAAGCAACAGCAATCCGGTTTGTCCAGCAAAAAATTTATTGGAAGTTCTAACAATTTGCGGCAAAGTCGAACAGTGGATAAATCCTTCTGTATCTAGTGTATCCCCACGATAGGATTGAACTTGTTTTGCTTCTTCCCACTGTTGACTGCGGGTGATGTGAAAAATAACGCTCATAATTGAATAAATTCTAGGTTTAATCGACAATTGGCAGTAAAATTTGAGAAGGATTATTCCCGCCACAACTTACTGTCAGCGTGATAATTTTAGCATCGATCGCCCGCGCTACACCCGGAGGCGCACCCGTTCCCGGATTCACGTCATAAGCGGGAAAACAAGCTGCACTCAAACTCAGGCGCAAAGCATCACCTTTGGCAATTTTTATGCAAGTTGCTTGCAGCACAATTCTTACAGGTGTTTCACCTGAATTAACACGGACGTAACCTTGAGTTAAATTGTAGACGCTACCGCTATCTTTTACCTCAGAAAGTATCGCACACAAATCAAAAGTCGGCGCATCCGCCGTACAAAATACTTCGACAAATACTTCTCCTGCAACGTGCAAATCGGCTGTTAGCGGTGCAGAAGTGTATGTTAACACATCCGTGCGGCAGTCAATAGTCGATCGCTCAAACGAGCCAGCCGGAAATGCCGCGTGTCCTCCCAAGGACGGCACCGGTCGCCAAGGATCGTGTACGAATATATCCTCAGTACAAACATCCGCGCAACTCTCGGTTAAAATACCCGCATCTTCTTTCATCGCAGCCAGCCCGGTACTTGCCAAAAAATAGGATTTATGGTGATTCTGAGGCCACTTATCAAAGTTCCGCCAATCATTTCTCCCCATCTCAAACAAAGAAATTGGCTGCCGATCTAATATTACTGTATCAACACCTTTGAGGAATCGATCGAACCAGCGAATTTGCAACTCATCCACAGGATTTGCAGCAGCAAAACCATAATCCAACCCTCCCACCTTTCGCCCCCAAGGTAAATGCGCCCAAGGCCCAACTATCAAATGCTGCACGCAGGAACTCCGATCCACCATTTCCTTGTAAAGATGGATTGTTCCCCGCAAATAAGTATCAAACCAACCACCAACCTGCAGCATTGGCAAGTCTAAATCTTTGATATTTGGCGATAACTGTTCCCAATACTCGCTCGGTCGATAATTATCTAGCCAATCGTGATAATATGAGTCTGATGCCAAATTTTGAATAATCTCAGGACGCGCTGGGATAGTATCGGATAGCGGGAGATTTCTAGAAGCTGCGTAGAGGGCTTGATAGACAGAAATATCGCCTTTTAAGCGAGCGGTTTCGGCGGCTAGCTGAATTGCCCAGCCGAGATTTGATTGCAAACAAAATGCGCCGCCTTCATAGGCCCAATCTGCGTATAAATTGCAGCCTACCATTGCCGGACAAATTGTGATTAAAGCCTTGGGTTTAGCAGCCGCCGCGTAGAGTTGAGTCATGCCTTGGTAAGAAAAGCCGTACATTCCCACTTTGCCACTACTTCCCGGCAAATTAGCAGCCCAATTGACGGTATCAAAACCGTCTGGTGTTTCGTTAACAAATAGGTTAAATTCGCCTTCGGAAGTGCCGCGCCCCCGCACGTCTTGGATGACAACGATGTAGCCGTGTTTGGCGTACCATAGGGGATGGGCATATACTACTGTAGAGGCGATCGCCCTTCCGTAAGGTTGCCTCATTAATAATACTGGAAATTCGCCCTCTGCATCGGGGCGGTAGATGTCAGCGTCCAAACGCACCCCATCTCTAGTTAGCATTGATGCTGTTTCTTTAGGACAAAGTTTAAGCATAAATTCTAAAAACAATTAACTAAAAAAGTCCTTATTTCAAACCTTATGATAGTTTGTAGTCAGGACTTTAGTCCTTTCTTTAAGGACTGAAGTCCTTACTACGAACCTAGGACTGAAGTCCTTACTACGAACCTAGGACTGAAGTCCTTACTACGAACCTAGCACGATACAAGTTCGTCCGATCGCCCGAGAACTCTCATATCTTCCTCATCGAGTTCGACTGGTGTACCGCTGCGAATTAGTTCTACAAAATCTTCATTCGGTACCATGATGCACAAAGTGTACAAACGTTCACTACCCGTATTCTCAATTACGTGAGTCCCCATTGGAGGCACTAACAAACTATCTCCCGGTTTAATACTAACTGTTTTGCCGTCGCAGGTTGCTTGTCCTCTTCCTTTGAGTACAAAAAACATTTCTACTGCTAATTGATGGCGGTTGGGAGGAGTTTTACCGCCCGCATCGAATATTTCGACGCAAACAGTTAATGAAACATTAGCTGTTACCGGATCGAAGACGATGGCTAATCTATTAGTATCGCCCGGACTGATGCGAAATGCTTGGTAGTCTTTCGGAGACTTCATAACAGGAATCATGCACTGATTTGTCATTTTTTTATTGTTAGTTGTGAGTTGTTATGTTTCTGTTGTCATTAGTGTCTATCCAGAGTCATTAGTCCAGGACTTACCCCAAAAAACCGGGTTTCTCTGAAAAATCGTTGCTTGATAACTAGAGATTTACGAAGAAACCCGGTTTCTAGCATCGAGTAAGTCATGTTCCAGTTTAGCCTCAAAAATTTATTCCTAGGGACAAATCACTAATGACTAATGACTAATCACTAATGACTATTTAATTGCTTCTAACATAGCCTGAGAATCTGACAAAAAGCCAAAACATTGTTTAACGTTATAAAGAGTAGCTTCCCAGCAATACTCGGGAGATGTCGTAGCTGTACAATCTTTGACCAAAATACAGTCATAACCGAGAAAATTAGCATCTTGCAGGGTAGCCATGACGCACTGATCGGCGTTTACTCCTCCAAAGAAAAGTGTAGTTCTGCCCAGGTTCCGCAAGATACTATCTAAAGGAGTATCCCAAAAGCCACTCATCCGATATTTATCAACGCAAATATCCTCGGGTTTCTGTTCCAATTCATCGACAACAGCCGCCGCCCAACTCCCCGCCATCAACACAGATGCGCCGTTTTTTGGCAGCGGATCTCCCAAACCTACGCCGTCGCCTGTGGGATTGTAAACGTGACGCGAAGCTGCACTAATATTGAGCAAATCGGGGCGGTTTCCCCAGTTGATCCAAATAATTGGCATGGCGTGCGATCGCAATTTTGGCAACAATTTTTGTAAAGGATTAATTGGAGTTCGGGCGGGCGTTACATCTACGCCAATATGCGCCAGCCAACCGTCGGGATGACAAAAATCATTTTGCATATCTATCACCAACATTGCTGCTTTTGCCAAATCCACACGCAGGGTTTTAGTTTCTGTTTCTAAAGTAACAATTTGTGGGTCAAGTTGCGATCGGGTGATGTCGGCAATTTTGGCATCAACTTTCCAAGCATTCGGCGGCACACCCAAGGTACGGAGAGAATCAGGATTCATATTGATTGCGACTCAAAAACAATTTCAATCTTATAACTATTTGATTGTTAATAACTTGTCATATCTTAAATTTTTGCTAAGATTAGGTATCAGGCGCAACTTTTTGGATAATTTTTATAATCTATTAACTTTAATACAGGTCGATTCCCTGCGGGATAGCTTCGCTTCACGCAGATTTTGCAAATGTTAGCGCCAAGCAATAATAAAATATAAGTAGATGTGAATTCACAAAAAGGGTAAATCTGTGAGCTTTACAATTCAAAATGTTTTAATTCCGGTTGAGGGTGGTTATGAAACCGCAGACGTGCAAGTGGTGGATAATTGCATAAGTGCGATCGCGCCTAACAACCCCCCCGTTAATTCCCCCCCTTACCAAGGGGAGAACCCCCCCTTTAATTCCC
>JAUBOH010000529.1:0-3945 GCA_036700145.1 Microcoleus occultus BM001215366
GTGAGGGCTTCAGCCCTCTTTCACAGGGCTGAAGCCCTCACTACAAACCTTGAATTATTTATGCCGACTTACTTAATGTGTCTTCAGCAGATATCAGCACATCATTCAGAATTTGGGTTCTATCGCCGGAATTTGCGGTTTCGTAGATGGTAGATGCGTTGATCAGCGAGCTTTATGGGTCAAACGAAACCGTCGCTGCTGCTAGAGCCGAATGAGAGGTTAGTGCTAGGAAACTGAACGCGAGGGCGATCGCCAATACCAGGTTTTGCAATCTTTTAAACATGGTGTATCTCCTGAAAAAGTTGTCATGATTCGGTTTGTAGCGGACTTATCGAATCTTGGCCGTTCCGAGGGATGCTCGATCGCGCATCACGATCGCGAGGGCGATCGCAGCCAGCACTGCCATCGCTGCACCAGCGATCCCGTAAGTTCTGTTAAGCCCGTAAGCTTGGCTCAACGGTTGACTGATTACAGGCGACAGAAACTGACCAAAAAAGAAGGAAGTAGTCAATCCGCCCAGAATTCGTCCGCGAAATGTGCTGGGCGTGGAAGATGTGAGGCAAAGATTCATGTTAGGCATCAGCAAACCCAGCCCCAATCCGGCGATCGCCAATCCAACCAGAACGATCGCATAAGTGCTAGCAATGCTTAGAACTCCATAACCAAGCGCCATATTCAAAAAAGCAATCCCGTAAATGCCAAAGAAAGTGAGACGCGATTTGAGGCGTTGATATTGAAACGAAGCGATCGCAGAACACAGCGTGCAAAGGGCGATCGCCATTCCACTTTGCGAAGCCGTTGCGTTGAAGAGTTCTTGCAAATAAAACGGAATCTGCACGGGGATCGTGTAAAAAACAATCTGCGTCAGTAGGGCAATGCCGTAAGTCAGCGCTACCAACCCCACAGGCAGACTCGCCGGATCGTCAGGAATTGGGTCTAGAATCGTTCTAGAATTGCTGCGGGGCGGTTCTGGCAAAAACAGAAGGACGCAGGGTAAAAACGGCAGGGCGACGAAATAAATCAGGAACGGATCGCGCCAATTGAGATCGGCCAACCAACCGCCCAGCGACAGAAATGCTACGCCTCCGAGTGCTGTGAAAGCTGCTTGCCACCCCAAAAACTGCCCTCGCGCAGCACCTGTGTAGTAGTCGGCAATCAAAGCAGTTGCCGTCACCATAATGCCTGCGACACTTAGACCCAGCAGCGCCCGTCCCCACAAAATCGAGTTCAGCGCCGTCAGCCAAAGTCCCGAACTTCCGGCTAAGGCATACAATGCCAGAGATCCAACCAACAGGGGCTTGCGTCCCAAACGATCGATCGACACTCCAATCAAAGGCGCGCTGACAGCAATAAACAGTGCCGGCAGTGTTAACACCAACCTCACCCAATAATCGGCATTCGGCACTGCTGCAAAGTGTTGCCGCATCGCCGGGAGAGAGGGCGCGATCGTGGCGCTTGCCATTACCGTCAACATACTGACGGACAGAAGGCTGAAGCGCACGGGCAAACCATTGACTCGTTTGGCGATCGGAGATAAGTTAGCCATGAGGTTTTCCTAGAAGTTCGGGATTTTGCAATGATTCAATGGATTGCAGACTATCTGAAGCAGCATCCCAAAGAATGAATTTGAAACAGTCAGGAATATCGCGAATTGTCAGTGTTTTTGAATTGGCAAGCAGGTGAATATTAGCATTGTGACAAGCCTGAAGATGATAATTAGGGATTCGTTCAGAGAGATGATGAATGTTGTGGTAAGCAATATCAGCCGAAAACCAATTGAGAATAGTTGGTAATTTTAGGTAACTACTGCCTTCAATTGCGCCAAGCAGATAGTCCCAACCCTCTGTTTTATGAGCATAAGAACCCTCAAAATTGTGCTGAACAAAAAAGATACAGATAAATATCGCCGCCGAACAGGTCATGACAATTGAGTAAACACTCCAGAAAAAGCCAAACCCAAGTAAATTTCCCAAATAAACCCAGCTACCAACAACACAAATATTGTTGAATAATAAATCCCAAAACTCAGCCGTCGTATACCAATGTTTGGATTTGTAAGAAGCAATGATTGCAGATAAATTGATGCCACTATCTTGCTGGAAACAAGCAAAAATATGTCTGAAAAAACCAGCAATACCCAATACCAGCGCCATTCTTGGCTTGATAATTAGGTAGAAAAAACCACCGGGAAACAGCATCAATGGGTGTCTGATAAACTGATACATCTTTTGACTAAATGTACTCATCAGCACAAATTCTTCCGTAACAATCAACGCCGAAGGGCCTCGATACATATCCCAATTACCATTGTTTTTGTGATGGTAAGCGTGTCCCCTAGACCACGGATATTGAGGAATTGCATTGACGATACCTAGCAGAAAACCTACGATTCGATTGACTTTTTTAGAACTAAAAAGAGAATAGTGTCCGCAATCGTGCATCAAAGAAAAACAACGTCCTGAAAAAAGTGTCATTAACACTATTATCGGCGGCAGAAGCAAGATTGAAATGGCAGCAGCTTTAAATGCTAAAAACCATAAAAATGTATACGGAATTACTGTGTTAAGTATTTGGTAAGTAGCTTTGAAGTTGTTGCTCTTCATGTAAGGAGCTAGGACAAAATCAGACTTTTTGATCGCGGTTTTCATTTTTTGCATTCTATAAGTTGCTTGCAGCATAGATTTCTAGCCAACACTGGCTCCTATAACAAGATACTATGTTTTGGCGTTGCTGATTTACGGTAGGAACGACTTAATCTGCAAAAAATGAAACAAGCGCGTCAGTCAATGTTCAGAATTTTAAAGTGATCCATTTTCATACCCTGCTGCGAGCAACACCTGTCTTTTTTGCTAGACTCAAAGGCTCGATCGAGCCAGGAATTGTTTAACCGTTGCGGGCTGAATATGGGGATAGCGATCGTTGTCCAAAGTGTCTAGCTTGCCTTTACCTGAAAATGTGACGTACTGATATTGTTCCGGGAGATACTCAAAGTGCGAGGTAGCGGTTTGTTTTTTCCGATCGATCCACTGTTTGAGCTCTTCAATGGTGCCCAGTCGCTCAACCATTAAGGTTTTTCCTGTTGCCGCTTCATAATCTGCATGAAGTTGCTTGAGGGTAAGAGTATCTCCTGCAATGCGGAGGGGTCGATCGGCAAATTCTCGATCGACAATGGCTTCAGCAAGATACTTTGCAGTATCGTCAAACGTTGTCGTGTCAAACAAGGTTTCTCCATCGCCCCAGTAACGAAAGATTCCCGATTGCAAGTCGAAGATTTTCAGGAAAGGCGAAACTAGCACTTCGGTGAAGACGCCGTTGAGAACAAACGTATACTGTAGTCCGCTTTGCTTCAAGGCCTCTGCAATTTGAATCCGAAAGTTGAGATTGTAATTGTCTTCTGGAGCTATTTTGAAATAATCAATGGCGAAATCAGAAGGAATAAAACGTTGGACTCCTGCCGATTTTGCAGCTTCGATTAAATTCAGTTGTCCGGTTAACATTGTTTCCTGTTCGCTGGTTTCGCTGTTTCCGCCTCTGACTGTCGAAATCACGGCTGCTGAACCTTTGCAAGCGTTTTGCAAACTAGATAAATCCGACAAATCACCGTCTGCGATCGTCACACCGCGATCGCTCAACGATTTAACACGTTCGCTGTTTTGACTGCTCGATCGCACCAGTGCTTTGACGCTCATGATGCCTTTATCCAGAATGGCACGAGCAACTTTCGAGCCGAGTGTTCCGGTAATTCCAACAATTAACACTGAAGGTTTAGTATTCATCAGTTTTCTCCGCAGATATCATCAAGAACAAATCACAGTGAAAAGGCGGTAGATAGAAGGTTGTACTACTCGATAAAGCTGATGTGCCAACTATAAAAGGCTTTCTCCATGCAAGTCTTTTCTAATCTTGTGGAAAAATTTGTCTATTCTTGCGATCGCCCTCAATTCT
>JAUBOH010000530.1:0-3899 GCA_036700145.1 Microcoleus occultus BM001215366
GCATTTCCAGTACCAAGTCATTAATCTCCTCTGGCGTATTATCCACCACTTTAATGCCCCACGAGTAAAGGAGTTTGCTGTTGAGGTTGAAAAAGAAGCGAGGCGCAAGTGCTTCTTCAAAGCTGAGATAGCGATTTTCAACTTCAGACCAAGCAAGCTTGGGGATGAATAAATCCTGGCTTTGCACTGACCGTGCTGAAATTGGCCACATATTTGTTAGAGCACAGGGAGTTCCAAAGATGCAAGGAATACAATTGAGACCTGAATTAGTTCCGAGAAAAAATCGGCAAGAAGTACCCAGAAAAACATCCATCCAATCGCTTTTTGCCTTAGTGTGAGCGTAGTCAATTACCTGTGACCTAGGTGGTAGCGGTTTCATACTTGGATCTCCCATGCGGATGACCCAGCCACCACGCGCTACAATCGACTCGATCGCGGCGGAGTAACTATCAATATCAGCACTCCGGTGTGTAATCAATCCTTCTGCTCGAAAGCCATCTTCTCGAACGTGGAGACAAACAAACCAGGCATTTTTAGGTACACCAAGGTCTTGCAAACAGTTCCAGCCTCGCTCATAATCTGACGGTGATAACATCAGCAGTGGCGGGTTTCCATCTGTTTCCCACTGTTTCTGAGCTGCTGAGAAGGCGTAACCGACATCTACCATCTGTCCTTTGGTAATTTTTACGTGGAAAAGGGTGTATTCCAAGCAGCGCATAGTCTTCGCTAATGGCAGCAGCCGATCGATTATCGAGGGGTCGGTGATAATGTGGAGATAGCGCCGCCAGTAGTTGAGCAAACAGGGATTGATGACTTGTTCGGGAGGTGCTAAAACAATTGTGTGGTATTGAGGTCGCCAGCCGAGAATACCCATCTTAATATAAAGATCTATATTGAGAGCTAGGTGGCCGATCGCTCCCAACCAAGGCCAGTTTGTGAAATATTCCGGCGTGATGAAGCGGATACCCAAATTTCCGAGGGGATGCTGTTCAAGCTGAGAGTTATATATGTCGATCGCACGTTCGGTAGAGTTGATTGATTCGTGTAATTTGCCAACATCGTAAAAATTCCAGCTCTTTTTCATGTGAGCTTCTGTTAGTTTGATGTAAGCTGCTGTCCAATTGGGTTTTATGGCGATCGCTCTTTGATAAATCTCAATTGCTTCTTCTAATTTACCTTGCTGTATCAGTAAGTTCCCGAGGTTAAAAAGTGCCTCTTGCTCTAAAGAGGGTTTGTTTTGCTTTTGCTTAGCCTCATCTATTTCGGCTTGCTCTATCAGTAAGTTGACGAGGTTGATATGTGCTTCTTCTAAGTCAAAATTGAGAGCGCTCGCTTTTTGATAACTCTTAATTGCCTCTATCCGTCGGTTTTGCTGTGCTAGCAAATTCCCTAATTGAAATTGAAGTTCAGCATTTTTTGGAGTTAAGTTAATGGCTTTGCGGGTTTTGGCGATCGCAACTTCAAGCTGCCGCTGTTTTGTCAGGATTTCTGCTAAATTGCGGTAGTCATCCTTGACTGATGGATTGAGATTAATAGCCTGACTGTAATAATTGTCTGCTTCATCCCACCGCTGCTGTTTTACCAAGGATTCCGCAGCTTGACAGTACAAGGCTGCTGCTTCTTCGGTACGGCCTTGTTTGCATAGGGCTGCCCCTAAGCTGCTGTAAAATTTATAAAAATCTGGGGAAAGCTCAATGGCGCGGCGGTAGGAGGCGATCGCATCTTCCCACCGACAGAGTTTTGCCAAGGCTTCCCCTAAATTGTAATAAGACCAAACCGAATTAGGGTTTAGTTGAATAGCGCGATCGTAGGAAGTAACTGCTTCCTCCCAGCGATCGAGTTTAGCCAACGCTTCCCCCAAGTTGTGGTGAGATAAATAAAAGTTGGGGTTTTGGTCGATCGCTTGGCGGTAAGACGCGATCGCCTCCTCTAATTTCCCTTCCTGCCTAAGTTGGTTGGCTGCCTGAAAATAGCTTGCTGTCATCACTTACCGAACTATCAATTTCTGTTGCTGGTAACGAACCTTTCATCAACCCATCTAGAATACAATGACAGATGCACAGATGGGTAATTTCTGCAAATCCATAGGCCATTGTCGGGACGTAAAAGTTGATATCTCCTAATTGACGGAGGGGATTATCCGGCTTAAAGGCTGAAAGGGTGATGACGTGACATCCCATTTTAGCCGCTTGATTTGCCCCAGCTAGGATGTTGGCAGACTGTCCAGAACTGCTAATCGCAAATACGATATCTCCCGATTGGGCAAAGGTGGCAATGGGTTTGCTAAAAACTTGTTCGTAGCCGAAGTCGTTGCTGATGCAAGTCAGGAGAGCTCCGTCATTGAAAGCCATTGCCGGAAAGCCTCCATTTCGCCAGTAATCTATCGCCTGGTGGCTAGCAACGGCTGCACTGCCGCCATTGCCAATAAATATTACTTTTTTTTGCTGTTGGCTTTGTTGAGATACCAAAGCTGCCGCCCGACTAATTGCTTCGGAAAAGGAAAGAGGCTGAGATTTTTTGTCTGTCGCTTCAAAGCTTTCGCTTAAATTTGCAAGTTGGCGGAAGTAATCGGTGGCAAAGGGAAGTTGTGAGGGAAAAGTTTGCATTTATTTTTTCAGCTTTGGTATTAGTTGATGAGTCATATCAATTCCGGTTGCACCGTCAGCGATAATAACGGAGGACACGGCAATGCCGTTTCCCTAGCCCGATTAATTGTAGGGACACGGCAGTGTCCTGACTGTGGGTTATATTAATTCCGATACTAACGGATTTGATATCATGCCCATGTTAAATTTTTAGTGTTGAATTCCTGCCAAGCTACAGTTAGTTCCTCAGAGGCGATCGCCTCCACAACTTGCGGCAGCATCCGAGGGATTTTAGGCACTAACAGCACTTTAGTCAATTCCTCAAAGGTAAATAGTTGGAAGGCTTGCCCCTCCGTTAAGGTTAATTGGCTAGTCGGTACTGTCAACGGAATACCAAAAATATAGGTGGTGCAAGGTCGATCGGGCGCTTCCCATGTCAGCAGGTATTTGGGTTCGGGCGGTATCCAGCAAAGTTCTTCTTCGATTTCTCGTTTCATAGCTTGGGCTGGAGTTTCTCCATCATCAACAGTACCGCCGAACAGTCCCCAGTGATTCGGGGCTATAATCTCAGGTATGTTGTCTCGCAGTTGCAGTAACAGGCGAGATCCTTGGTAAAGGAATGCTTTTGCAACTAAAAGATTAACTCGATCGGCGGTGTTTTGAACCATAAGTTTAGGTTTTTCCCAAATACTCAAACCATGCTTTTGTGGCTTCCTGAATAGAATCAGGCGTCCAGACTGGTGCTTCTTTCCACAAGCTGATGTTTGCCAACATCTGGGCTACCCCTTCGGGGAAAGGAACTTTGGGCTCCCATCCCAAGAGAGTTTTAGCTTTGGTGATGTCTCCCCAAGTGCAGTCTGGCTCTCCGGGACGTTTTGGGATGTGGACGATAGGGCCACCCAATAGTTCCACGAGGGTGAGGACACTTTGAGGGTTGCCGGAGCCGATGTTGATAATTTCACCCGTTACATCCGATGCCGCTGCGGTGACAAAGGCTTCTACCACGTCGCTGACGAAGGTGAAGTCTCTGGTTTGAGTGCCATCTCCGACGAGGGTGAAGGGTTTTCCTGCTAATTTTTGAGCTAAGAAGACGCCGAAGACTGCGCCGTAGGCCCCTGTAGTGCGCGATCGCGGCCCATACACGTTAAAGAGCCGCAGGGAAAGGGCGGGGAGTTTGTAAACTTTTGCCCAGTGCATAACCATTTGCTCGCCTAAATACTTTGTCAAGCCGTAGGGGTGTTCGGGATCGCAGGGATAGGTTTCGGGTGTGGGATATCGATCTGGGATGCCGTAGCAGGTGGAAGATGCGGTGTA
>JAUBOH010000531.1:0-3892 GCA_036700145.1 Microcoleus occultus BM001215366
TCTTTTACTGATTTTTTCTCTCTGGAACCTCTGACAGATTTTGAACAGCAGGAATTATTGCAAATCAGCAATGACTTTTGGCGTTATCTAGAAGTGGGGAAGGTTTCCGAAGAATTGGTTAAGTTTTTATCACTTTCGCCGTTGATGAGATTGACGGGATTTTTTAAAGTTCCTGTTGTGCTGACAATGGAGGATAGCATACCCATTGAAGTTGAGGATGAGGATACTTTAATTAAAGGGCGGTTGGATATTTTAGCCGTAAATCAGCCGGATGCAGAACTCGCGGCGGCACAGTTTTGGATTTTGGTAGTGGAGGCGAAAAATAGTGCGATCGCCCCTTTGGCCGGTTTGCCGCAATTGCTGACTTATACTTATAAAAGTTTGCAGCAGCAATCATCTGTTTGGGGATTGACAACGAATGGCGAAAGTTATCGGTTTGTGCGGGTGACGCGGGGAAATCCTTGTACTTATCAGATTTTACCGGAATTGAATTTGATTGATAGAGAGCGATCGCTCTTATTAGCCCAAGTATTGAAAGCGATTTGCAAATTGCAGAATGTGGAGTTGCAATTGGCGTAAGATGATACAATTGGTTGCTTATCGATTATCCTGTAGATAGGCGACAGTTTGATGAATTATCAAGTTGAGTTTAAGCCGAAAGCAGTCAAAGATTTAGAATCTTTGCCAGCAGAGGTACAAAACCGAGTTTTGACCAAGATTGAGTTAATGCAAAATAACTTGGCAGGAGATGTTAAACGCTTAACTAATTATACGCCAGAATATCGGTTGCGGGTAGGAGATTACCGAGTTTTGTTTGAAATTGAGGGAGATGTTTTGGTAATCTACCGCGTCAAACACAGAAAAGATGCTTATTCTTAAACGATTGGAGGAAATACCCATGATTCACTTACATCCTGAGTTTATCACCAAAAATGGCAAAAAGGAATTTGCGGTAATACCTTACGAAGAATTTGAAGCACTGCAAGAATTAATTGCTGATATAGAAGATTTGATGGATTTGAGGGCCGCGAAGGAAGAAGAGGCAAATCAGCCTTCTGTGCCACTAGCAGAGGTGAAGAAACTGTTAGGATTACAAACATAAATTTGCTGCTATCAATATTGTTGTCTTATACGGTTGTAAGATCGCCCTTCCTAAGAGCGATCGCATCCGATGTTATTTTGATGGTGGAATTGTGCGATCGATCGCTGGATTTGAGGGTTGTTGGGGATTTTGAGTGGTGATGTAGGTTGTGGCTAAGGGAATTAGGGCGATCGCGATCGGTACTACAACTTCCTGAATCAACCACTTGATGTTTGAATTGTCAGATTTTTTCACTTGCTTTACCTTTTTAGCTAATTTAGTCTTGTTCTGGGGCAGTCGGTTTAAAATCTTCATTGAGTTCATTCCCGTCTCTACAATTTCAAATGTACGGCTAACTTAATTAGTATTGTTTGATTGACAAAGAAATCCGACAAAGCTTCCAATTGCCTGGGAATTACCCAATTTGTTCACAATTGAGTTGAAGGGTTTGTGAAAAAATATTCACAGATTAGCGGGTGTTTGTAAAATTGTGAAATTAAACTGGCTATCCGGGCTGAATCTGAAAGCTATGGTAAATTAGTAAGACTGGTAGGTAAAGTGCTAAGGCTGGTATGCGGATGATGAAACGAAAAGAGTTTGAGGAAAAGTACGAAAAGCTAAACTATAATCAGCGTCAGGTGCTAAAGCTATTTTTGCAAGGAAAGTCAGATGAAGATATCGTTAAATCCCTTGACCTTAATAATTTATCAAGTGTCAGACATCATATTTCAAACATCTGCAAATTATTTGGCTTTAAAAATGAACCGGGCGAACGTTTCCGACAGCGCGATGAATTAATCCCGCTATTTGCTGAGCATAAACCTGAATTAGTTAGCGACAAACTAAAAGAAACTTGTGGAATTTCAACTGACAATCCAGAAGAAATTAAATCCTACTATGTAGAGCGCGATTGCGAGCGGAAATGTTATGATAAGATTTTAGAAGATGGAGCGCTGATTCGGATTAAAGCTCCTCAGAAAATGGGCAAAACTTTACTGGTGGATAGAATTCTCGATCGGGCGTCGCAAGCAGGTTACAAAACGGCACTCCTCAGTTTTGAGGAAGCTGATAGTGAGGTTTTGGGAGATTACCGGAAATTATTGCAGTGGTTGTGCGTTACTCTGGGCGACTTACTGGAGTTGGAGAATCAATTAGTGGAACATTGGGATGATTCTTTAGGGGGTATTAACCCTAACGTCACTAAATATTTAGAAAGGTATTTATTCAAAGATTTTTCTCAACCTTTGGTACTGGTATTAGAGAAGGTAGACCTGGTTTTTGAACAAGCTACTTTTAATGTTGATTTTTGTCGGTTACTGCGTGGGTGGAATGATGCAGCTAAAAGGAGGGATCGCCGCGGTGCTATCTGGCAAAAAATCCGGTTAATTGTCGTTCACGCTACAGAAGTTTACAGTTCTCTAGATATCAACTCATCGCCTTTGGCGGGTGTTGGGTTGACAGTACCTTTGCCAGATTTTACCCTGGAAAAAGTGCAGCAGTTAGCACGGCAGTACAGACACAATTGGCTGAGTACAGCCGAGATGAAACAACTTATGGTAATGTTTGGCGGCTATCCTTATCTCGTGCAAACTGCTTTTGCTTACCTGCAAACGCCTGAATCTTCTATGACTAAGCTTTTGGAAATTTCGCCAACTGAACAAAGTCCATTTATCAATCACTTGCGCGAACTTTTAGGCAAGCTCAAACTTTGTCCAGAACTTGCAGCAGTTTATCGAGAAGTTGTGACCAAAGATCGATCGGCGATGTTGGAAACTAATCAAATATTTAAGTTGGAAAGTATGGGATTGGTGAGAGTGGAAAATAATGATTGTTTTCCCCGCTGCGATTTGTACCGTCAATATTTCTCGGTGCGTCTATGACTTATCAATATATAGCTGAATCAACTCTCCCAGAAGATACCCAAACCTATGTAACGCGAGAAGCTGACAGTCAGCTTTATCAAGCGTTGTTGGAAGGTAAACTCTGTTATGTTTTTAATTCTCGAAAAATAGGTAAGTCTAGCTTAGCCCTGCAAACTATCAAGCGATTGCGAACCGCAGGCATTTTATCGGTTTTTATTGACTTGTCAGCCGATGAGACGAAGTTAGAGCATCCCGAACAGTGGTATGCGAACATACTTGATACTTTTGCTTATGAATTAGAGCTTGATGTCGATTTAAAAAACTGGTGGCAAGAACGAAGCTGGTTATCTCCATTGCGCCGATTTCAGAAGTTTATTGAATCGGTGATGCTGTCGCAGGTTTCGGAACAAATAGTCATTTTTATTGATGAAATCGATAGCGTTCTCAGTTTAAATTTTTCGGCAGACGATCTATTTGCTTTTATTAGAAGCTGCTACAATCGCCGCGTCCAAAATGCAGAATACGATCGCATTACCTTTTGTCTGTTGGGCGTAGCAACGCCTTCAGATTTGATTCAAGATAAAAAACGCACGCCATTTAATATCGGTCAAGCTATTGAATTAAAAGGTTTCACTAAGGAACAAGCTGCACCTTTAGCCAAAGGTTTAGAGGGAAAAGTCGATCGCCCCATGCAGGTTTTAAATGAGATTCTAGACTGGACGGGCGGACAGCCTTTTTTGACTCAAAAACTTTGTAAAATTGTCCTAGAACGATCGCAAACCTGCAATCCTGACATTGCTGAATTGGTACGCACTTACATTATTAATAATTGGGAAGCGAACGACAATCCCGAACACCTCGGCACAATTCGCGATCGCATCCTCAGCAACCAACAGCGTACCAGCCAACTCCTCGGCATCTACCAACAAATTATTACCCCCCCTAACCC
>JAUBOH010000532.1:0-3890 GCA_036700145.1 Microcoleus occultus BM001215366
TGAGGATATATTCATGAGTTCCTGAATGTCAATACCGATGTGGCGGTTGCTATACAAAATTCATACCAGTCCGAATCAAACGGACATCTGGCACCATTGTCAGTCAGCAACAGGCTAGGAGGGCCTGTTCCACAAGAAAATTCACTCTTTGTGGAACAGGCCCTCCTAGCCTGTTCATAAAAACTTATTGAGAATGGTGCAACATCTCAGAATCAAACGGACAGGAGATGAGTAACTTTGTATAAATCAGGCTGGTGCTTGCTGCGGGCGTCCCCAGACGATCCGCTCCTGTTTGTATACAACCATGCCGGGTTTCGCGCCTTTCGGCTTGTATACATATTTCGGTTCTGTATAAACCACCGGGACTTGTTCGCTGTGGCGGGCGCGGCTGTAGTAGGCGGTCATGTCGGCGGCAAATTGCAAATCGGTTTCTTCAGCCACAGTACCGGGTTTGAGACGCAGCAAAGCGTGACTTCCGGGAATCTCTAGGGTGTGGAACCACAAGTCGTAGTCGTTGGCGGTGCGAAAAGTGAGTTGGTCGTTTTGGCGGTTGTTGCGACCGATTAATAATTCAAAGCCGCTGGGGGTTTGGTAGCGGTGAAATTCGATCGCAGCATTTTTGTCGGTACTGCGGTAATCCGGTACATTGAGATATTTTTGCTGGATCAATTCTTCGCGGATTTCGGCGAGGGTTTGCAAATCTTGGGTGTTGCGGTAGGTTTCCAATACCGAAAGCGCTGCTTCGACTTGTTCCAAATAGTCGATTTCTTCCTGTACGGCGGCTAACAAAGGTTCTACTGCTGCGCGAGCTCTTTTAAGTTTTTGGTGTTTTTTGTAGATTGCTTGAGCGTTTTGAACGGCGTTTTTTTCCGGGTTTAGGGGAATGGTAACGGGTTTTTCGGTTTCAAAGTCGGGGAGAGAAATTGATTTCATTCCCGGTTCCCAATGCTGCAAGTTTGCCATCAGCAAGTCGGCTTGGGATTTGTGCGTGTCTGCGCCTGCTGATTGCTGCAAGCGTTCTTTAAATGTATTGGCTTTGAGGCGCAGTTTTGCGAGGACGTTGTTGAGTTTTTGGGTAAGCTGATGCCGTAGTTGGGCGAATACTTGTTGATTGATTTCGCCTGTGTAGTAACTGTTGAGTAATTCTTGGACGGAAGAGACGGAAGAATCAGAGGGCGGGCACGGGAGCACCGCCCCTAGATTGTGATTTTCTGGTGCGGGCCAGTCGATGACGGTGTAGCCTTCGGGGGTAAAACTCGGTTGAAATTTGGAGTTTTCTAGGGATTGCAGCCAGTATTGCCAGCGCTGGAATAGTTGCTGCCATTCGTCGAGATTCAGGCTGTCGGTGGGTTGTTCGGGGTCTAAAGAGGCCGATCGAATCATGGACACAACTAAGGCTTTACTCAACCCTCGGTAATTCTTGAGCATATTGCCCTTTAATTGCCCGGGAACCAGGCTAATTCGTTCTTTCCAGCGATCGAGAGATTCACTCAAACTCGGCACTGCATCGGTCAAAGACGGGGGCATTTCGTAGGGTTGCCCGGTTTGGATTGGCCGCACGCTGGACTGTTTGGCGCTGACTTGGTGGGCGCAGGTGACGACGAGATTGTCTTGGGCGGTGAGGATGACGTTGCTGTACTTGCCCATGATTTCGGCGTAGAGATGCCAGAGGGCTGGTTCTCCGGGGCGTTTGGCGAATTGCAAGTCGATGACTCTTTCCCAGGGTGAAACAGGGGCGATGGAAACTAAGGCTAAACCGCTGAGTTGATGCCGCAGTTGTTCGCTGAAGGTGAAGGTGTCGGGAATGCGGGGCGGGGAGTCGCCGACACAGATACGGGCGGCCGCGGGATGGGAGGAAATGTCTATCCAGCCGCGCTGATTCATGGTGCGGAGGGCCAGGGAGACGGTAAATCGATCGCGCTGATAGACTTGTTCTAGGCGCGCTGGCAGCCATTCGGCTCGCAGTTCGCTGCAAGCGGCGGTTAAAGTTGTAAAGTCTACAGGTTGCACGGTATTCTCAGGGCGATCGAACTATCTATTTCTATGCTGACAGATATAGGTCACATTTTACTAACTATATAAAATTATTCTCTTCTCTTCTCTTCCTTTACACGGATTAATCTTTTTTCTTTACTCTTCCTTCGCGCCCGGGTTCGTCTTCGCGGTTCAATAATTCCGTATTTTTCCATTGAGTCCGATCGCCCATAACTAATAACCAATATCCCGAATCAATTCCAAATGTTTGTGCAAAGGTGCGATCGAATTAGCTGCGATCGCCCCGCTAGCAGCCACAGCCGGCAAACCAATTCCCGGAAACGTGGAATCTCCGCAGCAAAACAGCCCCGCTAAAGGCGTTTGCGGCCCCGGAAACAAACCGCTACCCGCCCGAATTCCCGGCCCGTAGGAACCGCGATGGCGGCGCAAAAACCGTTCGTGGGTTAGCGGTGTCCCAACTAAGGTGACTTCGCAGCGCGATCGAATATCGGGAATAATCCTCTCTAACGCTTCCCACATTACCTGCGATCGCGCTTGTTTTTGCAGCTTGTATGCTTCACTGGTGCGATCTAGCTTTTGCCACAAATCGTAAGGCTCGTTTCCGGGCGTGTAGGCGTGAATGACGTGCTTTCCCGCAGGCGCGAGGTCGGGGTCGAGCAGGGAGGGAATCGAGACGAGAACGACGTTCTGGGGTGCGCTAATGCCCAGTTCCCAGTCTTTGACAAAGATGTAGTGACACGCCAAGTCCGATCGCACTCCGGCCGCGTCAATTCCCAGATGCAAGTGCATAAAACTGTCGCACTCCGGCGTCGCCTGTCTTTCTTGCCGAAACCTTTGCGGGACAGAGTTTTCGGGTAATAGTTTCAGCGTATCCCAAACGGAAGCGTTGGATACTACGGCTTTGTGCGATCGAATAACTTTGCCCGATCGCAGTCGCACGCCCGCAGCCCGGTTGTTTTCCACCAAAACCTCTTCAACGTGGGAATTCAGCAGCAACTGACCTCCGTGGCGCTCCAAACCGCTTACCAGGGCATTTACCAGAGCTGCACTACCGCCTATCGGATAGTCCAAAACGGCATTGGGGCGATACCAGTCGGCGAACATGAAAGCGACTTCGGCTGCGATCGTCCCGTCAGCCGGAAGTCCAGATAGCAGGAAGCACAAGAGGTTCAGCCAATTTCGGACAAAGGGATCTTTGACATTTTTGTCCATAATTTTGCTAAAAGGGCCTGCAAGTGCGATCGCATTTCCAGCACTTTGCAAGAAAGCGGGCGCGAATTGGCCGAGGGTGAAAACAGCGCCTAAATCGAAGCGCAAAGCTAGGGAGGGTAAGGCTGTCGCAGCTTTGGCGTAGGGCTCCATGACGCGCTGGAGTTTTTGCCATTCGGCGACTGCTTCGCTACCGCGCAATTTTGCGAGCACTTCGCCAAATTGACTCGCGCCAACGGATGTGTCGAAATCGCCTTCGGGTAAACAGCAACCCCATGTATCGTAAGTCTTGCAGGGTAGTTTTTCGCCGATCGCATCCAAAACTTGTCGCAGCGGATTCGCAGACGGGCTGTAGGATAGTCCCGAGTACAAAGAAGGCCCGGAATCAAAGGTAAATCCGCTTTTTTCAAAGCCGTGTGCGGCCCCGCCCGCGATCGAATGACTTTCGCACACGATAACATCAAAACCATAGCGGGCAAGCATTGCAGCGCAACTCAATCCCCCGATACCGCTACCGATGACGATGATTTCTGTGTCTGTGGGGGCGATCGTAACCATGTTTTTCTCCGCTATATCCGCTAATATTATCAATGTCTTGCAGCTTTAGGACTTACGCATTTAACAGATTCGATCCCCCCAAACCCCCCATAATAAGGGGGGGACAAGAAGCAGTCAAATCCAACCCC
>JAUBOH010000533.1:0-3845 GCA_036700145.1 Microcoleus occultus BM001215366
GGCTACAAACAGCATAGTGCCCGTAGCGGCGATCGCTTGATTGTAAGGGCCCACAGGTGCGGGTGCTTTGTCAGTACGAATAATTTTGCGTGTCATAGATGTCACTTTTTGAGATTCTTGTTGAGAGGTTTCCGGTTTGTAAAATTCTCCATCGGGCATGATTGTACCAGTGAAGTCTGCATCCTTGATGTTCATACCATAACTCTTTGCGTCAGTCAAATCTGCTCTCTTAAGCTTAGCACCCTCCAGATTTGCTCGCATCAAATTAGCTCTTTGAAGACCTGTTCTCTCTAAATTTGTCCTCCGCAAACAAGCGTTTCTCAGATTTATTTCTACCAGTTCTGCTCCAGCTAAATCGGCTTCTGCTAGATTGATACCAGACAAGTCATAGTTAGACAAATTCACACCGCGCAGCTTGGCTCCCTGAAGATTAGTATCTCTGATTTTTATGCCAGTTAGATCCGCCCGACTTAAGTCTGCTTCAGTCAAGTTTGCTTTAGTCAAATTTGCATTGTTAAGTTTAGCTCTACTCAAACACACTTCAATCAAGGATGCTTCAGTGAAGTTTGCAGAAGTTAGTTCGGCATCACTTAGGTTTGCTTCATTCAAGTTCGCATTACTAAACTTAGCATAATTAAAATTGGCTTTACTCAAATCAGCACCGGACAAATCTGCATAAGTGAAGTTTGGAGAAGAAGTTGCTACTAACCCGCTCAAATTTGCACCTTTCAGAGATGCCTTGGTGAAGTTTGTACTATTAAGCGTTGCTTTGGTTAGGTTTGCCTCATTCAACTCTGCTGCTGTCAAGTTTGCAGAGCTTAAGTCTATCCCACTTAAGTCTGCACCTTTGAGGTTTACCCCTCTCAGCATAGCCGACTGAAAGTTCCGTTCACCTTTGGCATATCTTTCTAAAAGTTCTTCAGCATCCATAAATAACCTCGATCGCCCTCACATCCCAAAAATCAGTATACCATCCGCGCGAATCCCCGTGCACCTGCGGTTTGGCAGTAGAGAGCCGTCTGGGGCGTCGATGATTATGGGATTCTTTAGCACACGAGTACCCGTCAAAGAATGTCAGCCAGCAATAAATTTCATCGCAACACCATTCATGCAGTAGCGTTTCCCAGTAGGTGCAGGGCCATCATCAAATACGTGACCCAAATGCCCGCCACAGCGACGGCAATGCACCTCAATTCTAGTCCCAAACAGCGAATTATCCACCGATGTGGCGATCGCCCCTTTTATGGGTTCAGAAAAACTCGGCCAGCCGGTACCACTATTAAATTTAGTTTGCGATAAAAAAAGTGGCAAATTGCACCCAGCACACCCATAGATTCCCGAACCGTATTGTTTATCGAGAGGGCTAGTGTGAGCGCGTTCAGTGCCGTGTTTTCGCAACACATCAAACTGTGCGGGTGTCAAAATTTTGCGCCACTCTTCCTCAGTTTTAGTAATTTCAAAACCACCCTTAGAAGCTGCCATAACTTTTGACCTCCCAGGTAAATAGCGCGATAACCATGCGATGCTTACTGTTGCTGCACCAGCTTGTAAAAAAAATCGTTTCTTCATGATACATCCACTTGCTAATTAATACCAATTCCCAAAAGTATCGCTACATCAGATTCCAGATTTATGAATTACACTCTGCTATTCGAGCGAGTGCCGCAGGGACACGGCACTGCCATAGGTATCAACTTAACGTCAAACGTATTACCAGTTGGCTGTCTGACGATTGGGGCCCGATCCCCCCTAGCCCCCCTTCTTAAGGGGGGAACAAGAATTTTCTCAAAGTCCCCCTTCTTAAGGGGGATTTAGGGGGATCGGGCCTGGGGTAAAAGCGAGATTTATCAAGGTTTTTAGTCTTAAGTTGACACCAATCGGCTCTTGGAGTGTCCCCACCCGTTATCTATTGCAGAGATTGCCAAGAAACGCTGGCAAGAACCAGGTATATTTGCTTACCTAATTAGCTTTTTTCAGCGACCCCTTCGGCAGAAAGCGCGATGACGGATTCAGTGTTAATTCTAGCAGTAAAAGCGACTTGCGCGCCTTGTATCCCCTTTAAATCTTCAACTCGTTTTTGAATTTCGGAGACTCCAGCAGCTTTTAATGCCGTTAAAAATGCTTGGTCATGATAAACTTCTTCGGAAAACGAAACTTCGTCACTTTTAGAAAGATTTTGAATCCGGGCGGCTTTGTTAACTGTGGAGCCAAAATAGTCGATCGAATTATTGAGATTTACCAGCAAAGCCGTACCTCGGTGAATGCCAATTTTGACTTGAATCCACTCTGCTTGTTGGCGATTGGAGTTGTACTCTCTGAAACGAGCCACAGCAGCCGTCGCTGCCATAATTGCTTGTTCGTTGCTGATAAAGGAAGCCATCACGGCATCGCCGATGGTTTTAATGACTTTCCCGCCATATTTCTCGATCGACTCAAAGAAAATTTCAAAATGGTCGCGCACAATATTGTAAGCTTTGGTATCTCCCAGCGTTTCGTACATTCTGGTAGAACCGGTAATATCCGTAAACATAATAGTAATCGCCCGAATCTTGACTCGCTCTCTTTCCGATATTACTCGATCGCCGAACAAACGCTTGTAATCCGGGTGATGAAGCAGTTGCATTCCTGACAGCCGCAGGGGGAGTTGTTCTAATGTCAGTTCATCGGGCAATTCATCTGAATGCAAAATCAGTCCCGACAAATTGTGTTCGGTATTAGTTAGTTCGATCTTAACTTGTCCCGGACGCACGGCGAGCTCTGTTTTGTCAAAATCTTTGCCCGCCAACTGCTTGAGTTGAATTTCTTGTATGCTTTCTGTTTCTTCGCCTTCAACCTTTAAAATCCCTTTAGCTAAAGTGAGGGGACAGCAGTACCGATATCGACCTTTTTCTAAGGTGACAGTCTCGGATTCGGTGCAGTATAAAGGCGTCACCAGTTGCAGTTTGTTTTGGAGTACGGGAGGGGGAGAGCAGACGGGCCGCAGTTGCGGGTCTTCGATTTCTTTGTTTAGGGAAAAAGTAACTTCGACACGATCGAGCAAATCAATTTTAAACTCGCGATCGCACATCGGGCAAAAAGACATTTCTGATGTGTCTGCCAAATCCTTGAATTCATCTGCTATCATGTTGCAGTGCGGGCAGTGAATATCCCAATGCAAGTCGAAGGCACCGGCTTTTACTCCGTGCAGAAATTCCGAAGTAATTCTTTTAACATTCTTGACTGTATCGCCTGCGACGTAGTAAGGGTTAATCCGCAATCGTTGCAGAATGTGGGAACCGATTAACCAGTTTTCGATTTGGTCGATCGTTCCTTTGCTAGAATTGGGACGTTTTTTAAGCTGTTCTAACTTTTGTTTTAATAGTTCGATGTTCATTATCCACTTGCCTTTGAGCGTCAGGGCAAGAAATTTATCAGCATTATGTTGTATACTTTTGCGATCGTCTGCTTTCTTCTTGCCTGAGAATTCTGATGAGGCAAGCACTTGTGCGGATGTTCCTGATGTTTATAAATCTTAACAAATCTACAGGCGGAAGGCGATGTTTATTTAGACAGAGCTATTGTTTGTATTGATTCAAAGGGCGATCGCTGCATCTGTCTGCCGAAAGATATTAAATTGTTGGTAATTGGTAATTGGGAATTGGGAATTGGGAATTGGGAATTGGGAATTGATACTTATACCAATTATTAAAACGGAACCGTAGGGAAACTCCAAGAGCCCATTGATGACAACTTAAGGCTAAAAACCTTGATAAATCTCTCGTTCATATCCGAGTCCAGATCCCCCTAAATCCCCCTTAAGAAGGGGGACTTTGATCCGACTCCTGTCCCCCCCTTCTTAAGGGGGG
>JAUBOH010000534.1:0-3844 GCA_036700145.1 Microcoleus occultus BM001215366
CATGATTTATGGTTTTCTTACGAAGAAAATGATAATGCTCGTTTTACAGAAGCAGAAGAAATTTTTAAGTTCCAGAAGCCACCAGCCAATAGAAGATATGAGTGGAAGCCTCTGAGAGATGAATGGGGAAGTCTATAAGTTTTTGACTGAAACTTGTCAATTACACTCGGATTTTTGTTTGTGGCTTACTCTAAGTTTTCTTGATAAGGAGTTTTCTAATGGCAATCGATCTAGATTTATTCTCTGGTAATAATTACCGCTCGACTATTCAGCAGTATTGCCGTCAACTAGGATGGAACATTAGCGACATCAACGATCGCCGTACCATCATCAACTTTACAATGAATTCTGGCACTACCCAGACGCTCTTTATCATCCGATATGACACAACGCTAGAGTTTTCAGTGCCAAGTGGTGTCAAGTTTAACAGTCAGAATGATGTTCCGGGCTGGATGTCTACACTTATGCTCAAAGAAAACTCTAACTATAAAATAGGTTTCTGGAGCATAGAAGATATTAGTGACAGACAAACTTTTTCGATTATGCACAATGCTGAAATCAGTTTGATTGACGTGTCATACTTCCAAAAAGTTGTAATGAAATTAATTCAAGAGTGTGATAAATTTGAGCAGACTATCTCAAAAGCATTGAGGGGGTATTGATCAAATTTGTATCGTAGTTACAAATAGGTAATTTGGAGAAAATAACATGGAAACTGTACCTGTAAAGATGTCAGATATTAGGGTTCCCAATCTGAGTGAACTCAATCCAGCCAAAATACGAGCTATAGAAAATTCTTCCGAATCTTTATCAAATCTGCTTCACGATAAAGACGATCCAATTGTTCTCTATCGCGGTACACCTCCTTACGAATTGTGTGACGGTAGACACAGAGTTTATTTGGCGGATCAACGAGGCATTAAATTAGTTCCGGCTGCTTTCAACTAAATCTAATGAGAAAAGTAAAATTTACTTATTAGCAAAAAAGCGATCGCCCTTTTCCTTCCCCAAGTGCGATCGCCCTTTATTGAATTACACAATCAAGGACACGGCAGTGCCGTTTCCCTACGAATATCTGTTATTGTAGGTCATATTTGTAGGGACGCGGCAATGCCGTTTCCCTACGAATATCTGTTATTGTAGGTCATACTTGTAGGGACACGGCAGTGCCGTGTCCGGCTTCTAGTCCCCGCAGCCGATTCCCTACGGGATAGCTACGCACGCGCGTACTTTCTTCGCCCGGAAAACCTACTTTTTCTGCGACTAATCGACTTTAGCCGCATCTCCAACCACAGGGTGAATTAATGCCTCACGCAAACCTTGACGAGTTTCCGAATTCAAATACCTGCGCTGCAAAATCTGCCATTTTCCCCAAGCTGCGTAGCGACTTTCTGCCAACAAACCAGCCAGTTTTGGCAACTCTTTTTTCAGATCGCGCTCGACAAAATCTGTCAGAAACTCGCCTAAAACTTCACTGTCTTGAATATCGCCCAAACATTCCTGAACAGTTGTCACATCTTTTAGATAAACTTCGTAACTCTCGCCGTAAAAATCGCCAAACAGATTCATCAAATAGCGAACTCGCTTAGCTTGCTTCCGCAAATCGTGCAGAATAGTTCCCTCCGCTGCTAACTTCTCTTCGACAGCCTCAGCATTCAAATCCTCACAAACTTTAACTTTGCCATCCTCATATTCCGTGCCCAGCAGCCAAGCCGGATGCAGGAAAAACTCGCTGACTTGAGGTAACAGTAAATCCGGCAAAATTTCAGCAACTGGCAAATGTTCGATCGCCCGAAACTGCGGTTTTTCCAACCAATCCTCGATCGACTTCTTCAGCAATTCGTAGGTTTTGTGCTCTAAAATCGCCCTCACCCCTTTCAAAGCGCGGCGTCGCTGTTTGAGCAAATTCAACAAAACTTGATCCAAAACTTCCTGTTCTTCCGTCGGCAAATTCGGGTAATAGCGGTTTTGGAGACTTTCGAGCATCACATCCAAATCCCTGAGCGTTCCCAGAATCCGTCCCACCTTACCAATTTTGACTTCAGAAGCGTCTTTTGGCAAATCTAAAACCGGATCGAAACCAGTCACAGCCGATCGCAAACGTCTCAATCCCACGCGCATTTGATGAAGTTCTTCCGCGTCTTTGTCTTTGAGAACTTCAGTTTCGTGTGCTATCGTTTTGCGGAAATATTTCTCGATCGCGCCCGCAGCAGCGTCTCCGAGAGTTTTAACTTGAGTTTTAACTTTTGCTGATGTTTTTACGTTCATGGCAGGTGTAGATTCCAGAACCCCGATCGATTTTAATTTGGATTTCAAGGCTTTGCTAGTAAAGGGTTTACATCCTAGCACAGACTTTTCATTTAGGAACCGCAGCAATAATAAATCTTAATGTAAGGTGCTTGACATTTTATACAAAATCAGTATTTACAGTCCTGGATGCACTCCAATCAAAGCAACCGGGTTTTTACCGAATTTTTGGGCTGCAACGCGTCTTGTCGTAAAAAAACCCGGTTTCGCATGGGCCCCCATCCGTAGGTCTTAATTTAGGAATTCTTCAATCTCAAATCTCAAATCAAAAGTCCCTCCCTCGCCCTTGGGCAAATAAAAATCTGATTTCTGGCGCGCTGTCCCAAATAGGTTAAGATCGCTGCAAACCGACATTTATTCGCCAAAGGGTGAGAGAGGGTACGATCGGGAAGACAAGTTTTTCAACTAAATCAAGCCCAGCTTTTCCGACTTCAAAGAGGCAGTTTAGCCTTTCCAGTCTTTCGCAGATTGTTCAAGTACGTAGGTTGCTACATCCTCGATTTGTTCGGGCTTCAAGCGGCCGGCGAAAGCAGGCATAGCATTTTTGCCCTTAGTTACCTGAGTGGTAATAGCTTCCAGAGAATTCATGCCGTACTTCTCAAGAGCAGCAGATTTCAAGGTTTTCTGGGCCATAACCACGTTGCCGCCACCGATGTGACAAGCAGCACAGTTCGAGCTAAAGAGTTTAGCTCCTTTAGCAGCATCACCTGCCAAAGCAGGGCGGCCAAAGCCGACAGTCAAAATTGCGAACGCTAATAGGGCGATCGATAAGAGTCTTTTCAACGTAGTTCTCCTCTAATGGACACCGTTCACGGTGGTTCTTTAGTTATTTTACCTGTTTAGTCAGACCTAAACACGTAGCAGCGATCGCGATTTGCCGAATAATTTACCACTTTTGGCAGAGGCAGTTCAACTCTCAAAATTATCCACGCCCCAGCCCGGAGCAGTCTTCGCCGCTCGGATCGCAAAAGCAGCCAAATTTTCAATCTCACCCTGACGCATCCAGCTTTCTGGCACTTGGCGGCACCAAAAAGTTTCCTCACTACCGTCATAAGTCATCGGTTCTCTCAGATACGCCACCAAACTATTGATGTTGTCGCGGGGAGGCGTTGCTCCCTTCAGAGCAGTCAAAGACAAAGATATAGTCGGATCGGGCAAAGTCGCTCCCCCGACATGACAGTTGAGGCAGTTTTGCTCAAACAACCGCTTCCCTGCCGAAAAATCCTCAGCGGAAAATAACCGAGTGTGTCCCTCGCCGTCCAATTCCATTGCTACAGGTTCGCTGACTTTTAAATAGCGAGTCACATAAGAATCGGCAGCAGCCAAGACAGGTTGAGGTGCCAGCAACACCAACGGCAAAATAATTAAAATTCCCAACAGAAAAAAGACAAAAACACCACGACGCAGCATGAGGGACTACAACCTTTTGCGATATTAATTGAGCAGGAGTTCAACAGTTGACCTGTGACAGTTGACCTGTGACAGTTTGAGAGCGACCTCTACCTAGAAGGAAGAGGATTGGAGTAATGAATAGTCT
>JAUBOH010000535.1:0-3840 GCA_036700145.1 Microcoleus occultus BM001215366
AGTGCGGCTGGGATAACTAATAGATTTAAACGCTTCCGATGGGATAAAAGTCATTCAAAAAACCTCTTAACAGCTACTATATTTTTAATTGTTACAGATATCACGACGTGTTCGTAGGGGTAGTGCCAAGAGTGCCTACCCCTACTAATTGTTACCGATCGTACATATTCGTAGGGGTAGTGCCAAGAGTGCCTACCCCCGACCGATCGGGGCAACCACAGGGGGTTTGCCCCTACAAGAATTACACAATTTATTTACTTTACTAATTTTACACTTATTATGACCGATATACTGAATAACATCAACAAATTTGTTGAATACGTTCGTACTTTGAAGGGAGACGAAAAGGGCGAAGCTCAAGTATTTTGCGATCGCCTGTTTCAAGCCTTCGGTCATCCAGGCTACAAGGAAGCGGGAGCCGAACTAGAATTTCGAGTAAAGGCAAAAGGCAAAACTACAAAATTTGCTGATTTGCTGTGGCGGCCCCGGTTGTTGTTGGAGATGAAAAAACGGGGCGAAAAATTAGAAAAACACTATCAACAAGCCTTTGAATATTGGCTGGAGCTAGTGCCGCAGCGTCCTAAATATGTAGTTCTTTGCAACTTTGATGAATTTTGGATTTATGACTTCGATCTGCAACTGCGGGAACCTGTAGACCGCATAAATCTCGAAGAGTTACCCCATCGCTTCACAGCCTTAAACTTTCTTTTCCCCGAAAATCGCCAGCCTTTATTCAATAACAACCAAATTGATGTAACGCGAACAGCCGCTGACAAAGTTGCTCTAGTTTTTAATCGCTTAGTAGAGCGCGGCGAAAAAGTAGAAACAGCTCAAAGGTTTATCCTTCAGTGTGTAGTAGCATTGTTTGCTGAAGATATCGATTTGTTGCCGCGCGGTTTATTCACTGAGTTTTTAGGTGATTGTCAGACAAATCGAGAGAGTTCCTATGATTTGATTGGGGGATTATTTCGGCAAATGGGAAATGCTCGCCCCGCACCTAAAGACAGCCGCTATCGGGATGTATCCTATTTTAATGGCGGCATCTTCTCAGTTGTGGAACCGATCGCCCTGACTCGCAGCGAAATCGATCTGCTATTGGAAGCAGCAAAGGAACGGTGGTCTAAGGTAGAACCGGCGATTTTTGGCGCGTTGTTTGAGTCCAGTATGGGCAAAGAAGAACGTCATGCGTTGGGAGCGCACTATACCAGCGATGCCGACATTCAAAAAGTAGTTTTGCCTACGATTATCCGCCCGTGGCGAGAACGGATTGAAGCTGCAAAGACGCTGAAAGATTTGTTGGCACTGCGGCAAGAATTACTTGATTTCAAAGTTCTCGATCCAGCTTGCGGCAGCGGTAATTTTCTCTATGTTGCTTATCGGGAATTGAAGCGGTTAGAGGCACAATTGCTAACCAAGATTCATGAAAATTTCTCTCGTGCTGCTAATGCGATAGGTACGATGTCGCTAGTGAAGACAAGCCAGTTTTACGGGATTGACATCAAACCCTTTGCCGTGGAATTGGCAAAAGTAACGCTGATGCTTGCCAAAAAGTTAGCCTTAGATGAAGAAAACCAGTTGCTCAATGTTGTACAGTTGAACCTGGCACTGGAACTAGAGCAAGCATTGCCGCTCGATAATCTCGATCGCAATATCCGCTGTGATGATGCCCTGTTTTGCGAGTGGACAAAAGCAGACGCAATTATTGGCAATCCGCCTTATCTTGGTTCCCGCTACATTGCAAAAGAGCACGGCTACGATTACGCAGGAAAGATTTACGCCCGCTATCCAGATGTGCCAAAGATGGCAGATTACTGTGTTTACTGGTTTCGCCGCACCCACGAAAACCTGCCGCAAAATGGTAGGGCTGGGCTAATTGCCACAAACACAGTACGTGAAAATGAAACTCGTAAAGCCAGCCTGGACTACATCGTTGCAAATAGCGGCACAATCACCGAAGCAGTTTCTACTCAAGTTTGGTCAGGAGATGCGGCTGTTCATGTTTCTATTGTTAGTTGGATCAAAGGTGATGCACCGGGAGAAAAAAAGCTCTACACACAGGAAGGTGATGCTCCTAACAGTCCTTACAAGCTGGAAATAGTTGAATACATCACATCTAGTCTATCCTCATGTTTTGACGTTACAGAAGCAAAATTTATTGCAGCAAATAAATCTCCAAAAGTTGCTTTTGTCGGTCAATATCCATTTAACGCAGGTTTTCTTTTGACCCCTGCTGAAGCCCAACAAATGCTTGGCAAATATCCCGACCATCGAGAGGTTATATTTCCTTACATGATTGGGCGCGATTTAGTCGAAAACTATGCTCCCAGCCGATGGATTATTGATTTTGCTCAGCGTGATTTACTGGGGGTGATGAAATACAAACTAGCTTTTGAGCGCGTCCAAAAGCTAGTCATGCCAGATGTACTTGCAAAAGCTGAAAAAGAAAAGCAAGCAACAGGCAAAGACTCAACTCGGTGGACGCGAATGGCTCAAAAGTGGTGGCAATTCCGAGACTATCAGCCGGGAACAATGGCGGCCATTGCCAAAGTTCCACGTTATGTTGTGTGTTCGCGAGTTACGAAACGACCCATTTTTGAGTTCATCAGCAATCAAATTCACCCAGATAATACACTTGTTGTCTTTTCACTAGCAGATGATTATTCTTTTGGCATTCTACAGTCTGGTATTCATTGGGCTTGGTTTACAGCTCGTTGCTCAACTTTGGGAAGTGGATTTCGCTACACATCAAATACAGTTTTTGATTCCTTCTCTTTTCCCCAGTCGCCCACATTAGCACAGGCTAAAAAAGTGGCAGCAGCAGCCGTGAAGTTGCGGCAGTTGCGGCGCAAAGTGATGACAGAAAACCAGTGGAGTTTGCGAGAACTCTATCGCACTTTGGATTTACCGGGAGACAATCCTCTCCGCAAGGCTCAAGCAGAACTCGATGCCGCTGTGCGAGAAGCTTACGGGATGAAAGCTAAAGAAGATCCGTTGAAGTTTCTATTAGAATTAAATTTTGAGGTAGCCGATCGAGAAACTAAGAGCTTACCCATTGTTGCTCCGGGTTTGCCGCCTGTTGTAAAAAATGCCAGTGAATTCATGACAGACGACTGCGTGAGAATGCCGGAGTAATAAAGACTGCTTTTAAAGAGGGAAGGTTTTAGGCATAAACTTTTCTTAATTCATAAGTATCTGAGGCTTCTGCATCTTCTAAAGTTAGAAATTCGTGTAACTCATTAATAGATAGATGGCTGAGATAAACATCAGACTCTGATTCATATACTTGGGAAAATGACTCAATAGCTTGTTTGAGTTGATCGATAGATTGTTCTGGACTATTGCCTTGTCCAACCAATCCATTCTCCAAACAGAGCGCCACCCAATAATCGGCACTTTTTCGGATAATAACAGTGTAAAAATCTATCATATTTTACTTACTTCATCTAGTTTAATAGCCTCAGCAAATTATGAGTACACGCCCACAATCTAACACAATATCGTCCGTCAGTCAAGGCACAAAATCACCCATCAAAACTAATCCGAAAGGTAGATTTTACATTTTGGTCACTCAATTCCAAATCTAAATTTAAGAGATTGACAACAACAGCCCACAATCAACTAAAATATCTTTATCAATCCCCAGAAAAACAAAAACTATGACTTTACCAGTTGGGTGCGCGGCCCCTCAGTTTACCGCCAAAGACACGAACGGCAAAACAGTATCCCTCTCCGAATTCGCCGGTAAAACCGTCATCTTGTATTTCTACCCCAAAGATGACACCCCAGGCTGCACCAGACAAGCCCAAAGCTTCAAAGCAGCCCACGAAGAATACAAGGGCA
>JAUBOH010000536.1:0-3830 GCA_036700145.1 Microcoleus occultus BM001215366
CCCCCAACCCCCCCTTGCTAAGGGGGGGAGCAAGAATTTAGAATTTATCGAGTCGATCGACTTAAGTTTGCTGGCAAATCCCGAGGCAAGGGCAACTGCTGCCGATATTTTGCGAGATTCCTTGAAATTTGGTGGTTCTTTGCCTTTAGTGCCGAAAAAACTCTCAGAAAACCAGATTTTGCGGAATTTGATTGTGGTAGATGATGTTTTGGGGTGTGAGTTTTTGGGGAAACACACGGAGGCGATCGCCCTGCCCGAACAGTTTGGTTACAAATTGCAACTGATTGACGATCGTACAGGCGCGATCGTGGATAATACAGATCCAAAGCATTTTTCTCCGACACTGCTGCAAATTTTCATTCGCGGTAATTGCTTCCGAGGCAGTGCTGGTTTGACCCAAGCCGCTCAAGATTGGTTTCAGCAATTATTAAGGACTGGAGAACTGCAAGCTGTCTTAATTTACGGAAGTCCCTACGTTTTAGAGCAATTTTTGCCCTACTTGCCTCCGAGTATTCCTTATGTATTTTGTTTCGGGCAGATGCCGACAGCGCAATCTCTCGCTCTAGAATTGCTGTTCGGCATTGACAAAACGGGCAATGCTTGACTTGTCGCACTCCTGAATCTTTCCTTGGCTGCATCAGGACTTAAATTGATTGACCCGGTTTCTCGCCAGAAATTTTGCCTGATGGCGGCAAAGCATCTATCCAGAAATCGCAGGGCTGTTTCATTCTTTGTAGGGGCAATCCCCCGTGGTTGCCCCAAGAGAGTGAAACGCCTGCAAATCGTGGATGGGGAGGGTAGGCATTCTTGGCACTACCCCTACAAACCCCTGGTTTCTCGCTCGAATGAAACAGCCCTGCCAGAAACCGGGAATCCGGCGCGAGTGCCTAAGTCCTAAATCGAGCTTTGCAGTAACTGGGCCTGTTAGCCTGGAAAATGTGCCTCGTCTCAAAATCCAAGGACAGATCCGATCGCTTACTCATCATTCCTATAACTTTTTTAGAATTGATCAGTGAATAGTATCTCTGTATACAGAAAAAAAAATAACTTACATATCAGGAAGTTTGGATTATATTATTACCAGGGCCATAAATTTTTAGTAAAACGTCGAGGGCGCATTATGATTCAGTCAACTATCAAAATCCACTACTCTTTAGATGTCATCCAAGATGAAGCGCGCCACCTCGTGCACGAGGGCGTCCTGAGCCGACAACAGCCTATCTACACCATGTGTCAGTTCATCCCGCCCCGAGAATGGTCTTGCGTCGAAGGAGAACTCGAAAAGTGCGACTTCTTGCTGCGCGATCGCATCGCCGACTTGATCGGTTCTGAAAACTGGGACAATGACTAAAGTTTGGTTCTCTTAAATAACTTTCCAACTCAACTCCGGCCGTGTTAAAGATGGTTGATTCTTTAATTCTGGGAATTTTCGGCGCGCAAATTTTCCAATTCGGCCCTCAGCGCTGCCATGTGTGCAGTTAATTCTTGAATCTCTAGCATTACGTCGGGTTGTACAACCGCCTCGGGAGGAGCGTCAGTCGCTGTATCCGATTGCTTGGGCGAGACGGATTCGCTTTCTGCATTCTCCCTCGCGCCCGGTTGAGAGAAAATAGTATCAACAAAATTCCGCGCTTCTCGATCGGTCATTTCTCCTTTTTCTAGCAATTCCGAAGCGAGTAAGCCCAAATCTGACTGCTGAAGTTTGTCCAGATTTTCCGATCGCTTCAGAGGATCTTGCAATGTCTCAATTAAAAAGGAAGTCGCACCTAAAGTTAGGTGAAATCCTGTTTGCAGCATTTGAGGCAGGTTATCGAGATTCATCTAAAGAGGGCGCTAGAAAGTTTTTGGGAGTTTTTGGTTCGCGAGTTTCGCTCATGCGGCGACTTTGCCGCTTCTGAGCGGGAAAATACGCTGTTGTCGATCGCGATTCAAGAAAAATCAGCCTTTAGGGGGATGGCTTTCCGTTGTTCCAATATTAACATTACTATTACTTTGTAAATTAGTAAATGTCAAGTGTAAAGTTTTGTAACTATAAATAGAAACCTCCCACTCGAAAAGTCAGTCTATCAGGACTTACGGATGGGGGCGAGAAACCCGGTTTCTACGAAAAATTTGCGACGAGGAAGGAGAAATACAGGAAGAAACCGGGTTTCTGAGGTCAGCCTGCATAAATCTAATCTATTTGAGATTTGAGATTGAATCCAACTAAGGATACAGCGCCTCGCCGGTGGATGGGTCAAATATAAATAGCCGATCGAAGTCAAGCTGTACAGTTAGCCGATCGCCGGATCGCAAGCGAACACTCGCAGGTACTTGTAACTGTATAGTAGTTTCAGTGCAGGGCGAAGGCAAACTCGCCCGGATCAAAGTTTCTCGCCCCAGAGGTTCCACTACTTTTACTTCTACATCAAGAGGAACTTTTTCTAAGGCCCAAAAATCAGTTTTCAAATCATCATTTGCTGCTGTTTGTGACGTAAAAATTTCTATATTTTCTGGACGAATACCCAAATCAAATCCTTGTCCTGATCTCGCCTGCAATTTTTTTTGAATCGACGGCGGACAAGCTAAAGATTGACTCCCAACTTGAAAAGATTCGTTAGCATAAATCGCAGGCAAAATGTTCATAGCGGGATTGCCTAAAAATGTGGCAACCATGCGGTTAGCAGGTTTAGCATAAATGCTTTGCGGGTCTCCAATTTGCTGAATCCCCCCCCCATTTAAAACTACAATTTTATCAGCTAAAGTCATCGCTTCCACTTGGTCGTGGGTGACATAAACTGTGGTAATTCCCAGCCGTTGATGCAGTTGTTTGAGTTCGGCTCTAGTGTCGTCTCGCAGTTGGGCGTCGAGGTTGGAGAGGGGTTCGTCTAAGAGGAATACTTTCGGTTCGCGGGCGATCGCCCTTCCGAGTGCTACGCGCTGCTGCTGTCCGCCTGATAGCTGTTTGGGCTTGCGGTTGAGCAGATGGTCGATCGAGAGCGATCGGGCTACTGTTTCGACTCGTTCTTGAATTTTTGTGGCGTCAACATTCCGCATTCGCAATCCAAAAGCCAGATTTTCTGCGACAGTCATGTGCGGATAAAGCGCGTAATTTTGAAAAACCATTGCGACATCGCGCTGTCTGGCCGGGATGTTGTTAACTAAATTATCTCCAATATAAACATTCCCGGAAGTTGCAGTTTCCAAACCTGCGATCGTCCGCATAATTGTAGATTTCCCGCAGCCGGAGGGCCCGACTAACACCCAAAATTCCCCGTCCGGGATTTTGAAACTGATGTTTTCGATTGCGGTGACGTTTTGGTAGCGTCTGGTAATATTTTCTAAGCGAACATTGGCCATTTGTTAGTAGTGATTGGTTATTAGTTATTGGTTGCTAATTTTTAGTTTTTGTCTTCAGCAACCTTGTTTAATTCTAAAACGGTGCGGGCTAATTCTTCAACGATCGGCGTAGATTCAGCTTGGAAAAACGCTTTTACTAAAGAATTATAATACCAGAGAGTACCATCTTTTTTACCTTTGAAGCGTTCCCAAACAGTATCACCTAATTGACGATAATCTTTGACGATCGATCGAGCATTATAAAGTTTATCAGCAGCCGAGACTAATCTGACTGAGCCAGAAGCTGTGAGAATGTGGGCAATATAGGCTTCTTTTCGCACTCGCCAAGAGGGTTTCGGCGTCGCGTCGCTGTCGGTACAGCCGTCTACAATGGCTGTGACGGTATCGCCAAAGCGGCGGCGGATGGCTTCGCGGGTGGTGGGGCCCCCTTGATCTTCGATCGCATCATGAAGCAAAGCTGCGATCGCCTCATCTTCCGAAGCCCCGTATTC
>JAUBOH010000537.1:0-3822 GCA_036700145.1 Microcoleus occultus BM001215366
TTTTTTGGGGTCGGTTGTTGAGATTTCCGGCTTCTTAAGGCGATCGCACCTTAGTTAATCCGTAGGGTGCGTCGCTACGAGATTATTGGATATAACTTGCAGATTTTTTTATAGCGACGCACCCTACTTGCTAGTTTATCCGTAGTTAATCCGTAGGGTGCGTCGCTACGAGATATTGGATATAACTTGCAGATTATAGATCCCGGGGCACCCTACTGCCTTTGTTTTTGTTAAGATAGGAACAGATTCCGCCTTGTGCAAAAAATAACCTATGACTCAGATACCTATGGCATCGGTAATCCAAGAACATATTGAAATTACTCCGGGTGTTTGTGGTGGCAAACCGCGCATTGCCGGACATCGAATTAAGGTACAGGATATTGCCATCTGGTACGAAGATATGGGACTTTCGCCGGATGAAATAGTTTATCACCATCCCTCAATTACTTTGGCAGATGTCTATGCTGCTTTGGCATATTATCACGATTGCCGACAACAAATACGACAACAAATTAGAGAAGATGAAGCTTTGGCCCGCTCCATACAGGAGCAAACTCCTTCTCTCCTTCAAAAAAAATTAAGAAATCGCAATGTCTGAAACTATTCGATTTCATTTGGATGAAAATGTTAGCAATGCGATCGCCGAAAGTTTGCGACGGCGCGGTATTGAGGTGACGACTACGCCATCGGCAGGGTTAATGGGTTTCTAAGATGAAGAACAGATTGGTTTTGGCGTCGAGCAAAACCGGGTTATTTTTACTCAGGATACAGATTTTTTGCGACTGAATCAAGAGGGGATTACTCATAATGGTATTGTTTATTGTCAGCAGAATAGTCGTTCTATTGGTGAAATTGTCAGAAGTTTAATTTTAATTTGGGAGTATGTAGAACCTGAAGAAATGCGCGGGCGGGTTGAGTTTATTTAAGGGCGCGATCGCTCTTTCCTCCAAAAACAACTCTACCCCACCGCAATTAATCGGGTTTTTACGAAGGTTGTTGCGATCGCAAATTCGCGAGCGCCCCGTCGATATAAACTATCTCTGGATGATTTTCCAACTGCTTTATCACTGTTTGCTTGGGCATTTTTACCTTTTTAGCCATTTCCAGCGTATCGTCGATCAGCCGTTGCCGGTATTGCTCCAACTCAGCAATTACTTCTTGAACTTCTTCGGGCGTTGAAGTTTGAGCCTCTAAATTTGCAGACATAATCTAAATAAGTGAATTTTTTTTAATTTTCCCAAAATCCGGCAATAATTGCTAAACTTGTAAAGAAAAGTAACAAAAATATATCTGAATTGAGTTATGGAAATTAGCGAAATCGAAGCAGCGCTGCAAAGTTCGGATTCTCAAGACAGGCTGCGGGCGATAACTGCTCTGAGAAAGTGCGATACTGCGGTGGCGCTGCCGATGTTGCTAAGGAAAGTGGACGATACTGAGTTTATGGTGCGATCGTTCGTGGCGATGGGATTGCGGCAAATTCAAACTGCCGAATCGTTGGCGGCGCTGTTAAAAATGATGCAGTTCGATCGCGATCCGAACGTGCGAGCAGAAGCTGCTAACTCTGTGTCAATGTTCGGAACCGAGGCGATTTCTCACTTAGTCGAAGCCTTTCGCCGCGATGACAATTGGCTCGTCCGCCGCAGTATCATGGCCCCGCTGTACGAAATGCAGTGTCCTGATGCCATATTTGAAATTTGCGCGATCGGTTTAGTCGGCGAAGATTTGCCAGTTCAGGAAGTAGCAATTGACGGATTTGGTCTGCTGGCAAATACGGAGAAGCAAGAAGATGCCTTGCAGCAATTGTTACCTTTAGTCAGTTCGGATTACTGGGGAATTCGGCTGCGAGTTGCGCGCGCACTCAGAAAATTTGACAATCCTCAAGCTCGGGCTGCTGTGAGCTATTTGGCAAAAGATCGAGATCATCGAGTTGTAGGTGCGACTTTAAACCTTTAAGGTAAGATACTGTAGTTCTCGATAGCGAGTGTTGAACTCATCAAGCTTAATGAATAAGCCCGATCGGCTTCAGCTTTTTAATCCCATCCCGGAATTGCACGAAAATCCTCAATCCAGAGTCATCAAGGAAAGGACAGGTACGTTCGCCGACAACATGAAATTGCCTGTGCATAGGTGGTTTCGCTATTCGGCGGGATTCTCAGCAGCTTGGGTGGAACAAGTCATCACAGAGTTGGAACCTCAAAATATCCTCGATCCGTTTGCAGGATCGGGTACTGTTTCCGTCACCGCCGATAAGCTTGGTATAAATTCTTGCGGTATCGAAGCGCATCCTTTTGTTTGCAAGCTGGCAAAAGGTAAACTCGCCTGGATGGTACAAATTCCTGAATTTTTGGCAGCAGTTACCGAAATTAAAAGTTTGGCTACAAGTCTACCGCCAAAGCTTCCAGAAAAAATTCCAGTATTACTAAGCAAATGCTACACAGATGAGAGATTAATAGACCTCTTCAAAATCAGACAAGCTTATCTTGAAATAGCCCCGTCTCTATCTGAAGAATTGCAATCTCTGATTTTTCTAGCCATTTGTGCCATTCTACGACCATCAAGTCATGTAGGTACTGCACAGTGGCAATATATTCTCCCTAACAAACGCAAAGCTAAGACTTGTGAACCATTCGATGTTCTAGAAAAGCAGGTTGCTATGATGCAAGAAGATATGTATCAAATGCAATTTATTTCTAGAGAGAGTCGAGCCACTTTCATTCAAGAAGATGCGAGAAACTTAAAAAGTATTCCCGATCGATCTATAGATTTAATCGTAACTTCTCCCCCCTACGCAAATAACTACGATTATGCAGATGCTACACGCCTTGAGATGACCTTTTGGGGGGATGTAAATTCTTGGGGAGATTTACATGAGACTGTTCGCAAATATCTAATTCGTTCTAGTTCACAGCACGTTTCAAAGGAGCGGCTCTGCTTAGATACTCTGATAGCTGAATCGATTATCGATCCGATTCGAGACGAACTGATACCAATTTGTCAAGAACTAAATAATATTCGAGTAACTAAGAGCGGAAATAAGGCATATCACACAATGATTGCTGCTTATTTTATCGATATGGGATTTGTATTTCATGCCCTGCGTCGAGTTGCAGCATCTAATTGTAAAATTTGCTTTGTAATCGGAGATTCTGCTCCCTACGGAGTGTATGTTCCGGTCGAGCAGTGGCTCGGCAAACTGGCTGTTGCGGCAGGGTTTGATTCCTGGTATTTTGAGCAGATTAGGGAGCGTAACGTCAAGTGGAAAAACCGAAAACACAATGTTCCGCTGCATGAAGGACGACTTTGGATAAACAGTTAATTTATGGCGCAATCTCCATCGCATAAGTTTGGGCAGGCTCTCGGCAAACTTTTTGAAGATATTGTACTCGACGATATTCTCAAACCTCGGCTACAAGAGTTTGCACAAACCAAAAATTACTACCTCGATTGGCAGCGTTCTCGTCCAGCTAGAAGCGGTAAAAAAGTTACTTGGGAAGACAAATACGGGAACAAACACGATTTAGATTTTGTAATTGAAATCGACGGTACAGATGACCAGCTCGGTAGACCTGTTGCATTTATCGAATCTGCATGGCGTAGATATACGAAACACTCAAAAAACAAAGCTCAAGAAATCCAAGGCGCTATATTACCTATCATTGAGCTTCATCATTTGTCAGCGCCATTTTACGGTGCGGTATTAGTTGGAGATTTCACGAAACCAGCTTTAGATCAACTGAGAAATAATGGATTTGCAATTATCTATATTCCAATACGGTTCACTTAACACTATTTATGCGCCGGAGATCCCCCTAAATCCCCCTT
>JAUBOH010000538.1:0-3814 GCA_036700145.1 Microcoleus occultus BM001215366
GGTATCGACGATGTTAATCAGGGTTTCTTTGTATCGGACGGCGGTATTTTTGGAAAGAATTGTGATGCCACGCTCGCGTTCGATATCATTGGAGTCCATGACGCAATCTGGGATTTCTTCCCCTTCGCGGAAGACCCCGGACTGTCTGAGGAGAGCGTCCACAAGGGTGGTTTTGCCGTGATCGACGTGAGCAATGATAGCAACGTTGCGAATGGGAAGACTCATAATGCGTCCGAGACGTTAAACGGATTTAACTAAAGATTTCTTAATAATTGTAGCGCATGAAGTCAAGGGGCGATCGGGTAATCTGTGGGATTCGTATATTTCCTGACCTACTAATGTCAGAATTTTACCGATTTTAGTTATAATAAACACCAGTGTCTGCGAATCGCGATCGCGGTAGCTCAGCAGCGCTATAGAGCTTACACGCTGATATGTAAAGCATTTAACTTCAGCTAAGCAGGGTCTTTATATCCAGGAGTTAAAAAAAGTGGTAACAATTATAACCAGAGCAGACGATTTGCGGTTTCAACAAGGGCAAATCACCTATCAAGGCAGATATTTAGATGAAATAGTAGCGTTGTTCCCTAATTTCCCAGATATAACTCTTGACTCTATTGAAGATGTAATAGGTATTTATTGGAAAAAAGAGGAGAATATTCGGAAAGCTAAACAACTCAGAGTAAGTTCGTTTTATCGAACAGACACGCAAGTAATCATTCGGTTTTCTGTTGTAGCTGATTTAAATATTACCTCGGGGGATTTTTACAAACGTCTCTGGGGACAAATGATCGGAGCAGGAGCGATCTCACAAAATGCTTCCTTACCTTTCTGCTGTCTGCTGGATCACGAACAGATGGAAGCTGTAATGAAACTATCTAATCCAGGGGAGTTAACTATGAGAGATGAAATTAATGTCTTGAAAAATCGCAATGATTGGGACGGTATATATAATAAGTTTTCCCCCTTAGAGCATCTCAGTCAGGGCAAAATATGGAATGATGCTGCAATTTTGAGCGAGATAGGATTTGCCTGCGGAAAATTAGCCGAGGTTTCGGCAGAGGATCTCCCTAGAAAAGAGCCAGAAAAGACTGCATTTTTAAATCGCAAGACTAAGTATCGCCGTGAATCTGAAATGCTGCGCCAGCGGTGTATCGAATTAATGCCGAAGAATCCTACTTATTTGGCAAATTTAGCATACTTGCACTATCAGAATGCTATGGAACTAAGAACACCTAGAAATAGGCGTGATGGAAACCTTCGGCAAGAGGCAGAATCATCGCTCAAATACTATGACATGGCAATATCTATAGATCCAAATCGCATCAAAGACCACTACCGAAAGGGATATTTACTTGCCGAAGTCCTACCTAACACCTATTGGAAAGAGCGGAATTTAGAACTTGCCAAACAAAAACGTCTAGAAGGAATTGAATCTTTCGAGACAACTCTCCAAATTTGGGAATCACTAGATCCTACCAATCCACAGCAAAACCGAGAGCGCAGCCGTTGTCGTAAAGAATATATCAAGTCGCTATACAGCATCGGATCGTCATACTATCAAATGATTTTCAATGAGTGGGACAAAGCAGTTTTTGCATTGAGATTGCGTCACAATGTTTGTCAGGAAGATTGTGTTACTTACGTTCCCAAAGATTTAGAAAATGCAAACAATGCGTGGCAATACTTTTATAAATGTTGGGAATTAGACAGACCAGATGGTGAATCTTCCACAACAGCAATAAATGGTGTTTGTGAGGGTGTTGATAAATTGTATGCTCTCGGGAAAACGGCATTTGTTAAATACTGGATTTTGAGCGGTTACGGTCAGCTAGATAAACCAGAAGCTATTGGTTATAGCAAGCTAGCGGAACAGTATTTAGAGCAGTCGCTGACCTTTCCTCGTTCTCAGGAAAAGCAAAGGCAGAAAAAAGATTATATTGCTGAACGGCTAGCTAGACTTTACATCACAAAACAAGACTATAAAAAAGCCATTCAAGTCATTGAAAAGTACAGAGTTCGTAGATTAGATTCCTATCTAATTCATACTTTATCTCTGGGACTAATGCTGTTAGGTAGATATGAGGAAGCAGAAAAAAGATTAGAAGAAGCGCTAAATGACAAAGGAAATTTAGATCGAACGACTTCTAAGTTTTTAATGGGTTGCTCTTTTTTAGGTGGGGGTAAATTCGATCTGGCAAATCAAGTATTTCAGGAACTAAAACAGGAAAAAGAAAAAGATATATTTCTGATTGGAGAAGCCTTTGCTGCGGCGAAGTTGAACAGAACAGCAGATGCGATCGAGTGTCTGAGGCAAGCTAATGAAATGAATCCTTGGCGGATCTCTGTAGCTAAAAGTTTGGAGCAATTGTCAAAAGGAAAGGTTCGCGCTGTGAAACCCTCTAGCTCCCAAAGGGCATCAGATGTGGAAAGTTGTAGGGACGTGGATGTGTACGATCGCAAAGGTCATGGTTTCGACGACGCTGAAGTTAGAGCGGCAAGGGAAGCTGTTTTTGGCTATGATGATGAAACAGGCGAGACTTTTGAAGAATATTTAGATACTCATGGATATTAGTAGGTTCAATCTTCTTAGCTCCATCAAGGAAAATATTCGTAAGGTTCGATCGGGGTCGATCGCCCCTATGATAATTTACGAGTAGTTGCGATCGCATTTATGGAAGTACAACCAAGGGATATTCAGCAGTACAAGATGCTGGATGGCAAAATTCCTTTTTCGGAGTGGTTGGAATCTCTCCGAGACTTTAAGGGCAAAGCCAAGATTGTTAAAAGGCTTGAGCGGGTTAGCGATGGTAATCTGGGAGATTCTCGATCTGTCGGAGAGGGAGTCTGGGAATTTAGAATTGACTTTGGCCCTGGCTACCGGGTCTATTTTGGACAAGTAGAAACAACTATAGTGCTTCTGCTGTGCGGCGGAGATAAAAGCACTCAAGAGCAAGATATTAGCACGGCTAAGAAATATTGGAGAGAATACAGGAGTCGAGAAAATGCCTAAAAGCGTACCTTACCATCCCTTGAAAATTAAATCTCTCAAAGACCCCTTATTTGCTGTGGCTTACCTCACAGAGATATTTGAGGAAGAATCAGGGGATTTGGAATTAGGAATAATGCGAAAAGCACTTCGAGATGTATTTGAGGCTCTTGGAGAACCAAATATGTCAACGGATGAGGCTAAATTACACTTGGAAAAATTAGATGGTTTGCTGTCAAAGAATGGAAGCGCGACAATTTATGCTTTGGCTAATTGGCTGAAGGTTTTGGGATTGAAGTTAACAGTTGCGGTTGCTCAAGAGGATGAAGGGGAAGGCGAAGGTTCTGTTAGTGCTGTTGAGTTGGCGGAAGTTGGTAAGGTTTGATTGGGGTCGATCGCCCCTATGATAATTTACGAGTAGTAGCGATCGCATTTATGGAAGTACAACGAGAGAGAAATTTAGCGTTACCTCAAGTCAGACGGTCAGATTCCCTAGATGAATATGCCCGATCGCCTGGTATGGCAATGGCTGACATCGGTGCTCTGCTAAAATTGGCGCGGACGTTTGATGTGTCGATCGAAGAATTGTTAGATTTTGTGGAACAGTAACAAATTACACTTAAAATAAACCAGCGCCACCAGCGTCAACGAATGCAACCTCGCACCGGCGATCGATCGCCCAAGTAACAGATTCGAGAGGAAAGCGGATGGGACGGGGCGAAGTTAGGAAGAGATGGTATGTATATGTATTCTCAACGCAAAGTGCTGCTCGATCGCGCGCGATCGGTCTACAATTTGTAACGTTGAGCCTTATTGAAGTGCAGG
>JAUBOH010000539.1:0-3809 GCA_036700145.1 Microcoleus occultus BM001215366
ACTGGTTTACTAATTGCTGCTACTGTACCTCATAACATCTGGAAGTGCTGTATATTTATTTGCGAGTGCGAGGGGACGCTCGCACTCTTATGATAACTGATTAACCGGACACGATCTAACAAGTTGACCTACTTATCAGAAGATGTCCGTGTTTCAGAGGAAAAATTAAAAATATTTAACAAGACTTTTCTGTATATATCTAAACCTTTGGCATTCAGGTGAACCCCGTCAATTGTTAAATCTGGATTGAGAGCTTGTTCCTTAAACAATGCTTGTATGCCGCGAGATTCCACGGGAATATTTTCGTCGGCGGCTACTCGATCGATCAGAACGTTAATTTCGTCAACTCTCGCAATTGTTCCTGCTGCTTTAGGATTGTAACTGGCGGCAAGAGTTGAATAAAAAGCAGGAATCAGAATAATTTGTTTTGTTCCGAGCGATCGCATCACGGCGATCGCCTCTATCAAATTATTGACAAACTGCTCGTCGCTAATCCCGTACATAGCGTCATTTGTGCCGATCGCCAAAATCGATTTTTCGCAGGTAAACCGCAAAGGAACCACCAGCTTAAGCTGTTCTAGCAGCGAAACTGAACTCATCCCGCCGATCGCAAAATTAAAGTTTTGCTCGCCCAAAGAATCGCCCAGGGCCGAGGAAATAGAATCGCCCCACACGCACCCTTGATATTGCTTGTCTTTAATTTGTTGTACCTGATTGTACACAGAAACTTGCCACCACAGCGCCGAACTAACTGTATCTCCCGAAGCAGGCGGATTAGCTAATACCCGAAAGGGGATGTACGCGGACAGCAACAAAGCCAACAGAACGGAGATTAACTTAAATTTAACGTTCATAAAACTTGCTTGAGTTGGCTGCTACTTCAGTTTATGCTATTACTTTAACCAGCAGTCAGGATTGATGCAAATTTATTGAAAATTGCGATCGTCTTGTCAGGATAATTAATCAACCTTTCGCCCCCAAAAGCTCAGGTTGCAAAACCTGATTTAATTTACCGCTGCGAAACCCCTCCAAATCCAAAGTTGCGTACACAAAACCAAACTCTTGAAACACCGCCACTAATGCAGGCAAATCCGCATTTACCACAAACTCCACAATTTCCTCGGCTGGTAACTCAATCCGCGCCGTGTCTCCATCCGATCGCACTCGCAGATTTTTCAGTCCCAACTGCCGCAAATACCGTTCGGCGCGCCCCACTCTTTGCAACTTTCCGACTGTGATTTCTTCGCCGTAAGGAAAGCGCGAACTCAGACAAGGTTGAGCCGGTTTGTCCCACCAAGGTAAACCCAACTCTTTTGCTAATTGCCGCACTTCAAATTTAGTCATTCCGACTTCTGCTAAAGGCGATCGCGCGCCCCGTTCCTTCGCCGCCGCAATCCCCGGACGGTAATCCTTTAAATCGTCAGCATTAACGCCATCCACCACATAAGGATAACCGTTTTCTAGTGCTAGCGGTTTCAAAGTATCGTGCAGTTCGCTTTTGCAGAAATAGCAGCGGTTAACCGGGTTAGAAGTGTAATTGGGATTTGCCATTTCCTGAGTTTCTACCTCCTGGTGGGGAATGCCAATTTCTGCTGCTTGAATGCGCGCATCTTCTAAATCTTCTGGCAATAAAGACGGCGAAACTGCTGTCACAGCCAAAGCGCGATCGCCCAACACGTCAAAAGCGATTTTTGCCACCAAAGTGCTGTCAATGCCGCCAGAGTACGCAATCAGCGCCCGTTCCATCTGCGCGAAAATATCTTTTAATTGTTCGAGTTTTTCCACTAACATAATTTCAATTTTTATTACTGCTAAGCTATCGCAATCTAATTTACAGGGTTATTTCTCTTCACAATCTTGTGGGGTGGGCACGAAAACCCGCCCCAAAGGTACAATTTAAGTGCAAAACAGCTTATTCTGGATCGATACCGAGGGCGGTCAATCGAGCCAAAAGTTCTTGATTGCGCTGTCTTTCCTGTTCCAGCAGAGTCTGGGCGGACTCTTTATCTTGCTGTTCGCGATCGGCCCGCTGGCGTTCCTCTTCGGCCCGTCGGCTTTCGGCTTCGGCCCGTTGGCTTTCGGCGACCGCCCGCTGACGTTCAATTTCCGTCCGTTCTTCCGGCCACAAAAGCAACTCTCCGGCCGCATTCCACCAGCGCAGCCAATTTCCTGTTCTACCTTCACGAGTTCCCTGCCAAACTCCCAAAAATAGATTTAATCCAGGTATTAAATAACGACCGTTTTCATCAGGATTTTGATTGTCGTAGCGCTCGGATTCCAGGGCATAAACTTCTATTCTGCCTGTATGCGGTCGAAAAATGACATAGCGGGGAACTTTGATTACTTGTTCGTAAAAAAACCATTTACCGATTTCTTCTGTGTGTTCGACAGAGTATTCATCGCCGTAAGTAGCTGATAGAAATTCCATCACTACAAAAGGCACTGTTCCTTCGGTATGAGGCGTGTAACTGCGGCGGGGATAGTTGTGAGGCCAAGGTTGCACTGGCTGCACGTACATCCAGTCTGGGGCTTTGCAAATAGTGCGATCGTCCACAGCAGCGCACAAAGCAAAATTAGAAACTATCAGTGCGTCTTGCATTAGTTCCGGGGAATCCAGTACAGACTGGCGCAAACCGTCAGCTAGCAAGGGATGGTCTGTATCATCTACAGGGTCATCTGGTAGAATAAAATTATCGGGAAGCAGCGGCCAGGTAATTTTTAGCTGCGATATCGGTTTGTGAATTACAGCAGTCATAAGTCACCTCATTTTACCAATAAAAGTTTGAGTTTTATTCGAGATTGGCGATCGACAACCTTCTTTATATCTTAGCGTGCTGATTCGATCGTAAAATAGGTTTGTAGTGAGGACTTTAGTCCTCAAAATCTAAGGACTAAAGTCCTCACTACAAACCCTTACTCCGGGCGGTGCGGAATGGGGGTTTTAAAATTCTCGGCGGGAAAATATGGCGATCGCAATTGACAGCAGCAGCACCACATACAGCAAACCGTAGCCAGCATCTGTAATCAAACCCGCCAAGTAAGGTACTTGTCCGTAAACAGCATCGTTTCTCAAATTGAATCTGGCTAAATCCGGCAAAACCAGATAAAGTCCCATCATCAATTGTTCAATACCAGGATTTTTAGTTAACTTCCCCAAAGCCACTAAATCCCGCGTCGAGTGTCCCATCAAATAAACGCCAAATGTCAGTAAAGTTGCCAGCAGCGAACTGCTAAACACCCCGAATAAAATCCCGACACCGGCCATGAGACACAGCTCAAACCAGACAAACAACGAAGCGATTAAAATGCTGCCCAAAGGGAAAGGAATCCGGCTCAAACTCAGAATAGCCAGATAGATTACAGTCATGGCTGCTACAAGCACAGCCAGCACCGCCGACAGCCCTAAATGCTTGCCCACAATTAACTCAGCGCGACTTATCGGCTTGGCAACTAACAGGTAAACAGTCCGCTTTTCAATTTCTTTGTTGACCAGTCCAGTAGCCACAAAAACTGTGACAATTAGACCGAGGATGCTCATCGCAGCCAAACCGATATCTAAGATAATTTTTTTCTCCGTTGTCGCCGCCAATTCCGGTATCAACCGTACCGAGGCTCCCATCAACAAAGCAAAAATAATAATTAAGTAAAGGATGCGATCGCGAATTACTTCCCAAAATACATTGGTCGCGACAGTCAAGATTCTTCTCAAATTCATTTGGGAATTGGGAATTGGGAATTGGGAATTGGGAATTGAGAATTGGGAATTGGGAATTGGGAATTGGGAATTGGGAATTGGGAATTGGGAATTG
>JAUBOH010000540.1:0-3804 GCA_036700145.1 Microcoleus occultus BM001215366
CCTTAGTCAATCCTTCCAAACGAGACGCGAGATTCACCGCATCAGCAATCACCGTACTTTCCATCCGTTCTCGCTCCCCAATTGTACCCAACATCAAATTGCCCGCGTGCAAACCAACGCCGATTTTAATCGGAAACAAGCCGTTTTTTTCTCGCTGCTCGTTGAAAAAATTTACTTCTTGTTGCATATCAATTGCGGCTCGCACACCATCTTCAGGAAATGTAGGAAACAAAGCCATAACAGCATCCCCAATGTATTTGTCAATAAACCCGTGATTCTTCCTGATTGCAGGGCTAACCCTCCCCAAGTAAGTATTAATAAATGCAAAATTTTCTGGCGGTGTCATCTGTTCGGAAAGCGCCGTAAACGAACGAATATCAGCAAACAGCACAGTCATATCCCTTTCCTGATTATCACCTAATTTTACTTCAATAATACTAGGTTTTTCCAGCAAGCTTAGAAAATCGTGCGGCACAAACCTGCCGTAGGCTGCATTCAGTTTTGCAAGGCGTATTTGCGTGTTAATTCTCGCCAGCAATTCCTTTTTGATAAAAGGTTTAGTTACATAATCATTTGCTTCTAAGTTAAAAGCTTCTACCAAGTCGGTAGTTTGATTTTTTGCCGTCAGCATCAGAATCGGCATTTCTAAAGGCGAGTATTTTTTGCGGACTTCTCGACACACTTCATAACCAGTCATCTGCGGCATCATTACGTCGAGTAAAATTAAGTCTGGCTTAAATCCTGATTCAATCAAATTTAAAGCTTCTAAGCCGTTGCTCGCTTGAGTTATCGCGTAATTTTCTAAACAAAGATTGTTGATGATGACCTGAATATTAATCGGTTCATCATCGACCACCAAAATTTTTATTTTTTCACTTTCTAGCGAGTCGCTCTTGTCTAATACCTGAGAATTTATTAGAGATGATTGGGGGGCAAATTCAGGAGTTATTAAAATGCGAGAACCATCGGTTAAACGCGGCTGTATGCTGCTAAATTCCGGCTGACTCTCAGATACGGGCAAAGTAAAGATGAATTGGGAACCGATGCCTACAGTTGAAGATACCGAAATTTTACCTTTGTGCAATTCCACTAATTGCTTGGCAACAGCTAACCCTAAACCCGTGCCGCCATATTCTCTAGCAGTGGAACCGTCAGCTTGTTCAAAGGATTCAAAAATTCGCTCTAATTGAGCTTCGGAAATGCCAATGCCGGTGTCGGATATAGTAATAGCTAATTGGGAATTAAGCGGTGATTGTTCGTTGCCCGTTACTAATTCTGCTGAAATTGCAACGGTGCCGCTTTCTGTAAATTTAATCGCATTGCCGATTAAGTTGTAAAGTATTTGCTGCAAGCGATTTTCGTCGGCTGCTATTGCCGGCAATTCTGGAGCGACTGAGTTAATCAACTGCAAGTTTTTTTTGCCTACTAAGGGCTGAGATAAGGTGATAATTACAGAGACTATTTCTCGGAGGGCGACGGACTTTATTTGCAGTTCTATAGTTTTGTGTTTGAGCTGAGAAAAGTCCAGAATATCGTTAATTAAAGAAGACAATCTTTTCCCTGACGATGAAATCAAACCTAAGTTAAAATTTGTTGAGTCTGGCAGTTGTCCGGTAGCACCGTCTATTAAAGATTCTGCAATCCCAATAATGCCGTTGAGGGGAGTCCGGAGTTCGTGGGAAGTATTGGCTAAAAATTCGTCTTTCAGTTGGTCGAGTCGCTGCAATTCGGTATTTTTAGTTTCTAGGGCAGTAAAAGATGCTTGCAGTTGTGCTGCCATGCTGTTAAAAGCAGTGGCAAGTACGCCCAACTCGTCGGAGCGATCGAGCTTTACAGTTTTGTCGAATTGTCCTTCAGACAAAGCTATTGCTGCATTTTTTAATTTTAAAATAGGTTTGATAATCGAGCGAGAAGTGAGAATTCCTATAACAATTGCCATCCCCAAAGCTGCCAGACATAGCAACATTGTAGTTCTGTTCCCGGCATGAATTTGTTCCATAAAGTCGGCTTCGGGAACAACGACGACAATCAGCCAATCTAAACCTTTGCCGTCTTGGAACGGTAGGACTTTTAAAAATTTCTGTTTGCCGTTTATTTCAAAATTAAGTTGCTGCGATTTTGTAATTTGGCGCAAGTCTTGAAAGTGAGTTTCTAAATATTTAGCTGTAGTTTGCGTTACTGGATCGCTGCTTTCTGTCACTTTAAACAGTTCTTTTTTGCCGTTTTTGCTGCGGAAAGGTTTTTCTGGTGTGGAAGTTGCCAACAGCGTGCCGTTTTTTTCGATAATAAAAGTTTGACCGGATTTGCCTATTTTGAGGTTGTTTAAAAATTGACCGATACTGTCGAGACGCAAAGCAGCAATTAATACTCCTTCTAGCTGTTTCTGGTTGTTATAAACTGGTTTTAGCGCGCTCAGGAGCAATGTGGGTTCTAGGAAGGATATATAAACTGAACTCCAAGTTGGTTTGGCTGCTAAAGCCGCATAGGCGTAGGAAGGGTGCTGTCGGATGTCGAAGTTTTTGACGGTGGCTGCTACTGTCGCACGATCGCCCGTATCATTAGTATTGTAAGAATAAAAATCAAATTTTGTAGACGGGCCCGATGCGTTAATCAATAAAGTGCCGTCTGACATCTTTTCGCCGGTGCGATATTCTCCATCTGAATTAGCGATCGATGTAAAATTGATATAAGGATATAATTGCACTTGTCGCCACAGATACTTTTCCCAAGCTGACAAGTTTTTCATGTTCACAAAACCCAGTTTCACAGCATCCAGCTTGCTTTGATTGATTTGGTGCGGAGTTTCCAGATAAGTTCTCAAATTTTGCTCAATGCGACTGCTCACCTCCTCCATCAACTGATCCGCAAGGTCATTCACTGCTCTTTGAGAGTTCTTAAATGATAAATATCCCACAATACCCACCGCTGCAAATACTTGCAAGACAAACGGAACTATGAGGACTGTTTGCAGCGTCGCTTTTGGTGAAAGTTTGGCAACTAAGCGCTTGAGAGAAAGAGTTGACATAACATTAATTTAGCTTGAAAGACACAGTTGATACGGGCGATCGAAGCTGCACGGCTGTTAAGCATTGTAAACCTTTTTGTACTTGAACAAAACTTGCACCAGCAAAGTTTGATTCTCGGTTTCTTCCTGAATCGCTGTCCTACCTGAGATTTTGCAGACAAATCGGGTTTCTTTTTCGCAGAGATTTCCGCAATATATGCGAGGAAGAACTCAAAAGGGCGCGATCGGCGGCGAATCTCTCAGGAAAACTCCCAATTTTGGGTTCCAATGCTTTGGTCTGAATATATTATGACTGAGATTAGGTTAAAAAAACCGGATAAACACATTAAAATTTTTGCCCTCAGCTTAATGCTACTTTTACTACTTTTGATCCAAAGCTTCTATCCCAGACCATCCTTCTGACACTCCATACATTCGATTTTTGAGAGAGCGCTGATAGTAAATTGCTGCCAACTTATCTTGAGGATTTGTTTCGCAAATTTTCTTGAATATTTTTTGCGCTTTAGTAAAATTTTGCTCGAAATAAAGCTCCAGACCTTTTTGAAATGCAGCATCAGTTTCCTGTTTGAGTTCAATGCTTTGTTCTGTTTCTGCATCATAAATTTCAAACACCGACACGACGGTTTTTTTTCCTTTTACTGTGACACGATCGACAAATCGATACATATATTTTTCGCGATCGCCCAAACGCTCTAAAATTGACTCAGTAACTAGAATTCCCGAGCCGTAAACCTTAGTCAATCCTTCCAAACGAGACGCGAGATTCACCGCATCAGCAA
>JAUBOH010000541.1:0-3800 GCA_036700145.1 Microcoleus occultus BM001215366
AGAGCGACCTCTACCTAGAAGGAAGAGGATTGGAGTAATGAATAGTCTGATTTTAATTTCTCCCTCACTCGTGTTCCGGCTTTCAACCAATTCTTTCTGGTAAATTTTAGATTTTAGATTTTAGAATGCAAAACGACCAGCCTGCAATCCTTGGCAAAGCCCAGCCCTCTCCCAATCCAAAATCCAAAATCTAAAATCTAAAATCGATTAGCGAGCGCCTTTACCGCCAGCCCACTGCTTGGAGACAATTTTCGGCTGCAACAGAATGTGACCGGCAATCGCGTACAAATCCTCATCCGAGAGATTTCTCATCTCAGCGAAAATATCCGCACTCTTCATGCTGGGATGCACTTCCGAAATTTCCTCAAACCCGTCATAAGTCGTGGGATTTTTCATGTAATCCACCAACGACTCAACATTATTGCGGGGCGGGTTGGCCAAAGCCAGAGTTTCCGGGCTCAAATTCACGTTCGGGTCAGTTTTGGTCATTCCCGCAGCGTGACATTGAGCGCAAGCCGAGTTGAACAGGCGTTTGCCTTGCTGAACTTGTTTGAGGCTCAGCACCACCGGAGCGCCCTGCTCATTCAAAGTCACAGTGCGAAGTTCGGGACTCAGTTCGACAGCCATCGCGCTGCTGACAAATAACTGAAATGTCAAGAATACAGCGGTCAGAGCAATGAAATATCTTTTAAGCATGGTTCTCCTTAAAAAAATCTGGCAAATTATTGAACGCTAAGAGAGCATATCTGGCAAACTGATTTCTGTTCAAAATTCCCTTTTTCTGCGGCAACTGGCGACAGTTTGTGCAGCCGTACCTTTAAAGGTAGAGGAATTTTTGCGATCGATCTAATCTGCAAGAAGTTTTGAATCGCGCCGTTTTTCGAGAGCGGACATAATTGCCTTAACATCCTCCAAAGCCAAACGGGTTTGAGGGTGCTTGTAGGCAATTTCCAACTCGTCACACAAGCGGATCACGTCTTCAACAGGGACGTTGAAGTCCTCTGCTATTTCTGCGATGGACAGGTCTGCAAAACCCATAATTTTTAGGTCGCTGACAGGTCAAAATTGAGTTGACGGCTATTAACCCAAAGCCGGACAATTTCACAAAGCGCTGTTAGCTTGTGTTGTTAGTTTGTTCTGAGATTTTGTTCGATCGCCAGCTAACTAACCGCTAACTGCCACTAGGCATTTTGGCTCAGCCAAACAGAGGGGCCAATCAACTTCCAATCAATATCATCCCACTGCTGCGCCGTTATTATCAATAGGACTTGGGCGCGCGGGGCTCAAAACCCGGTGTCTGCGTGAATGTCTCCCTACCAAACGCCATATTTTTCGTAGCAACCTGGTTTTTTTCGCAATTTCTCAGAAATTTTCGTCTCAGGCCCGGCTTCGCCAACAGACAATCATCCGCAGCCTCCGCTTAGGGAGAAAGCTTGAAAGCGTGAGCCGGAGGAGGCTCCGCGTGGTGGCTGTCCCTGGCATCGAGCCCTGGGAATTCCGAGCTTGCCAAGAAAGGCCCTGGATGGTGGAGGCTGATGAGCCCAGCGAGAGTTTTCTTTAATTGAGTCCGGGGTACGATCAAGTCTACAAAACCGTGGGCGAAGGAGTATTCGGAAGTTTGATAATTTTCCGGCAGCTTTTCCCGCAGAGTTTGCTCGATTACCCGGCCGCCCGTAAAGGCCACAGTCGCTTTAGGCTCTGCAATTATAATGTCTCCCAGCATGGCAAAACTGGCGGTGACGCCGCCGGTGGTCGGGTGGGTCAAAATTGGGATGTAAAGCAGTCTCGCTTCCCGGTGACGCTCCAGAGCCCCGGAAACCTTCGCCATTTGCATCAGGCTGAGCATTCCTTCTTGCATTCTCGCACCGCCTGAAGCGCAGACAATAATCGCGGGTAAGCGTTCCCGGGTGGCGTGTTCGATGAGGCGAGTCAGCTTTTCTCCGACAACTGAGCCCATGCTGCCGCCGATGAACTGAAATTCCATGACTCCGAGGGCGACGGGCAAATTTTCCAGTTTGCCGATGCCTGTTTCTACCGCGTCTAAGTGGCCGGTTTTTTCTTGGGTTTCGCGGAGCCGATCGCTATATTTTTTTCGATCGCGAAATTTCAGGGGATCGGTGGCGTGCAGTCCTTCGTTAATGGGCACCCAGGTATTGGGATCGATCAACTGCTCGATGCGATCGTCGCTGTAAACTCTGATATGATGCCCGCATTCCAAGCAAACCATTTGATTTGCTCGCAGGTCTTTGGTATAGCTCAGCGCATCGCAAGCTTCGCATTTATGCCAAAGTCCGTCGGCAATTTCTCGTTCCGGCCGTTCTTGGGAGTTCGGTACTGATTTTCGTCGATTTGCAAACCAATCAAATAGAGACATTAAAACTTGCTAGCTGTTGACTGTTGACTGTTGACTGTTGACTGTTGACTGTTGGCTGCGCCGCCCGCGGAGCGTCGCCCGAAGAGCGTAGTCGTTGGGTCGAAGGGTCGAAGGGTTGGCTGTTGTTGGCAGCCAATAACCAATAACCAATAACCAATAACCAATAACTAATAACTAATAACCAATAACTACTGACTATTGTCCTCTTCAATGGGACTGATGAGGAGGGATGCCGTCTGCTGGTGTTCTGGAAGAACTTGCAGGGCTGTAGCACTGCCGGCTCCTAAATAAGATGCTACGCCCAAGTCAACGATGCGAGCTGGGATTTGATGAGCAGCCAGGATCTGCTGCATTAATTCCGCTTCCCAACGAAAGCTAGTAGTTGTAAGTGTAATCCAAGACACGGAATAATTTTACCAATTTTTGAGACAATGTTATGTTCGATCGCCAGGGAAAAATCCCGATCAGAAACTAAAATTCGGGAAAAACAACTGCAAGTAAGTAGATAAGATCGCTTCGCCCCACAGAGCAGTAATTGCTGCACCGAGAGCCAGAAACGGGCCGAAAGGCATGGGTTGACGCCGATCGAGCAACCCGAGGGCGATCGCCCCGCCACCAGCAAAAGCCCCGGCTAGACAGGCGATAAATCCCGCTATCAGCAAGTATTTCCACCCCAGCCAAGCTCCCATCAAGGCAGCCAATTTGCTATCGCCTGCGCCCATAGCAGTTCGCCGGAAGGCTAGAGAGCCTGCTAAAGCAATGATGTCAAACAGCCACAACCCGACAACTGCTCCCACGATCCCCTCGAGTACAAGATAGTGCACCGAGTCGATCGGGCTAAAAGTCGGCCACCAACCTTTAGCCACTTGAAAAACCAATCCGGCCACCAAACCCGATCGAGTTAAAGAATTAGGCAAAGTCATGGTATCGCAGTCAATCAAAGACAAAGCCAACAGCCAGCTAAAAAAAGCCCACAAACCCAGAGTTTGCACACCCGCCCCAAACCGCCAGAAGATGAGCAAAAACAGCAAACCCGTAGCTGCTTCCACCAGGGGATAGCGGGCCGAAATCCTATTGTGGCAGTGATTGCAGCGTCCCCGCAGCCACAGCCAGCCGAACACGGGTACATTTTCGTAAGCTCTGAGTTGGTTTAAACATTTGGGACAGCGAGAAGGAGGGTGTATCACCGACAAACCCGCAGGCAACCGATAGACTACCACGTTTAGAAAGCTGCCGATCGCCGAGCCGAAAGCAAATACAATGACATAAACAATAGAATTAAAAATTATTTCCATTAATTTGACTGTTGACTGTTGACTGTTCTCTGTGATTATTTATTAATTGTTAGATTATCTTCGGTCAATTATCCATAAGGTTTGTAGTGAGGACTTTAGTCCTTTTCAAATTCCGAGGACTAAAGTCCTCA
>JAUBOH010000542.1:0-3789 GCA_036700145.1 Microcoleus occultus BM001215366
ATTGGGAATTGGGAATTGGGAATTGGGAATTGGGAATTGGGAATTGGGAATTGGGGAATTGGGAATTGGGGAATTGGGAATTAGAACCAACAACTAACAACTAACATACGACAAATAACATAGGACAATCAATAACTAACTAATGCCCCATGCCCCATGCCCTATGCCCTATGCCCTATGCCCATGAGTACCTCATCTTTCGCAAGGGAAGGCTATAATTTATCAACCTAGATACAAGTTGACAGCGAGAGTCATTAAAAAGGTTAATTGAGCTGACAGAATCATTAAATAAATTACGGCTCGACCTTTAAAAATAGACAGCATCAAACCGATGCCTTTGAGGTCAATCATCGGGCCGAAGACGAGAAATGCTAACAGCGAACCGCTGGTAAATGTGGAAGCAAAAGATAGGGCGAAAAAGGCATCAACTGTAGAACAAATCGATACGACTGCGGCTAATAGCAGCATGGCGAGAATCGAGGAAACGGGGCCTTGGCCGAGGTTGAGAATTAGTTCGCGGGGTGCGCCAACTTGAATGATGGCTGCGATCGCACTTCCGATTACCAACACTCCTCCCAATTCGCGCAACTCCTGTACCATAGTATCTAAAAGCAAGCGCAGACGCTCTTTAGAAACAGGGTGAAACATCGATGAACGTTTCGAGGTTTTTTCTGTTTTGCCTGTTGGTAAGGGCTTCCAGTCGTCTTGCAGCAAAGATTCGATCGGCATCGCGCCCCTCTGACCTAGCATAAATGTTCCCGACTGCAACAGCAGCGGAGTGTTGGCTCCGACGAGTTCTTTTTCGGACAACTCTGGTTTTGGTAGGGGGATGGCGCGGGCTACAGAGGGGTGTAGCAGAGGCCGCAAGTCTGCTTGGGCGCTGAACACCCAGCCGATGATAGTTGCTGTAATTAGGGAAAATACCACCCGTAAAACTACAATTTCTGGCTGATCCCGAAATGCCGTCCAAGTCGCCCAAATGACTACGGGGTTGATGGTGGGGGCGGCGAGCAAAAAGCCGATCGCGACTGGTGCGGGCACTCCCTGCATCAGCAACCTGCGCGCTACGGGGACGTTACCGCACTCGCACACGGGGAACAAAAAGCCGATCGAACTACCCACAAAAGCCCCCAGCAGAGGGTTTCGCGGGATGCGGGATACGAGTTTGCGTTCGTCTACAAACCCCAGCAGCAAACCTGAGAATAAAACTCCCAGCAGCAGAAAAGGTATTGCTTCTACTAACAAGCTAAGAAAAAGCGTAAAAGCATTGTTTAACTGATTCGTTAGGGCTGGTTGCATCGATCGCCTACTGGTAAATTGCTATCTAGTTTCACGTTTCTGGCAGAATCCCTGTCGATCATACCAAAACACAGCCCTAAGTTAAGATTCAGTTAAAAAAATAAGCTTAAAAAAATTGCTGCTTTTGTTGTACTTGAATTTGTAGATGTTCTAATTTAATCACTGCTGATGTCTTGAATGATTTGAAGTTGTTAAACTTGTTTGAATTGCGCTCAATATTTCTGCCCGATCTCAAATCCGGTGGCCTCGGAATTGATATTACCCACAACAGTCAGGACACGACACGGCTGTGTCCCCACAATTAATGCTTGCGATGGTTACATCTTTCGTCGAGTTCGATGGATTATTTTGAGGTAGGGAAACGGCGGGAGTGGGGTGTCCGACCTTGCTACAAACCTATGGTCACATCGCCCCAAATGCCGTAGCACGGGCTGCAAGTTCCCAGCCATTGCGCGACGTGGTGCGACCTAGAACTCGGGGACGCGCCGCCAGCGGTATTTGAGGCGAGGCGGGCGATCGGGCAATTCCGATTTTCCTCTACTGTCAATTAATTATATTTTTCAGCAATATAATAAGTTTATTAACAATAGGTTAAGACTATAACTCAAGGTTAATTAATAGTTAAATACTCGAACCTAGCGTTAATACACCTCAAGTCAATATAAAATAAAGTCAGGCATAATTGCCAGGGCGCATCTATCTCAGTGAAACTTAAACTTGCCTAATACTTTAAGTGGTAAAATTTCATTTGCCACCATCAGTTTTTTATGTAATTTAAAATGCAGTTTGCCAGGGGGATGCCGGCCGAAGCACTCAGCTACTCACCTGCTGACCAAAGGTCATCTAAATGTCTGCTAGCAAATAGAACAAAAAAAAAGCGTGCTCATGAATTTATGTTAAATACCTCCTGCGTAGAAAGACCAGTCCAATCCATCTCCCAGGCTGACCCTGGAGAACTTTGTTTAGACTCTACTCTCCAAGAATTGCCGCTTTACGACTTTCAGGTAGAAGCTACGGATTTGGGAATGCAAATTTCCCAGATGTTAGAAGCTAATCCGCTGTTACCGGGAGTTATTTTGACCGATCGAGGTGAATTTGCGGGCATGATTTCCCGGCGGAGATTTTTAGAATTTATCAGCCGTCCTTTTGGGCGAGAATTATTTTTAAAGCGACCTGTGAGGGCTTTGTACCGCTTTGCGGAAACTGAGACTTTAATTTTTCCTAGCAATACTTTAATCGTGGATGCAGCCCGGAAGTCGCTACAGCGATCGAAAGAACTGCTTTACGAGCCGATTGTAGTTCAACTGTCACCAAAAACTTATAGTTTGGTAGATGTGCACGAACTGTTAGTAGCCCAATCCAACATTCACGAACTAGCGACAAAATTGCTGAGACAGCAAACTCAATCTCAACTAATTCAAACCGAAAAACTAGCTAGTTTGGGGCAGATGGTAGCTGGAGTCGCCCACGAAATTAGAAATCCCGTCACCTGCATCAGCGGAAATCTCGGCTTTTTGTCCAACTACTCGAAAGACATCATGGAGTTGCTGTCTGCTTACGAGCTTCTTGTCGGGGAAAACGAAAAAATTGACGAACTGAAAGAAAACATAGAATTTGATTTCTTGCAAGAAGATTGGGCGGAAATTATCAAAAGTATGAAAGTTTCATCAGAGAGGCTGACTGAACTCGTTACCAGCCTGCACACCTTCTCTCATATGGACGAAACCCAATTGAAAGAAGCTAATCTGCACGAATGTATTGACAGTACGCTGCTAATTATGAAAAACCGTCTCAAGTACGGGTTTAAAGTAGTTAAAAACTATGGTGATTTGCCTTTAGTTAAGTGTTACTCAGGTCAGTTGAGCCAGGTATTTATGAATATCGTCAGCAATGCGATCGACGCTTTGGAAGAGGTGAAACGAGAAAAAGGTTTTGTTCCTGCGATTACTATTGAAACTGAGGTAATAGACAGTTCTGACGGAGACTTCGTTAATTCGGAATTAATTCAAAATTATGTTTTGGGCGATGGCGTCCCGCCCTCGCCCGTGCTACGGCAAAACTCAAAAATGCTATCATCCGCCAGCCAAAACGGCGAATTCAGCCCAGAAGCAGCCCAAAAAAATCAAAATAACGCTTGGATAGCCATCAGAATTGCTGATAACGGCCCGGGAATTCCACCCGAAATTCAGCGGCGGATTTTTGAGACATTTTTCACCACTAAACCGGCGGGCAAAGGTACCGGTTTGGGGTTGGCAATTACCCATCAAATTGTGACGGAAAAGCATAAGGGGAAGTTAAATTTGCATTCAACGCCCGGTACGGGTACGGAATTTGAGATTTTGCTGCCGTTGATTTGAAGGAAGAAGGAAGAAGGAAGAAGGAAGAAGGAAGAAGGAAGAAATAGAAACTAATTACAGCAGATTCCACATTTATGAAGTACGCCCGCCTATCCTCAGCTCCGCGTAGGGACACGGCACTGCCGTGTCCCTA
>JAUBOH010000543.1:0-3787 GCA_036700145.1 Microcoleus occultus BM001215366
GAACCTATTTGATTGCACTTAATACAGAGGACATTATATGACTAACAAAATCCTGCTCACCTCATTTGATACTTGGCTGCCACATCAGGAATCCAACTCTTCGGACGACTTATTAGCCAAGATTTCGCAAATTCAATCTTTGCCTTATTCCCTAACTTTTTTGAGAAAACTGCCCGTAGATTTTCAGGAAGCGCCGAATTGGGCGATCGCCCAAATCAACCAACTCCAACCAGACACTATTATCTGCTGCGGTATGGCCGAAAGCAGGCAAAAATTAACCGTAGAATCCTGCGCTTGCTGCGATCGCGACATTCTAAAAACAGCAGTTCATCTCCCACCGCTTGTCGCGGATTTAGCCGCAACAGAAATCAGTCATGAAGCCGGAAAATTTGTTTGCGAAGCTCTTTATTACGCAGTTTTAAAACACCTTGCAGATTCTCAACCGAGCGCAAAATGTATTTTCGTCCACGTCCCAATTTTAACTCCCGACAACACCGACCAGATTGTCGGCGATTTTTTATCTATTGTCAATCGCCTCACAATTAACCACTGACAACTGTCAACTAAGAGGGCGGGCACTCTTGGCACCGCCCCTACCAACTGACAACTGCCAATTGCCAATTGCCAAATATTTAGCCGCCGTAATTCCAGCCTGTGCTTTCTAACAGCAACGGATTACCTTCGCGGTGAACGCCGGCACCGATAACTTCTCCCACATAAACCGTGTGATCCCCGTGTTCTACAGCACCGACAACTTTGCACTCGATGTAACCCAGAGAATCCGAAATAATCGGACAACCAGTTTCTGCGCCGGCATAAAATTCTACATCCTCAAATTTATTGCCAACGCGGCGCTGTGGCTTAAAGAATTTCTGGGCTAACTCTTTTTGTCCCGCTTCTAGGAAACTTAACGCAAAGACACCGCTGGCTTTGATCATGGCGTGGGATTTGGAGTCTTGCTTGACGCAGTTGACGACTAAGGGAGGGGTAAAGGAAGATTGCATCACCCAGCTAGCGGTGAAGCCGTTAACTTCCTCGCCGTCTTTGACACCGCAGATGTATAGTCCATGAGGGATTTTGCGGAGGATGGTTTTTTTTGCTTGTTCGTCTAGCACGGGCTTACCTGTCGATCGATAACTCTACACCGCCCAGTTTACCTTTTGGAGTGTCCACAAACCCAACTGTCTTAAGGGCGATCGACATACCCAAACTGTTGAGATTGCCCATATTGCTTTTTTCGATACCAAATCTTCTACTTCCCGCAACATTTGTTTTTATTAACTTAAATTAAGTTGCTCTAATTTTTTAGCAACTCACTAAATGCTGTGTTAAAACTTTAGCTATTAATATTGCAATCTCAACGTAGTCGCTCAATCCGTTAACAAAACCGGAGATAATTCGATGACAGAATCGTTTAAGCGGAACTTTGGTTTAGGTCTTTTAGCCGTCAGTATATTATCTCTAATTTGTTTCGGCATAATAGGAATTGGCAGAGAGGGCCAATTCAGTCCTGACGGTGGCGTCGTTTACGCTGCTGGACGTGCTTGGCTGAATGGTTTAAATGCCTACAACCACGATATGCTGACTCAAAGTGTAGCAGCAATAAAGGAAATTGACAACCTACAAGATGCGGCTTTCTTTTATCCTCCTCAATCAGCCGCATTTTGTATGTTTGTCGGTCTTTTCGATTACTCAGTGGCCAAATTCGTTTGGCTCTTACTTAACTTGCTGTCAATCGCCGCTATTATTTCGATGACAGTTTGCACCATCAACAAACATCAAAATAACAATCAAAATCAACTCGGCAGTTTGGTGATGGCTGCGATGATTATCGGCAACCCATTCACTGTCCACGTTGTGTGGATGGGTCAAACTTCTTTGATGGCTTTTGCTGGGACAATGGCTGCTTGGTACTTGAGTCAACGGCAAAAATTTGTATTGGCAGGAATCTGTTTAGCTATAGCCAGTTTTAAGCCACAACTATGCCTGTTGGTCGGTATTTGGTTTTTGCTAGAACGGAACTGGAAAATATTAGCTGTAGCCTTCGCAACGGTTACAATTATGAGCGCTTACCCATTGGTGCTGTACGGCGGGCCGGTTGGGATGTTGCTAGCGTGGCATCAAGGAATTCAAGACAGCTATAGCTCTTTGCCTTTCAATCAACCGGGGTTTCAAGATAAAGTTGGCATGGAAAGTCTGTTCGTTTCTTTAGGCTTGAAGGTACCAGCGATCAAAATTGTGGCAATAATTTTAGCGGTTCTGCTGTGGGTGTTCCGCAGTAGAATTAATCGAGAAGATATCTTGGCTTTGCTGATGGGTATATCCTTCACGTTTCTCGGATATACTCACGTCTACGATTATGTAGGTTTGTTCCCGATTCTGACCTCGCTGTGGCTGTATTGCAGCAATAACCGCAATGCTTTGCTCGGCAGTATTGCTTTAGTTTTTCTGCTCTTTTTTCCGAGACGAATATTTTTAGCTGCGGGTCTGCCTTTTTTGATTCACTGGAGAACAATTGTTGTTTTGTTGCTGGTAGTTGGTGTTGCTGCATTCAGCATGAAAGCTAAATCCAGTCAAAGATTGCAGGAAGAAATGGCTTGAAATTGCGGGCAGAGCATAGGAATTCTCTATCATATCAAATCCGGTTGCATCGGAATGATTAGGGTAATTGGGAAAAAGGTAATTGGGAAAAAGGTAATTGAGAAAAAGGTAATTGCCATGACCGCGTTTAGTAATTCCGATGCAACCGGAAACCATATGAATTACAGATTGTTGGTGAAACCCACCCCGACCAATCACGATCGGGACTGTTATATAGGGACTACTCAAAACTCTCAAACAACTCCGTGCTTCTTAAACCAATCTTGCAGCCGTTTCCAAGCATCATTGGCTTCTTTTTCGCGGTAACTGGGGCGATAGTCGGCGTTAAAACCGTGGGGCGCATCTGGATAAAGCACGATTTCGGAACCGCTGCTGCCAGTTTTGAGAACTTGCCGCATTTTCTCGACTGTATCGTTGGGAATTAAGTCGTCTTTGCCGCCGTAAAGCCCCAATACGGGCACTTTCAAAGTTGCTGCAAGGTCGATCGGCTGTTTGGGAGTCAAAGCCGTAGAATCGCTCGCCAAGCGCCCGTACCAAGCCACTCCGGCTTTAACTTTCGGGTTGTGGGAAGAGTACAGCCAAACAATTCTGCCTCCCCAGCAAAATCCGGTAATTCCCAACTTATTAATATCGCCCTTTCCTGACTTTTGCGCCCACTCTACGGTAGCATCTAAATCGGACATAACTTGAGCGTCGGGAACTTTCGAGACAACTTTACTGACAATTTCTTGAATATCGGTGATTTTAGAAACATCACCTTGACGGGCAAACATTTCTGGGGCGATCGCCAAATAACCTAATTTAGCAAAACGGCGGCAAATATCTTGAATGTGTGCATGAACTCCGAAGATTTCTTGAATGACTAAAATTACTGGAAAATTGCTGCCGGTAGCGGGCATTGCTCTGTAAGCTGGAATTTGCCCGTCTTTGACCGGAATCTTCACTTCACCTGCAACTAAATTAGTTGTATCTGTGGTAATAGTTGCCGCAGCAATCGGATGAACTGCTAGGGCAAATCCGGCGCTTAATGCGGTGACAATAATAAATTGTCGGCGAGTTAAATCTTTCATAGATAATTGGGAATTGGGAATGGGGAATGGGGAATTGGGAATTGGAAATTGGTTTTTCTTCTGTAGGTTGGGTTGAGGAACGAAACCCAACACTCATTAATTGGATGTTGGGTTTC
>JAUBOH010000544.1:0-3783 GCA_036700145.1 Microcoleus occultus BM001215366
AAGGATCTTTATCCCCTCGGAAACACTGGCGAATATCCCACAGCCATTTATCCCACTCCCAGAGATTGGTATAGGCTAAAACATCATCGCCACCGCCATAAATTAGCCTTCCAGCGTATCGCTGTTCAGTAAGATAAGGAACTAATTGATTCGAGAAATCTAACAAAGCGCGACTCAAAGCACTGTGAGTAGAAGGCCCCATGCGTTTTTTCTCTTCAATAAATTTTTGCAATAGCTTTGGCAATGGATCTGGCAATTGTTTTATTTTCGGCTGTAAAGCATCTGGGAGATACTGACTGTAAGGTTCTAGAGGTTCGCCCTTAAGCCAACTGCTCATTCCGTCGCCATCTCCCGCCGCTAATACATACCAGTCAGTGGGATTATTTCCTGCTGAAAAATCTTGACTGATACATTCGCGTAACCGCTTTGATTCCTCTGTGATTTTTCCTTGTTGATCTTTCTTGGTTAATACTTGACCTTGATGGTTTGATTGAGGGGAGAAATCTTCCATCAACCAACCAAGATTTAACAAACGTGGATTCAACAAATTTGGATAATTTGTGGCAATCCAAGGAATACCCCAAGATTGTTTGGCGGCATCTTTTGCCCAAGGAAAGTGCTGTTGAATGCGATCGCAAATACGGCCATAGTCTTCAATAGCTTCTCCATTTGTTCGCAGCCAACCCGCTACACCGGAACTCAAATCGGGATAAAATAAGTGCAGGCGAATCGGCTGTTCTGGAGAAACAGCTTTTTCTTTGTTTGCTGAAGGTTTGGGAAACAAAACATCAGTCAGAATTCGGTATAAACCGCGCTTGACGACTTCAGCAGCATTTAGTTCTTCAATTCCATCAAAAGGTAAACCCGCTTGATTTTCCCATAACTTAGCAGTTTCACCTTCTGTAATCCAGTCGCCGCCAGAATGAACAACTGGCCCGATTCCAGAAATAGTTGAACGCGGCCCAAAAGCAGTGGGAATTTCCCAAGTACGGGCGTTTTTAATCGCATTCAGGGAAAAGCGGGTTTGGTCGAAAATACTCCCCCACCAAGAACCGACGTTGAGGTTGGGTTGGCGGCTTTTGTACTTAGTTGCGGTAGAATGGCGATCGCCCCAATCTTCCTTCAACGCCGACTCATAAATTGCCTTGAGAAATTCTGACTCTGATTCAAGAAATAAATCATCTTTCGGACGGGCAGCTTTATTTTGGTCTCCCTGCCATTTTTCATACTCTTTCTGTTTGCGAGGGGAATGGTGTAAGGTAGTGTTTATATCACCGATTGGCAAAGCTGTCCAGTAAATTTGCCATTGCGCTTTTAACCAGTCATCCCAAGTGTGATGATTCAGGTTAGGCATCCAAGGTTTACCCCCATTTTGCAAATCTTTCAACACTTGGTTTCCCAATGCCATCCACTCTTCCCGCAAAGTTTGTTCTGCCTGTTGCATGGCACTCTCAACAGGATTTTTCACCTTTCCAGTCGTTTGAGAAGCGCCGTTATCTGGCAAAATCATCACTACAACATTAGGAAAACCTGCTGTTAGCAATTGACTGTTAGAAGGCAGTTTAATCCACTCATCAAAATCGGGATATGCCTGCAATAACCACAAGTCAATTAACGGCTGTTGGTAAAGACAAGGATACAGGAAAGTATCAGGGCCATATTTCCAGGCGATCGCCCAACAAACCTTGGCAGAAAGATAGTGCAGCAGCCAAGAACCAGCCCAAAAATCACGCATTTTGCGGCTAGCTTTGATCAGCTCCTGTACGGGTGTAAAAGTGAAAGTTGCTACATGAGGGCGAGATTCATAATAGTCTTTATTTTTCCTAGCCCGCTTTTTTGGATAAGCATTTGCATCTTCCGAATAACCGGCTAGGGAACCAGCCAAAGCAGCAGTCATGCTAGTATGACTCCACAGAGAAGCATCGGGAAGGCGAGTTTCTGCCGGCAGCAAAGGCAAACAAGGTTCGTTGGGAATTTGCAAATCCCGATCTAAAGCTTTACTTAGTACCTCTGGATAACACCGCCACAACCACCAAAATACTTTTCTAGCATCGGTACAGGTGCGAATGGAATCGGGAATTAAACTGTTTTCTACATCAGTCAGCCAGTTGGCGCGATTTTTACCCAAATCCATTAAATAATCGTGCCATTTTCCCAGTTTTAAAGTTTGCGGTTCTCCTGAAAGTAAATGCCGAATTTGCAAACCATCTGAGTTATAGTCGATCGCAGTATTTCCGGGCAATCTGCCAATAGCAGCGCGATCGCTCGCTGAAGATATTAAATCGCATAATCCGATATGCTTCAACCATTGAGTGCTATAGGGGCTTTGGGTAAAGGACTTAGATTTGGGAGATACCCATCCAACCATACAAGTGAGAGATTGCCAAGCACCTTCCCTCTTTCTTCCTGAATTGTCGTGCAGTGCTTTCAATGCGGGATCGTGCAGCAAACCCCAAATTTTTGCTTGCCAAAAAGGTGACATTTTTTATTTTCCTGACTATAGGACTAACTAAGTGCATTTTTCAACGCAAGGTCCGATCGACTTATTGATTTATATACTGCTTACTAGGCAGAGTCTGGCGACGCAAATCAGGAGACTCTGCCTCCAATTTTCATCAAAGCTGGCGAGGCTCTTCCTCTGAATATTACTTCCACGACTCAACTTAATATATCAGCCGAGCCAGCTTCGAGTCTCGCAATTTACAATATTTATCAAATTTCTTGGAAAACCTACAGTTATCTAAATAACGGCTTTGAGGTTTTTCTATATTTTTGTGTCAATATTGTCTTTTCCTTGACTTTTACCCGCCTTACCCCCATCATGGCAAAAAAACCAACTCCCCACCCCTATGCCGATCGACTAACGTTCGATCGCATCATGCTCCTCATCGCCACATTGGTAAACCATCCGGGTGTCGGACACTCCGACACCGAAGCATCCGACAGTAAATATCACGATGCTTTACTAGAAGTTCAATCTAAATTACAGAAAGTTGCCGCCGAGTCCAGCAGCATCGATTTCCCAGAAAACTATCCTGCAACTCCTACCATTCGCAAAGATTTAGAAACTCTGCGCCACTACGGAATCCTTGACAAACGAATGTATCGCTTCGGATATTATCTCGGCACTGGCGCCATGAATCGCGAAGAACTATTATTCGCATTTCAAGCGATCGCATCTCAAGCCAAATATCAAGGAAATCCCCAAGCCCGCCAAATTTGTGAAAAACTCACTAAACGGTTGCGCGGATTAGATATCGAGCTCAAAGGTCAATTGTTTTATCCCGTTCGCGAATACCTAAATCGTGCGATTATTTACACCGATCCTGTAGAAATGCTCGCTCGCCAAGAATATCGCAATACCCTATTTCACAAACTAGACATCGTAGAAACAGCCATCGTTCGGGGTCAGGCGATCGAACTTTTCCGTCAAAGCAATTATTACGGTAAAAGCCATCTCGGTTTTCGGCGAATCTGGCCTCTGCAACTGATTTATCACGACATCGCCTGGTACCTGATTTGCGAATATTGCGACAACGGACACTTGACCGTAGAACGGGTGAATCGCTTTACCGACCACTGCAAAATTCTCGATGTAGAAGCGCGTGGTTTAGCCCCACAGCAACAAAGTCTGAAAATAGCTCACAAATTGTTAAAAAATGGTTGGGGGCTGTTCTTGGGCAAGCCAGAACAACAACAGGCTGAATTGCAGGGAACGCTGAAGTTGCAAAAAGTGAAGGTGCGGTTTTTTGAGAAGGTAGTTGGATTTATTCTAGAGGGCGA
>JAUBOH010000545.1:0-3782 GCA_036700145.1 Microcoleus occultus BM001215366
TTTGCAAGTAATCAGCTAGTAATATAAAGATAAATTCTAGGAGGCTATAAAGATGGCAACCATATCCGACGAACAAACAGCGATCGTCCGTACAGAAAGAGGACTGTCGATCGCAGGTACGCGCATCACTATCTACGACATCATGGACTATGTGACGGCTCAATATCCGCCTAAGTTTATCAGGGGATTGTTCGATCTTACAGAGGCACAAATTAATGCAGCTTTAGCTTATATTGAGGCAAATCGCGCCACTGTTGAAGCTGAGTATCAAATGGTTCTTAAGGAAGCTGAGGAACTTCGGCTATACTATGAAGAAAAAAATCGCGATCTCATTGCCAGAATTGCGGCGCAACCACCAAGACCAGGAACGGAAGCTGCATGGGAAAAACTTCGAGCAGCTAAGGCAAAACGTGAGGCTAAAGCGTGATTTTTTTGATAGATCATAATCTCAACGGACACGCCATAATTTTCTTTGGCTCTATTGCTAATCAAGGTTGGCTTGATATCATCCCAATTCGTTTTATCACCTTTGCACAAATGGAATTGCCCATTGATAGCGATGACAGAGTAGTTTGGCGACTTGCTCAAGAAAATCAGATGATTTTGCTGACAGCTAATCGTAGCATGAAAGGCAATGATTCTTTGGAACAAGTAATGCGCGAAGAAAATACTCCTAATTCATTACCTGTGATTACGATTGGAAACGCTGATAGATTACTGAATGATTGGGAATATCGAGAACGTTGTGTTGAGAGTCTAATTGAGATTGTGCTTGGTATTAATGGCTATATGGGTGTAAGTCGGCTTTTCATCCCATGAGGGTGGGATCGAGATTGTTCAAGAAGTGCGATCGCACTTTGATTGCCAATAAATAATGTAGTATTGAAAAAGTGATACCCATGTTAAAAGAATTAAAAACCATTACTCTTGCAACACTTCTGGTATTAGGAACAGCTAAACTGGGTTCTACTGCACCTCTCCCTAATCCTAATAATCAAGGGGATTATATGGGAAGAGCTTATCATACTTATTGGGAAGTAGTAGATCCAGATCCAAATGGGTTAAATTGTCGCATGACAAATTCTTCTTTTGAAGAACTTATGCGTGCTGACAACCGCACTCCATTTGAGTTTTTTAATTGGTCTTTAGTTGGTGTCTTAAAACAGGGACAGCGTTTTGAAAGCTTTCCTAGTAATGCTGCTGGTACTTTCAACGATACCAGGGGTTTACCTTGGCTTTTTGTAGGAAAAAACTACGCTACTGGTGGGGTGCAACGTTGTTTCGTTCGCGCTAATAGTCTATTTGTCAAACCAGTACAGATGTCACCGACTCGCGTACAACCCCAAGCGAGTCAACCGCTTACAAGTTCTACAGCACTACCGATGAAGCTTGGTTTTGACGAAGGATTTGGATCAATTGTAGTACCAGAAAGCGATACCAGAGCATCGGCCTATGGAGGACGCTTAAGGCGATATGATGTTCACATTGCTAAAATGTTTGAAGTCACTCACTTTATGTGTCAACAGGGAAATTTAACACCCGGTATTACTTGGAATTACGAGGCTGGAGGTGGCAGGATTAATATGGGAAGTTTTGAAATAACCTGCCGACTTGCTAATCAAATAGCTAGTGCCTATGGTTTAGGTAAATCAGAACCTACGAATATTACTTTTTCGGCTGGTGAAATCGGTCGCCCCGATGTCAGAAGTTTCAACATTCCTGTCCTAGATATTACAGGTGATAAAGTACCACGCTGGATAACTTTTGTGCAGGGATTTCAGCCAGTCAGGAGGTAGGGGATTTGTAAGATGTAAGGTGTGTCATAAGTAAAATTACTCTTTCATCTAAAATCAATCTCAATTTGACGCACCCTACATCTAAGCCTTGTGATTAAAATATTTTTATTTATCGTTATCATTGATTAATTTTTTATCAAACTCAATAACATCAGAAATTGTTTCTAAATTTTCAATTCTAGCTTGTAAAATTTGAATTTTTTTATCATTTTCTAAATTTATGGGCTTTCCAAAAAACCAAATAGATGCAGTGCTTATAGTAACAGAAATAAGCACTGCAAAAGGCAGGAAAAAACTATTTTCTGTAAGAGCTAAAATTGGCACACAAGCTAAGAGTGAAAAAATAGATAAAACCCAAATCCAAATAGTTGCTATTAGACGAGTATCTTTTTTTTGTTCGCCAGAACCTAAGTGAACCATCAGATTTTATCCTTATCTACTGTATTAGCTGAAGTGTTGCCGATCCTTCCTACTGAAAAAATTAGGCGTTGCTGATTCACGGTATGAATCAACTTTTCTAGGGAGTTACAAAATTCACCATACTTGGCTTATAGCAATTGGGAAATCTTGAATTCATACCTGTATTCAGCAACGCCAAAAATTAAATTTATTAGGGAGTAATTTCTACATTTTAAGGAAGATGTGACCATTCCCAAGCTTTATAGGCAAGATAACCAACACTAGCAGCAGCTATCACAGGAACCGAAGCTGAAACTGCTAATCCAGCGACCATTCCGCCACCTGCCATACTACCAATTGCTGCTAAACCTGAAGTAACTCCAGCGGCACTTAGTCCAGCGACCGAACCAGCACCCGAAACAATTCCAATTGTAGTTGCACTACCACCAATAGCTCCGACTATCACTCCTCCTACAAAAGCTTCAGCTTTACCTGAATCATTCTTAAAGTTATAATTATTAATAATAACTTTTTGCTCAACTTTACACTCCGTATGACTCATTTTGTCTGAAGGACAGTTAACAACTTGATCGGCCCACGCCTGGTTAGAAAGTAGAGAAAACTGAATAGTTACCAAGAATACAGTTAGATTCATAACTGCTACTAAACGATGCCAAAAATTTTTTGAGTTCACAGATTATATTCTCCTATTAGCTAGCTGCAAAATTCACGATTTACATATATAATTATATTTATTAAGATTTACCTTTGACACATCCAAACAGTCGGATTTAGCACCCAATTTTTCTAACCATCTTGAACCAATTTAGTATAGATTAGTACAAGTCAGTTGACAAAGTAGGATTTGGTAGAATATAGTACACTAAATCTCGCTCAACGCTGACGTATGAATGTTGAAGATGTCGTAGAATGGGTGAATAATTTGAGTGTTGACAAAACTGGAGAACATCTCACATCCCTACAGGAAGCAATACTGACGGGTGTTTGGCAAAGACAGAAATATCCTCAAATAGCTAAAGAGTTTAATTGTAGCGAATCTCACGTTAAAAAAGAAGCTGCGAAGTTATGGGAAAAGTTGCGCGAGGAATTAGGAGAAGACCTTAATAAATTAAATTTTCGGTCCAAGGTAGAGAAAAAATATAGGGTTTCTAACATTTCTCATTTACATGACTCTTTATTACAAATTGATAATGTGATTTGTGGTCAATTTATACAAAATATTAAAAATGCAGAAACCCGATCGCCCTCACCCCCTGATTCTCCCCAAAATAAAAATCAATCCCCAATCATCGATTTAACAGACGCACCCGAACTCCGTTACTTTTACGATCGCACCGCCGAACTCTCCACCCTCAAACAATGGATTTTAGCAAACACGCGCTTGATTACCGTCTACGGCTTAAGTGGAATTGGCAAAAGCGCGATCGCCCTCAAACTCATCGAACAAATTCAAACCGAATTTGATTATATTATTTGGTTAAGTCTCACCAACACTCCCGCACTTTCAACCATCCAAACCGAACTCAAGCAATTTTTTGGGCGATCGCCACAACCCCCATTACCCAC
>JAUBOH010000546.1:0-3772 GCA_036700145.1 Microcoleus occultus BM001215366
CTTTGTGTTCTAGAACACGATTTATCAATGGGAGATTCACGTTTTGAGTATTCATCTGAATGATGTGGTTAAATCAGAAGTGCGATCGATCTCAGCATAACTTGAAAGGCTCTCATCAAGATAGACCTTGCCATCACGGTTCATAGACTTGGCTGCGATGGGCGATCGCCACAACAAATACTTGCACCACTTCATCGTCGATCGAGTAAATGACTCTGTAGTCACCGATTCGGTAGCGATAGTACCCTGCATAATCTCCTTTGAGGGCTTTAATATTAGGGTGCGATCGGGGAGTTTGCTCTAATTGTTCCAAACATCGGGCAATTTTCTTCGCTAGGGCTTTGTCAGCATTGACATAAACCTTTTGAGCATCAGGATGGAGGCGATCTTCCTACATCAGAGCGAAGAGTTCTCCAGGTTGTGTAATCAGTTTTAGGAGTTGCTTGATTTTGCTTAACTCGCTCTAGCAATCCAGAAATTGCCAAAAGTTCTTGAGTTGCAGCTTCGCTTTCTGCATTGGCTAAATAAGCTGCAAAATCAGCAAGCACCTGTAATCGTTCTGGTGATAGTTGCTGGAGTAAGTCGTTAAGCTGGCGGTGTAACTCTGTCACAGATATCAAATCTGCTGAGGAGCGATCGTTCATTTGGGAATTATCCGTGCTTTTCCCCTCATTTTACCGCATAGTTTTTTTGTTTGTCAATCTCCATTTGCGATCGCGAACTAGCCCAAGTTTACTCATCAATTATGTCGTTTTACTGACAATTACTCGTAGCGTATCTTCTTAGATTTAATCACCTTACTTACATCATCGTGCTTTTGCCCCTCAATAATATCCTTGAGCTGAATTTGCCCATTAATGTATTGAACGTGGATACGCCAGCCTGAGACTTTATCAATATCAGCACGATAAATTGCCTGCTTCACACCCTTTACTTTATGAAGTCTCGTTTTTGGAAAATTTCTGGTTCTGTGACATTCGTTGTCTTCAAGTTCTGCCAAAGCTTCCAGAAAACAAATCTTTAGCCCATCATCTGGCAAAATCTTCATGGCTTCGTGAATAATACCATATTCATCGCAGAGCGTAATAGTCAGTGCCATAAATAAGCTTACGAGATTTGGACAGTTGCTAGATTTTGGTGAAGCATATCTTGATATAAAGATTGTGCTACACTCTGATATGCTTTATCGAGGTCATCGTGTTTGACTACTCGAAAAAGAGTAAAAATAACTTGCCCAAAAATTGGATCTTCGTCAACTGCCCAAATTACTCTTAATGTTGGAGAAACTGTTAGTGTGTACAGTGAAGATTCGTAACCATTAAGATTTGTCGGTAGGGGAAGGTGGCCCAGCTTACGATATAAATCAGCTTTTTGAGTTGGGAAGAGACTAGCGCAATCGTTGATTTTTTGAATTGCTGCTGCTTTTTCATCTTCACTCAACTTAGTAAGATCGTTTTCAAAGCCCTTTGTTGACTCAATTAAAATATCCACGTTACGAACCGCCAGTCTGATTAAGTTTATTATACCGCATTTATAGAATTTATTCTTCTAGTAGTAGAGGTTCCAAGGTGATCGGCAGTGTTGGAATTTAATTTGAGGTTTTCCAGACTTCATCTAGGTCGATGTCATCATATCGATGAATCAAGTTATCTCGCATTCTGGCGATGAGTGACCAAGGAATTTCTGAATGTTGCGATCGCAATTCCGAAGAAAGTTGTTAAAGATTCCGGAATTCAATGCAGTCATCCAGTAGATAGAGCTTATGAGATTTTCTTACTACATTTAGCCAATGACTCAGCCAACGCCAGATCCGCAATCTCAACCGTCCCAGTCTGCTCATTCCGGACGCGATAGCATTCAGACTGGGAGAGATCATGTGCATAACTCTTCTAACAGTCCCTCATCTACCTTCAACCTTTCGATTCCGACAGTGATTGTTCTGGGTGGTATGATAAGCCTGGGTCTTGTTTTTGGGCGAGGGATTGGAACCCAGCTTAACCCACCCCCATTACCCCCCAATACTCCTACTGCCCCTGCATCGATTTCTCCCAAGCCCTAGTGGTCAGGTACTTACATACAGCATATTCCATGTATATGTGGTACACACAATCTTGTGGATCTACGTGGTTAGTTGACCAAGAGTTTTGCTACGGTACTTCATGAACCTGGAATATGCTGTATTTAACTGGTCTCTAAAGCTTTTTGTCTGGACTGGACTTCGCGATATAGTAATTTATTCAATTAATATTAATGTCAAATCAACCAGAGCATAGACCAAAGTCTCAGGACGCTCATGCGGGTCGAGATATCATTCAGGTCGGTCGCAACTATATTCAGAATATTCATTACAATCTCACCTCTGGAAATTGGATTATTGGAATTCTACAGCTACTCCCACTCGGCTTGATTACTTGGTTAATATTCAACTTATTTCTGACTGTGAAAAGTTCCTTTGTATACGGAGAGTTTTCCGGCAGTACCGTCTTAAATCAGGGGACTATAAAGGTTATCTATTCGGATAAAACACTCTTACTAAGTTCCGCCAACCAAGGTCAAAGCAATGTCTATGTCTCTGTCATGGCTAACGGTATTTCACTCAGCGAATATCAGCAGGGAAGCGTTCATATTGGTGAAGGATCTGGAGTGACTGGCTTACTACATATTATCGATGCTAATGGTACTGCAATGTATCAATTGAATACAGTCGGCACAGATTTAACATTGTTATTAGACAAAAATCCTCTAACCGTGGGTGCTTTTATGCAAGGTCGGCTTCACGGTAAGGTCACGGATGGTAATAAGTCGAAACAGGTTGACTTGAAAGTAACTGTACCTGTGCAGTGAGAGACGGTTAAGATGTCGTAACAAATTGTCGCTGTTGTTTTGGCGACAATTTTTATTTATATTTTAGCGATCGTGCCTTATGACTATTTTTTATACATCTGGTATGAGTGGCAGACGGCGAATCCGAATACGGCTTGGCTCGATCGAAATAGCCGATCCTTGTTCTAGATCCTCCTCGCACTGAGCAATTACCATCAGCAGTAAATCCATTAATGCTTGGGCGCGTAACCTTTCAATCCGAACGCGAATAACTGAGGGAGAAACTGCTTCATCAAGTGCTAGTAATGTATGAAAATCTGCATCGAGGGTAACAACTACACGTTCCTCTTCTCTGGCTTTCTGGATGATTTCGGCATCTTCGGCTTGAGACATACCAATTTCACCAACATGGATGGTGTCGATACCTGCATCACGTAATAATGCTGCCGCAGAAAGTGGTAATCCCTGGTCAAGCAACAGCTTCATAATGATTAGGTAGTTCAATGATGCGATCGTCAAGATAAGAGGATACAAAAATTAGAGCTTGTCGGATATCTTCATCCTCTAGTTCTGGAAACTCTTGATGTAGTTCTTCTTGATCGGGATAAGTTGCTAGCAGCTCGATTACCCGACGAACAGTCAGCCGAAGATCGCGAATACATGGTTGCCCATTCATCCGCTTGGGATTGCTGGTAATACGATCTATTTTCATTGCTCCTAATCTCAACTCTTACTTATTATTTTATATCCCATATTACCAGTTCTGAAACTTAGGCTGATAAATTCTCGCTTGCCTTGGATGAAATCGCAAATCAGAACCAAGGGCGGTACAAGACATGATATAATCTAAAATACTGCTAATTGCTAGTGAATGTCAAAAGCTAAGTAGATAATTTGATATACTGATGACTATTTTTACTCTGCGATCGATCAAAAAAGACTTCGGCAT
>JAUBOH010000547.1:0-3770 GCA_036700145.1 Microcoleus occultus BM001215366
CCCCTTAGCAAGGGGGGGTTGACTTGTATCTTGCCCCCCCGATTGTAGGGGCGGTGCCCCTGTGCCCGCCCTAGGTTGGGGGGGTTCGGAATTCCTTTGGCGGCGGGCTTTTTGGTAAGGTGCGGCGGCTCTGAGAGTCGCGTCAACGGCGATGCGGCGGACGGGGCCTTTGGGCAATACTGGCTTGACGTAGCGGCCTCTATCTTCGGAGAAAATAGTGGTTCGGCTGCCGGATTTGCCTTGTTTGTTGGCGGATTGTTGGGCGAATAAAAGCACGCTGGGGTCGAGAATTACGCCTTCGGGGTCAAACAGAAATTCTTCGGGAATGGTATCTTGTTCTGGTTCTTCTTGAGGTTCCGGGTTGTCTTCATCCTCTTGGTTGTCTTCGTCTTCTTGCTCGTTTTCTGGTTCGTCTTGTTCTTGTTCTGACTGCTTTTGAGGCGGTGGTGGCGGGGGAGGAGGAGGAGAGTTTTCGTCTGGGGGAGATTGGATGACGGTGGCGCGGGGTACGATGACTAATTCTACGGCGCGGCGCAAGTCTTCGGCGTTAACTTCTGTGCGTCCCTCGATGGCGGCGCAGGCTTTGGCGACGCGCACTGCGAATATTTCGGCGCGGTGTCCTTGAACTGCGCCTCGGATGGATTCTTCTACTAGGTAGGCAATTTGTTCGCGTTTAATGGTGACATCTTTGAGCCATTCTCTGGCGAGGATGATTTGGGTTTTGAGGTTGTCGGTGTCTTCGGCGTATTGACTGAGAAATTGTTGGGGGGAGCTGGAGTAGGATAAAGCTTGTTCTACTGCATAGACTCTTTCTTCTAGTTCGAGTGCTGCGTCGGCTGAAAGTACGATCGCGATGCGATCGAGCAAATGTTCTCTCAGCGGCCCTTCTTCGGGGTTGTAGGTGGCGATGAATAGAGGTTTGCAGGGGTGTTGGAAGCTAATGCCTTCGCGCTCTATTTGGTTGCGGCCTTCGGTTAATACTGTGAGCAATTGGTTGGAAATATTGTCGTCGAGGAGGTTAATTTCGTCTACATAAAGTACGCCTCGATTTGCTTGGGCTAAGAGTCCGGGTTGAAATACGGTTTCGCCGAATTTTACTGATTGTTCGACATCGACGGAACCTAAAAGCCTGTCTTCGGTGACACCTAAAGGAATTTGAATGAACGGTGTAGGAATTATTTCTGTATTTGAGGATTCAGTATCGATTATTTGGGCATTTTTCCCGTTTTCTTCTACTGTGGAACGGGCATCTTGCCCGTTATTTTCTGGTAACAGGCATCTTGTCTGTTCCACTAGGAGTTCATCAGGTTCGGCGTTGCAAAAAGAGTCTTTAACAATTTCAATTGGTGGCAGTAAGGAGTGCAAGGCGCGGGCCATTACTGATTTGGCTGTGCCGCGGCGGCCTGCGATCGCAACTCCTCCCAATCCGGGATCGACTGCTGCTAACAGCAGGGCTAGTTTGATTGCTGCTTGCCCGACTACGGCTGTGAGGGGAAAGGCTGTGGTGGAAGGGCTAATGTTGGCTGCGGGCATAGGATTTTGGGATGTGGAAATTTGAACTTAATGTTTAGCTTACTTCTTGAAGAACTTTGACTTCTAGGGGCAGAATCACGGTAAAAGTTGAGCCGACTCCTATTTGTGATACTAGCTCTATTTTGCCTTGCAGGAGTGTGACGAGCCGCGATACTATTGCTAATCCCAGACCGGTGCTTTCGGAGGGAAAGTGCTGTTGGCTGGATTCTCCTGCTTGAAAGAAGGGGTCAAAGATGCGACTTGTATCTTTGGGGGCAATGCCAATGCCGGTATCTGTAATTGCGATCGCCCAATTTGCTTCTCCAGCGTGGTGGCAACTTAATTCGATGCTACCGGATTCTGTATACCGAATGGCATTGCTCAGCAGGTTGGTCACAATTTGTTGCAGCCGCTGAGAGTCGGCGATTACTTGTTTTGGGGCGCAGTCGCTGTTAACAGCGAGCTTTAATCCTTTAGCATCAGCCATTGGCTGCATCATTTCTACTACGGTGTTAATTACCGATCGTACATTAGTTGGCCGCAGGTGAAGTTTAATTTTTCCCGCGTCGGCGCGAGAAAGTTCTAGTGCGTCGTTAATCAGGCGCAGCAACTGTCTGCCGTTTCGCAATACTCGCTCGATGTGTTCGATGCCGGGGAGGGTATCTTTGATTTCTGATTGCCATTTTTCTTGGCGCAAAAACAGTTCGGAATAACCGATAATTGAGTTGAGGGGAGTTTTGAGTTCGTGAGCTAGATGGTAGAGGTTTTCTTGGTTGACGCTGACGAGGCGATTGAGTTCTTGATTTGTGAGTTTTAACTGAGTTTGGATTTGTTGAAGTTCCCGCAGCCTCTGAGCGACGTAGCTATCGAAACACTGGGCAATTGCTTCGTCTACTACCGCATCTATCAGGCGAAAAGCTCTGACTACTTCTGCGGTGGTTCCTGCTAGCAATTGTGCTTCTAAGTGGGAGAATATTACTTGACGCAATAAATGGTATTCCCGGGCTACTTCTGCGGCGTCGTAGCCTTGTTCGGCTCTGAGAAATCCGTGATCTAAACTGGCTTCAATTATTAGTTTTATTTCGCTGTTTTGATATTGGGAAAGCACTGTGGCCATCGCCGCCAGCAGGTGAGGTATGTGATTTTCGATTGCTGAGTGCGGTAAGGCATCAGCGGTTTCAATTTTCCGATCCAAGCGTACTGCTTCAATCCAGTTTTGGACGATAGTATCGGTTTTGTCGGCGAGCACTTGGCTGTAGTCCATAATGTCTGCATGGGGGTGGATTTTGGCGGATATTGCCCATGCTTCATTGTAGTTGAGCGATCGCCCGATCGCCATACCAAACTTCGGGCGATCGCGACATGGCCAAAAGAAGTAGTTTTGATGTGATTTTTTCTGTGTGCGCGATCTCTGTCGATCGGTGTTCCCAGCTTGTTTCTGCCAAAAAGAGCACTTAAACCTATTGACAGAATAGCCATAAAGTAGTAAATTTCCTCATACCGAGAGTTTTTAATTTTTAAGTTTTAATTTTGTTCAGGGGAATGAATAGAAAACGTGCAAGCTGCGATCGCGGCGGCAACATTATCGGTGTAATTTTCTTAATAATTACAGAATGGATACAGCTAACAGTTGCGGCATTTCTGGGAGCGCTGATTCTGGTTTTTACCCACGTGATGACGTTAAACGACGCGATCGAATATATCAGTCGCAGTCACGCCACGCTGGGCTTATTCTTCGGAGTCATGGTAATGGTAAGAGCCTTTGAACCAACCAAAGTATTCGCCTACTTGGCACCTCAAATGGTGCTTTTGGCGAAAAAAAAGGCAAAAATCTCTTGCTAGGTATTGTCGCGATTACTACGCCAATCTGTGCATTTTTGCCCAACGGGACGACTGTCATGCTGCTAGCACCGTTAATCCCGCCAATGGCAGAAGAAGTCGGTGTAGATTTTGTGCCGTTACTAATTTTAATGGTATTTGTAGCTAACAGTTCGGGACTGCTGACAATCGTGGGCGATCCGGCGACATTCATTGTCGGCAATGCGATTAATATGAGCTTTGCCGATTACCTGGTAAAGTTAAGTTTGGGCGGGGCGATCGCAGTAGGATTGCTATAGTAGTTATTCTGCCCTGGCTATTCCCCGAAATCTGGCACAAATAATTAGACTATTTAGAACACTTGCCGCATCCCAAAATTAATCATGCCTGAAGATTGGGTCTGAAGCCTCCCCCTAAACGGGGGAAATCAAACAAAATGA
>JAUBOH010000548.1:0-3746 GCA_036700145.1 Microcoleus occultus BM001215366
TCTCCAGCGCCGATCGGCGAAATTCGGATTCGAGACAAAAAGATTACCAAACCGCTGAAAAATGTCGGCATCGCCTTTCAAAATCCCGTGCTTTTGCCTTGGCGAAATACCCTCGACAACGTACTGCTACCGCTGGAAGTAGTGCAGCCGTACAAGCGAGAATCAAAAGATCCGAAGCGCCGGGAAATATTTGTACGCCAAGCCCAAGAATTGTTAGCTACAGTCGGATTGCAAGACTTTCAAAAACAGTTTCCCTGGCAACTTTCGGGAGGAATGCGACAGAGGGCTTCCCTGTGTCGCGGGTTAATTCACCAGCCGGAAATCCTGCTTTTAGACGAACCTTTTGGGGCGTTAGATGCTTTCACCCGGGAGGAAATGTGGGTGATGCTGCAAGAGTTGTGGATGCGGGTGAAGTGCGTTTGCATCTTGATCACTCACGATTTGCGCGAGGCAGTTTTCTTATCGGATACAGTTTATGTAATGGGCCCGCGTCCAAGTTCGATCGTGTACAAAGTAAAAGTAAATCTCCCGCGTCCCACAAATCTAGATATGATGATGTCGGATGATTTCAATCACATTGTAGCAGAACTGCGCCGCCACATTCACCGCAATTAAAAAACACGAGAAAGCAATGGATAATTTAGAGAAATTTGCACGCTCAAAAACAGCAAGTGTTGTGATGCCAATGGCGGCGACAATCTTGCTGTTCCTGGTGTGGGAAATTCTGGTACTTTTGTTTAAAATTCCTCCCTATAACTTGCCCGCACCTTCGGCGATTCTGGCAGCCACTTTCAACCAAAGTCAGGCACTGATCGAAAACAGCGGCCAAACTTTGTTTACAACTTTAGCGGGTTTCATCATCGCCATTGTCGCTGGCATAGTGCTGGGGTTTCTCATCGGGTATTCGCGCATTGCCTATGTAGTTCTGTACCCCCTATTAGTGGGGTTCAATACGGTACCGAAAGTAGCGTTAGTGCCACTGTTTGCGCTGTGGTTTGGCATCGGTACGGTGCCGGCAATTTTGACTGCTTTTTTGCTGGCATTTTTCCCGATCGCAGTTAACGTAGCTTTGGGATTGGATACAGTTGAACCCGAGATGAAAGATGTGATGCGATCGCTAGGTGCATCGCAAATCGAAATTTTCCAAAAAGTGGGGTTCCCCCACACCTTACCCTACGTCTTTGCATCCCTAAAAGTAGCAATTTCCCTCGCCTTTGTCGGCGCTGTAATTTCGGAAACAGTAGCATCCAACAAAGGCTTGGGCTACCTAATTGTCACGGCGAGTTCTAACTTTGACGTACCTTTAGGTTTTGCAGGATTGATGGTGTTGGCAGTGATGGGAACCGCACTTTACGGCTTGTTTGCAGCCGCAGAGAAATACTTAATTTACTGGGCGCGCTGATCGGATGGCTTGAACCAAGCCCAGTGGCGGAAATTCCCGTGCATGTGTCCTACAGGTTCTTCGTGCTGAACCGATTGAATTTCGGTTATCGGTGTCGGCGCGGGGGATTTTTTGGTAGCTTGACGATTGAAGAAGTTCATAAATTGGCCTCCAAGATATCTGTTTTTCTGGGAGGCACATCGAAACCTGTCACCACACTCCCCGGTATCAGGTCTGCTTAAACGGGGTATGTCCGAATCTTTTTCTGTGCCTTATGATACTATTCTACAACAATTTTTGCGAAAAGTATCACCCGATCGGGTGATATTTCCTGGATCTAAATTGTGATGGGAGCCCAGAAACCGGGTTTTTTACCGAATCTGCGGGCTGTAACGCAGTATTTTCGTAAACATCCGGTTTCTTGAGTCGGAGTGATTAATTTTGAATTGCCGAGTCAAGGCGAAAGTGGGCTATCTCGCAAATTTCAGCTAAAGCTTGGTGCATTTCTGTTTCCAAGGAGTTATCGAGGCGCTGTTTAAATGCTTCGAGAATGCTGGTTTTAGTGTGGTTTTTCACCGCCACAATGAAGGGGAAATTAAATTTTTCGCGATATTCTCGGTTGAGGAATTGAAAGCGATCGAACTCTTCAACAGACAGCCGATCCAAACCCGCGCCGGCTTGTTCGCTAACCGATGCTTCTGCCATTTTTGCTTTGCTTCCTAAATCCGGGTGGGCTTGAATTAAAGCTAATTTTTCGGCTTGAGTCATGGCGCTGACGGTTGTTACCATTTTGGCATACAAATCGGCTGTGGATGCAAAAGGGCGATCGTCCCAAGTGCTGCGGGCGATCGCGGGCGTGTGTTCAAAAATCGCGCCCAGGGCTTGTGTGAATTCTTCCTGGCTGAGTTGGTTGAGTTCAACTAAAGAGTATTGCATTTTCCATCAAAATACGATCTAACTAATGACTGATGACTGCGAAGAGGGCGGGCACGGGGGCACCGCCCCTACCTGACTAATGACTAATGACTTGAGTTTGTTCGGCTTCGCCGTGGGCTTTTAGGAGTGCAGCAATTTTGCGGCGGATGATGATTCCCGGTTTATCTGTCAGCATATGTTGTTCTTGCGCGATGTCGAGGGGCACGTCAGAATCAGTTGTTTCTAAGATGCGTTTATCTTCTAATGTAACGGCGCGATCGAATGCAATAATATCGCTGGCTTTTGCCTCAGCTTCCGTATCGTTGCGGAGGCAAAATTGCACCATTTGAGATGTTGAATCGTCGATCGGAGTCATGGTATTGACGATGATATGAACGAGTCCGTTCGGGTAAACAATCCGTAGTTTGACGGTAAACGGCATAAACCAAATTCCGTCAATTGTCCGCACGGTTTCTTGTTGTTCTATTTTCAAGTTTTGCTGTTGTTCGGCGGGATTGGCGACACCTAAAATGCTGCGGTAATGCAGTTCCCATTCTGTTTCTTTGAATTCCATCACCTCCGGCGTAAGATGTGATTCGCTGCCGAAGGTTGCGGTATGTACAAAAGTAGGATGCGCCATATCTAACTCATTTTCCATTACTCGCAATCCCGCACAATTCCAAGGTTCGTAAAATTCGGGAATTTGGCGGTAATTCGAGTCAGCGGCTTCGGGAATATCGGGAATATCTGTCAGCGGTTCTCCCAGACAAACCCAAATGTATCCGTAGCGATCGCACGTGCGGTATGCTTTTACCTTGTAATTTGCAGAAATCGCGCCGTTTTGCTGCTGCGGAACGCTGACGCAGGTTCCAGACGAGTTAAATGTCCAGCCGTGGTAAGCACAGCAAATGTTGTCGCCGACAACTTTTCCCAGGGAAAGTTTAGCCGTGCGGTGACAGCATCTGTCTTCAACTGCTGCGGGTTGGCCTTCAGAATCCAGCCACAAAACAATGGGTTCACCTAATAATACAAAAGGTTTTGGTTCGCCGGACAATTCGGCTGTGGGAATAATGGGATACCAGAATCGTTTGAAAACAGCTTGCTTCGTAACTAACATAATCCCTCCTCTCCTCAATAAGTAAACCCTTATTCATTCCATCCGTTACATCCGTTACAAAATCCGTTGCCGAACTTCTCTTCAACTACCGCGATAGGTACTATAAGACCAAGGCGAAACTAGCAAAGGTACGTGATAATGTGCGGTGATATCGGCGATGCCGAACTGAATCGGAACGCTGTTTAAAAACGGCGGATCGGGCAATCTTTCCGCGTACTGTGCGAAGTATTTGCCAACGAAAAAGACTAATTCGTAAACTCCCGGGTTCAGTTCGTTTTCTGATAGTAACGGATCTGCGGTGCGGCCGTCAGCATTTGTTGTTACAGTTTTTAG
>JAUBOH010000549.1:0-2500 GCA_036700145.1 Microcoleus occultus BM001215366
CTTACCCGACAAGGAATTTCGCTACCTTAGGACCGTTATAGTTACGGCCGCCGTTCACCGGGGCTTCAGTCGCTAGCTTCAGATTACTCCTGACCAACTTCCTTAACCTTCCGGCACTGGGCAGGCGTCAGCCCCCATACGTCGTCTTACGACTTTGCGGAGACCTGTGTTTTTGGTAAACAGTCGCCTGGGACTCTTCACTGTGACCTACTTGCGTAGGTACCCCTTCTCCCGAAGTTACGGGGCCATTTTGCCGAGTTCCTTAGAGAGAGTTATCTCGCGCCCCTTGGTATACTCTACCTCCCTACCTGTGTCGGTTTCGGGTACAGGCTGGCATTGTTTATGGTGTTTAGAGCTTTTCTTGGAAGCCTGACATCTACCACTTCCCTCCCGTAGGAGGTCGTACTCGTACCTCAGCTCAAGACGTTTTCTCCGTCTCTCAACACCTCGAATACTTAAACCGGTAACCAACATCCGGCTGGCGATTGCCTTCTCCGTCCCTCTGCACCAACAATGTCAGGTACGGGAATATTGACCCGTTATCCATCGACTACGCACTTCTGCCTCGCCTTAGGACCTGACTCACCCTCCGCGGACGAGCCTGGCGGAGGAACCCTTAGGGTTTCGGGGTGTAGGATTCTCACCTACATTTGCGCTACTCAAGCCGACATTCTCACTTCCGCACAGTCCACACCTGCTTGTCGCTAGTGCTTCACACCGTTGCGGAACGCTCCCCTACCAATACATGATTAAAAATCATTTATTCCACAGCTTCGGTAGACTGCTTAGCCCCGTTCATTTTCGGCGCAGGATCGCTAGACCAGTGAGCTATTACGCACTCTTTCAAGGGTGGCTGCTTCTAGGCAAACCTCCTGGTTGTCACTGCAATCCCACCTCCTTTATCACTTAGCAGTCATTTGGGGACCTTAGCTGGTGGTCTGGGCTGTTTCCCTCTTGACGATGAAGCTTATCCCCCACCGTCTGACTGGCCGAGCAACAGTTTAGTATTCAGAGTTTGCCTCGATTTGGTACCGCTCTCGCAGCCCGCACCGAAACAGTGCTTTACCCCTAAACTTCATCTCGACCGCTGTGCCTCAACACATTTCGGGGAGAACCAGCTAGCTCCGGGTTCGATTGGCATTTCACCCCTAACCACACCTCATCCGCTGATTTTTCAACATCAGTCGGTTCGGACCTCCACTTGGTGTTACCCAAGCTTCATCCTGGACATGGTTAGATCACCCGGGTTCGGGTCTATAAACAGTGACCTGTGCTTTCACACGGGCGCTCTTGTCAAACTCGCTTTCGCTAGGGCTGCAACCCATAGGGTCTTAACCTGCCACTGCCTATAACTCGCCGGCTCATGCTTCAACAGGCACGCGGTCAGACGTTAAATCGTCCTCCCACTGCTTGTAAGCTAACGGTTTCATGTTCTATTTCACTCCCCTTCCGGGGTTCTTTTCACCTTTCCCTCGCGGTACTGGTTCACTATCGGTCACACAGTAGTATTTAGCCTTACGAGATGGTCCTCGCTGATTCACACGGGATTTCACGGGCCCCGTGCTACTCGGGATACAGTCGCGTCCTCTCTACTTTCGACTACAGGACTTTCACCTTCTCTGGTGCAGCTTTCAACTGCTTTGTCTAGCTTTAAGGTTCGCTGATGACTGTCCCACGACCCCAGAAGTAAAAACCTCTGGTTTAGGCTGTTTCCCGTTCGCTCACCACTACTTGGGAAATCGCTATTGCTTTCTCTTCCTCCAGCTACTAAGATGTTTCAATTCGCTGGGTTCGCCGCTATCAGTCTATGTATTCAACTGATGCTTACTGGGTTGCCCCATTCGGACATCTCCGGATCAATGCTTGCTTCCAGCTCCCCGGAGCTTATCGTCGGTCGCCACGTCCTTCTTCGCCTCTGTGTGCCTAGGTATCCACCGTTAGCCCTTTGTAACTTGACCACTTCTGTTTGTCGATGGTCGTCTGAAAGTAAGATTTTCCGATTTCTCGGATGGCTTACCTGCTTGATGATGACTTAATTTCTATGCAGTTTTCAAGGTTCTTTCTGGAGTCGAGACTCCAGCATTCTGACGAGTTTTCCACTGGTCTAGGTGCTGATTTCTACGTTCTTAGTTAAGAAGAAATAATTGTTGTTTGTGGTTGAGCTAGTATGCTGTAGTCAGTGAGAGTGGAGGTAAGCGGACTCGAACCGCTGACTTCCTGCGTGCAAGGCAGGCGCTCTACCAACTGAGCTATACCCCCACACTTGTGATTAAAAAGTTGTAACTAAATACTTGTCGTGTTTAATTACACATTTTTAACGTTCAGGTGGGCCATCCTGGATTTGAACCAGGGACCTCACCCTTATCAGGGGTGCGCTCTAACCAACTGAGCTAATAGCCCGTTAACTGAACCAGTTAATAGTTTGAAAGCTTTGACATGATTATCTCGAACGACCAGGGATAACTGGTTCTTGACCTATATTTTAGGTTTGGTCAAGACT
>JAUBOH010000550.1:0-3733 GCA_036700145.1 Microcoleus occultus BM001215366
CCTACCGCCCCCGCCGATCGACACCGCCACCTCCCCCAGTCCCAGCTTGCCTCCCATCGCCCTCGCCCCAACACCAACCACCAACAAACCCAGCCCCATCCAGCAACCACCCCTGCTATTTCCTCCCACCGGCAGCGCCCCAGCCCCTACTCAAGGGCAAGTAATTACAATTCCCGACCCCGCAGAACAACCAATCTCCGCCCCCCAAGCACCCGCAGCAGTACCCTACCTGCTCCCTCCCCTACCGCCGAGACTAGCTCCCGCCGTACCGCCCCCCCTACCGCCCTCCCTGTCTGCTTCCCGATTTCCGGTTCCCCCGCCGCAACCCTTCCCCCGTCGCATCGAGCCGATCGTCCCCCCCGCCAGTACCGAACTCCCAGCCCTTGAGGACACTCAACCGCAAGCCGAGTCTGAGAACAACAACCAGGTCGCAGCCAGCAAAAAAAACCGCACTTTATTTGATACAATTCCTCAAGTTTCAGAAGCTAGAACTTACTTTGAGGAACGCTGGAAGCCACCAGAAGGAATGGAACAAACTTTGGAATACAGCGTGCAGATAGATGAAACTGGGTCAGTTCAAACTATTGTGCCGATGGGAAAAGCAGCAGCAGATTATATCGATCGCACTAATATGCCATTAGTCGGCGAGCCATTTGTTTCTGCCGTTGTATATGGAAAAAACCCGAAAATTAGAGTTGTTTTGAGACCAAACGGTCGAGTACAAACCTTTTTAGAAGAGAGTAATTGAACGCTCTCAAACACATTATTCAGATGGGAAATCCAGGTAAATTGCCAATGTTAAACCAAACCAAAAAAAAACAATTATTCACAGCCACAGCAGTCGCCAGCCTGTTGACAGTTGCTCCTGTTTGTGCTGCAAACATCTCTTTACCGATGCGCACAGAGTCACCAGCAAAAAATAGCTTAGTTCAAAATACCGGAGCAAACCAATATTTCCAACAAGGCTTAGATTTTGCAGCCCAACAAAACAGAGAAAGTGCAGAAGCAGCATTTCGCAGAGTTATTCAAATAGACCCCAATTTTGCCGAAGCTTACGCTAACCTGGGCAGCATTCTAGCCAATCAAAACAAATTAGCAGAAGCACTACCCAATTTTCAAACAGCCATTCGCCTCAAACCCAACGTCCCAGAATTTCATTATATGCTCGCGCAAGTCCTCTACGCACAAAATAAAATGGCAGATGCAGTAGAGTCGGTAAAAAAAGCCAGGGATTTATTCAGAAGCCAAGGCAAAAATCAAGAAGCAAATTCACTCGAACAAGTTATCAAAGACATGACAAAGTAACTCATGTAGGGTGCGTACCGCGCACCACACCCTAATTGACAATTCTCCATCAAAATCTGGTATTGCAGTTTCTCTCAATTCCCTTTTTTTCTATCCCAAACTTCTCCAATCCAATAAAAAAGTGTAATCCCGGCAAAACTAGCTAAAAAATCTTCAATACTAGCAGTACGATTGGGCAAAATCGCTTGCAGCATTTCTTCCCCAGCAGTGAAAACAGTAAAAATTGCAGGCCCGAAAGGAATTGCATAATTAAACAAACTCATCATTTTTTTGTCCGTCGCCCTATGACACAAAAAAGAGGCAATGCCGTACAAAACAAAGTGTCCGAGTTTGTCATAAGGCGGATGAGCAAGAGGAAAGTTAACTAATTTCCCCATATCTGCTATCAGCATGATACTGAGAATAATTAAAAAGTACAAAACAGAGGCAACAATCCAGAATTTTTTTGAAAATAATTTCATCGGATTTTTTTTAATAGCGACAATTGATATCATATCCGTTTGATTCGGAATTATATTACAGCAGATTCCAGGTTTGTAGGGACACGGCAATGCCGTGTCCCTACAGTGGACGGGGATAGATCGATCGCGCGGTGTCCTTCATAAACGTGGAATTTGCTGTATATTAAGTTCTCTAGATACTGTGATGCTTAACGCGCCCACTGCTGTAATATGTAATTGTAAAATTTTTCCGTATCTACTCGATCCATTGCTTGAATTTTTCGCCCTCCTGTTTTAACTTTTGTGCGTCCTTGACTGATGCCTTCGGTAACAATTTCGGTTTCCCATTCTCGCAGTTGGTAAAATTCTGGATGCGCTAAATAAGCGGTTGCCAAAATATCCCAAAAATAGTAATCTTGAGATATTGCTAGGGCGTAACACTGTCCTGCTAAATCGGAGATTGGATATTTGCGCCCTCTTGCTAATAGATTGGAAAATTCCACAGTCAGCGGTACGTTATTCGTGATGTCTAAAGGACACATCACAACGGGAATTTTAGTTTGCCAAATTCGATCGATCGCAAACGGGTCCCAGTAAGCATTCCATTCCGCCGACATATCTTGTCCTGGTTCCATATCTTTGCTAACATTGCCGATAACATTGAGAGCACCTCCCATCCACACAATTTCTTGAATTTTGCTTTCAATTTCTGGCGCGATATCTAAAGCTTGCGCTACTGTTGTTAACGGCCCCGTTACCATTAATGTGACCGGTTCCGTCGCATCCCGCAAAACTCGCACCATAAAGTTTTGTCCGGGTTCTGATATTAACGGCGTGTCAACGGTTGCTTTTTCATTTAGAATGGGAAGTCGATCGCACGCAAAGGAATCTCGCCGAAACAACACCGGAAACGGGTTGAGTCCCCGCACCGTACTCGCCGCCACCGGAACCTCTGAACGCCCCATCAAATCAAGGATTTTGCGCGTTGCGCTCACCGCCGGTTGAATGTAGCAGTCGGCGGGAGTGACAATTATTCCCAGAGTTTCGACTTCTTCCATTGTCATCAGCAACACGACTGACAGATAATCATCTACCGCACCGTCGTGATCCATTAGTACGAGTTTTTTAGACATTCTGCTTCCCAGTGACTGAATTCCTGTAAAATACAAATATAAATTTATTTGTGCATCAAACACAACAGCCTTAACTATATGAATACAATATCACCTTACGGCTCTTGGAAATCTCCCATTACTTCAGATTTAATTGTTTCTGGAACTGTTGGACTCGGACAAATTGCGATCGACGGCGATGATATTTACTGGGTTGAGGGAAGGCCTTCGGAAGCGGGGAGAAGCGTCATCGTGCGGCGCACTCCCGACGGTAAAATAACTGATGTGACACCCGCGCCTTTTAACGTTCGCACTCGCGTTCACGAATACGGCGGCGGTTCCTTTGCTGTTGCTGGCGGCACTATCTATTTCTCTCATTTTGCCGACGGGCGTATTTACTGTCAAACATTATATTCTCAGCCAGAACCCCTAACACCCGCTGCGGATTGTAGTTATGCAGATAGCCTGGTTGACCGAGCAAGAAATCGCTTGATTTGCGTGCGCGAAGACAATGCAGATGAGGGCGAAGCTGTCAATACCATTGTTAGCATTAATTTAGATAAGGGCGAAGATATTCAAATTTTAACTCAGGGCAATGATTTTTATGCTTCGCCGCGCTTAAGTCCTGACGGATCTCAACTTTCCTGGATTAGTTGGAACCATCCAAATATGCCGTGGGACGGTACAGAATTGTGGGTTGCAAAAATTAATGCTGACGGTTCTTTAGGTAAAAAAAACTTAGTTGCTGGCGGAGTTGATGAATCGATTTTTCAGCCGGAATGGTCGGTTGATGGAGTTTTGTATTTTGTTTCTGACAAGTCGAACTGGTGGAATTTATATAGAACCCCCCTCAATCCCCCCTTGCTAAGGGGGGAG
>JAUBOH010000551.1:0-3727 GCA_036700145.1 Microcoleus occultus BM001215366
GCAGTGCCGTGTCCCTACGCGATCAATTGTAGGGACACGGCACTGCCGTCTCCTCTATATTATTCCGGCTACGCCGGAATTGATATGACGCATAATACAAAGTGTTTGTAGTGAGGACTTCAGTCTTTAAAAAAGGAAGGACTAAAGTCCTCACTACGAACCTTATAATGGTTATTTTACCGCATATCATATGCTTCATCACCAGGAAATACTCAAAATTAAAACTACAGGCAAGTCTCTGTGTAAAATCACTCGCAAGATAGAAGATGCGGTGGCGAATTCAGGTGTCAAAACGGGGCTTTGCAGCTTGTTTTTGCGCCACACTTCTGCTAGCTTGCTGATACAAGAAAATGCTGACCCGGATGTACTTCAGGATTTGGCTAACTTTTTGGCTAAACTGGTACCGGAGGGCGCGAACTACATTCACGATGCGGAAGGCCCAGACGATATGCCGGCGCACATTCGCACTGCGCTGACTCATACTTCTGAACAAATCCCGATCGACCGTGGCAGGTTATTATTAGGAACTTGGCAGGGAATTTACCTGTGGGAACACCGCCAGCGGGGTAACATTCGCGAATTAGTTGTTCACGTCAGCGGTGTTTGATCGGAATTTGTACCTCACTGATTTTAGTTGCTTCCGCTGTCATCGGGGAATTGTAAAAAAAGCGGCGCGGCGGCCCGACTATTTCGTATTCGGGATGTTGTTTCAGCCAATCTTTGAGTTGGGAGAGGTTATTTTCGTAGCTTTCCCAAGTGTAAGCCCCGCCCACGCCGATGCTGACAACAGTCATCGGCGAAGTATCTGTGACTTCCACAGCGGAATTAACGCTGCTGGGGGCGATATTTGGTGCGGGGTACAGGAACGAAACTTCTGCGACAGGAACCGCATCGATTTGCCCGGAAGTGGCGGTGTAGCGCGCTTCTACTGGCGTTGTCATCGCAATTTGGTTGTTGCTGATGTGTTGAAATAAGGGATTAAAGGCGATTCCTGTTGCTTGTCGCAAATCGCCCGCGTGGGTGTAGGTGACAGCGCGGTATTGAGGATATTGCTTAACTTCTATCACCCCAATCTGTGCGGGATCGGGGAATCCACTAGGTAATGCCATTTGAGATTTTAGATTTGAGATTTTACAATAAAGAATGGGGAAAGACTGACTCCGCAAGGGTTTGGAACTTGCTGGCAGTTGCATTGTTTTTGGCAGCTGTTATAAATAGGCTGAGATTGTTTGCAGACGATCGATCGATCGGCACAACCAGTTTAGCAGTTATTCAGGGAACTGCTAACTGTCGATCGCCTAGAATTAGTTAGAGATTTATTAATTAACCTCGTAATAATACGGACGACACTGAGTAAGCAGAGAAACATTAATCTAGTTGTCCTTGAAAAATTAGCGTTTTTCAGGGGCGTCTGCTATTTTTGTCGGCAAATATGCGACTGTGCCGGCCGATCGAGCTGTGCGTTCTCAGTTATTGCCACGCTTATCGCCTTCAGCAACCAGGGTCAATTATACCGCTTTCAGGGAATGACATATGAAAAAGATTCTAGTGATTGAGGACGAGCAAGTAATTCGGGAGAATATTCTCAAACTGCTCAAAGCTGAAGGTTTCGACGTGACGGGTGCAAAAGATGGAACACAAGGTTTATATGCAGCGGTGTCAAATCTTCCCGACGTGATTATTTGCGACGTGATGATGCCGGAACTTGACGGGTACGGGGTGCTGGCGGCCTTGCGATCGAATCCTGTTACTGCTACAGTACCTTTTGTTTTTCTGACCGGTAAAGCCGATCGCTCTGAAATGCGGCAAGGTATGGAATTGGGAGCCGATGATTACCTGACTAAACCATTTAGTAAAGCTGAACTTGTGGGCGCGATATCGAGCCGCTTGAAAAAACAAGAAGCTTTGGCCCAACAGCAGCAGAATTTGCGATCGCTTCCCAGCGAATTAGTCCAAGATGCCGCCGACAAATTAGAGCAAATCAAAACAACTTTGTCCGGCGCCCTAGAACGAGAAGAATTCCAAGTTTACTATCAGCCGCAGGTCAATGTTCAGAGCGGTAAAATTATGAGCGCAGAAGCTTTAGTGCGCTGGCTGCATCCAGAAAAAGGGCTGATTTCGCCCGCAGAATTTATTCCGGCTGCCGAAGAAACTGGCTTCATTATACAGTTAGGCGAGTGGGTTTTGCAGACAGCTTGCAGGCAAATGCAATTTTGGCAAAATGCTGGTTTTTCTCTACAGCAGGTAGCGGTGAATCTGTCGCCCGGCCAATTTCACCAACCGGATCTCAGCAGCAGAGTTGCCGAAATTTTAGCAGAAATTGGTTTGTCACCGAGCAGTTTGGAATTAGAGCTGACAGAGAGTTTGATGGTGGAGGATGCTTCAAGTGCGATCGCCACTTTGCAACAATTGAAAGATTTAGGAGTTTCTATATCTATTGACGATTTCGGCACAGGCTATTCTTCTTTAAGCTATCTGGCGCAATACCCCTTCGATACTTTAAAAATCGACCGCTGTTTTATCAGCAACATCACCGACGGTTGCACAAATGCAGCGATTGTGAAAGCTATTATTGAAATGGCGCACACTCTCTGTCTTGAGGTAATTGCCGAAGGAGTTGAGACGGAAGCAGAAAAAGATTTTCTCTGGCGCTACGAGTGCGATACAATGCAAGGATATTTGTTCAGTCCTCCTTTGCCGGCAGCGGATTTTGAACAGTTGCTGCTAGTGGAAGGCAAATAGAATATCCCTGAAGTCAATATTTGTCCGATAATCAAGTGCGATCGGGGTGGACTATGGTTTTAGAATCCAGCAGTAACGTTGACTCACTCAAATCAAGCCCGAAAAAAAATAAGGATGTTTACATAGCTGTTCAACTAACTCTATTGATAGTGTTTTTAGCTATCATGTCCAACTTTTTTGTCATCGTCAACGCTGGAGAACGGGGCGTGATGATGCAGTTTGGTAAAGTGCAAGAACAGGTACTCGGAGAAGGACTTCACGTAATTTTACCCGTAGTTCATACCGTACAAAAGTTGAGCGTGCGAGTGCAAAAACAGGAAAGTTCCGCTGAAGCTTCGTCAAAAGATTTGCAAGATGTTTTTACAGATGTCGCGCTCAACTGGCATATTATTCCCGATGAAGCCCCTGTGATTTTTCAACAAATAGGGGACGAACCACAAATAGTCGATCGCATTATCAATCCCGCAGTCGAAGAAGTTCTCAAAGCAGTCATGGCTAAGTACACTGCGGAAGAAATTATTACCAAGCGAGGAGAAGTGAAAGGTGGAGTAGATGATTTTTTGACAACGCGACTCGCTACCTATCACATTGCCGTGGACGATGTTTCCCTCGTTCACGTTCACTTTTCCGAGCGATTTAGCGATGCAGTAGAAGCGAAACAAATTGCCGAACAGGAAGCAAAGAGGGGGGATTTTTTAGCGCTGAAGGCTGTAAAAGAGGCCGAGGCTAAGGTGAATTTAGCTAAAGGCGAAGCCCAAGTGCAAAGATTGCTCAGGGACAATTTGACTCCGGAACTTTTGGAAAGACAAGCTATTGAAAAATGGAATGGGAAATTGCCGCTAATTGTGGGCGATGGCAGTAAAAATATATTGGATTTGAGGAAACTATTGAACAGCGGTAATTAAGTAGGGACACGGCACCGTGTCCATTGGTGTCAACTTAACATCAAACCGACAGTCCGGCAGGGGTTGAAACCCCTGCCTCA
>JAUBOH010000552.1:0-3710 GCA_036700145.1 Microcoleus occultus BM001215366
CATAGGGCATAGGGCATAGGGCATAGGGCATAGGGCATAGGGCATAGGGCATAGGAAGAATTTTAGATTTTAGATTTTATAGCGGTTCTCAAGAAAGTGAGGTACATTGGCAAGTCCGTCAGCTATAAAGGCCCAATTCCCAATTCCCAATTCCCGATGCCCGATGCCCGATGCCCAATTCCCCATTCCCAATCTCAAATTATTGATGTTGTTCTATTTCCTGAATTTCTTTAATTACCCGCGCTTTGCTGGCGATTAAATGTTCTTTCATTGCTTCCCCAGCGGCGGCTGGATTTTGTTTGCTGACAGCTTGATAAATGCGGCGGTGTTCGCTGCGGATTTCCAATACTCCCGGATTGTATTGCATTGTACGCAGCCGCACTAAGATCATTTTGTCAAACACTTGATCTAACAGAGTTACCAACCAAGAATTAGCGGAACTTTGGGCGAGCTCGCGGTGAAATTGATAGTCTGCGTACAGCAATTGATAGTTTGTCAGTTCGCCCGATCGCACTTGTGTGTTATTTTCGGCTTGTTGGACGATCGACTCTAATTGTTTCAATTGAGTTGGTGTCGCATTTTGGCTGGCTTGAGTCGCCGATAATTGTTCCAAAGCAATGCGACAATCGTAAAGATCCTCCGCATCGGCGATCGACAGAGTAGCGACGCGCAATCCGTGATGCGGATCTGCTGTGATTAAATTCTCTCGTTGCAGTTGGCACAAAGCTTCTCTCACCGGAGTTCTGCTGACGTTTAGCATTTGAGCAAGTTGAGTTTCGATCAAGCGTTCTCCGCCTGCTAATTCCCCCGATAGGATAGCAGTTCGGAGAGCTTGGTAAGTTTGTTCGTGGAGGGATTGAGTGCGGCGAATCGCGCGAATTGACAAAGCCAAAATCAGTTATCCTTTAGTTAAAAGTAGAGTAATTAACTATTGTTAAAAATTGTTGATTCAGCCTTGTTTCTCATATTTTTATGTTAAATAACAGGAGGTTTTGGCTGACTCGTTTTCCATGATACAGCACATTGACGCTGATGTAGCAGGTAGGTATAGATTGCAGGCGATATTTTTGGGGCGGCGCGGCTTTGGCCGCAGGTGCCAGCCACGCGCTTCGACTCAGTACCGCAGTACGGCAGGGGTTTCAACCCCTGCCTCATAGCGAAAGTCGGTTGAAACCGACTAAAGAGTTCGCTCTAAAATGAGAACAATTGCAGTCCTCTTTGAGAGGACTTTTGCTATGAGACAGGGGTTTAAAACCCCTGGCGGACTATCGGGAAAGCGCGCGAAAGTCGGTTGCATCCGACATTTTGCAGCAATGTCAATAAGCGGGTTATTTGGAGGTTATTCGTGGGAGGGGGCGGGTTTATTTAACCTGTTTGCTACGTTTTTACTCCTTGGCGAACCCGCCCCTACAGCATTGTTGATACTGATGCAAGATATTAGTTGAAACCGACTAAAGAATTTGAGACAGATTCAAAATAATTGCAGTCCTCTTTGAGAGGACTTTAGCTATGAGACAGGGGTTTTTAACCCCTGGCGGACTGTCGGAATAGCGCTTGCTTAAAAGCTAAACTGAGTGCGAAGATTTCCCACAAATACAGTCGGGTTGCCATCAAAATTGTTGGCGTTAAAAATAGCATAAAAAGCCGGGACGATCGCAATATTATTCGTAATCGGGTAGTAGTACGAGCCCTCTACCTCGTACTGAGTCCCGCCATTACCGCCGCCGGAGAGCAAAAATCTGCGGCCGGATATGTAATCCTGGGGAATCACAAATGAAAGCACGCCCAGCGCCCCTTTTTTTCCTAAATCGGGAAATCCCATGCCGACTTGCAAAGATTGTACCTTAATATCTCCGCCAGAGCGATCGCGATTTACCGGATTTACCTCAAGTTGTCCGTAGGAATAGCGCCCGAATAAACCGAAATTCCGGCTCAGCAACCAATCAAAATTGACCACAAAAGTATCAGCGCCGGAGTCTCTAACTTGTCCGCCAAAACCGTCATCTGCATAGCCGTAAGGCAGCGGTTCGCCGACTGTTCCGCCGATGAATCCATTATAAGCTTTGAGGTTCGATCGCGCGTAAATCAGCCGGAGATTAAAAGCATTGCTGGGAGCGTATTCCAACTGCGCTGTCATCGTGTTTGTACTGTTGAACAAACCATCGCTGGGATTGCTAGCCGTATTGAATACCGCCGGATTCAAAAATTCGGTGTTTTCCGCCATATAAGCAGCCGTAAACCTAAGCGGTTTGGCAACTTGCCAAGTGACAGCAGCGCCCGATCCGCGATCGACTGCATTTAACAGTGTACTTCCATTCGAGTTAAAACTGGTTGCTCCCCTCAGAAAAAATGTGAAGCGATTGCCGTCAAAATATCGATAATAATTCAAGCGCGGCCCGATCGCAACTTGCACCTTATCTCCCACCGGAAACGTGTAAGACATCTCGCGAATTCCCACAACATTCGCCGTCGGTACGCCAGTTTGGTCTAAAAACGGCGTTCCCCAAGAGTTGTAAAAACCCGCCGATACCAGTTCGTTTGCAGGCGAATTGCCGTTGCCCAAAACTAACTGAGTCACCAGCGAATCTTTGCCTGTAAACGAAGTATTTAGGGTTAAGAAAGCGTAGTAGCTAAAAGTAGTTTCTGGTTGCTCTCGTTCAACCCGAGTCGGTCGATTGTTGGCATCGCGAGTTGGAGGAGCAAAGGCGCTGTTTGGGGTAGTGCGGCTGCGTTCGGCGGTGATATCGCCAGTGGGAAATGCTGATGTTAAGTTGAACCAAACCGTAGCATTCAGTTTGGTTGTGGTCGAGAATTGATTTGATTCTAGCTCCGCCGTGCGAGCTTCCAATACATCGACTCTACCGCGCATAGTTGCCAGTTCTGCTGCAAATTCTTCTTGCAGTCTTTGGAGTTTTTGTAAATCCTCTTTTTTGACTAAATTGGAAGTGCCTGCTGTTACCAACTCTGCAACTTTATCGAGACAAGCATTCAAACCTGCGGCGAATTCGTAGCGTGTCATGGCTCGATTTCCGCGATAGCTACCGTCGGGATATCCTGCGATGCAGCCGTAGCGTTCAACTAATGATTGCAGTGCTTGAAATGCCCAGTCTGTGGGTTTGACATCGCTCAGTTGCGAAACTGAGGTGACTTGCTCGATTTCGGCAGCATCGTTTGTTTCCAGGCTGTCTATTTGTTGGATTTCGGCGATATTTACCGGATTTTCCGACGTTTGAATTGACTCGGCTAATTCGTTCGTTTCGCTGGATTTTTTGGCTGCTGTTTCTGTAGATTTTACTTCGCTTGATTCATAAACTTCTGCAACTTGTTCGTTGTCGGGAGAGAGGAAAAAATTATCTAATTTTTGTCGATCGTTGATTTCGATATTGGCGGTTTGTTCTAGTATTACCGCAGGGTTTGTCTGCGTTTGAGTTGGTGCGACGATCGCAACTGGCGATTCTACCAATTCCTCCTGTGGTAATTCGGCTGTTTGGGTGGTTGCTTCCTCGGTTTCCAAAACAAAATTTCCCGCAGCATAGCTTGCAGAAAAATTTAGTAGAGTGCCACAAAAAAAGGCTGGCGTTGCTGTCAGCAGAATTTTGAAAAATAAAGATTTAGACATGATCCTCACACCGTAAATATCGAATAAATCACACTGTTTGTAGTAAGGACTTTAGTCCTTAAAACAGAGGACTGAAGTCCTCACTACGAAC
>JAUBOH010000553.1:0-3689 GCA_036700145.1 Microcoleus occultus BM001215366
AATAACTAATGACTAATAACTAATGACTAATAACTAATGACTAATAACTAATGACACAAGCACAGTTCCAAGAAACTGCCAACATAGAGGCTCGCGGCACAGAGCCGGCCGACAGACATTGGCGAGACTACTTCACTTTTAATACCGACCACAAAGTAATCGGTATTCAATACCTGGTTACAACTTTTATTTTCTATCTAATCGGCGGAGTGATGGCAACTATAGTGCGAACAGAACTCGCCACCCCCGACTCCGATGTTGTCCCCCCGGAACTCTACAACAGTTTATTTACCGTTCACGCAACGGTGATGATCTTCCTGTGGATCGTACCCGCCGGAGCCGGATTTGCTAACTTTTTGATCCCCTTAATGATTGGGGCAAAAGACATGGCATTTCCCAAGTTGAATGCCGTTGCTTTTTGGCTGATTCCTGTAGGCGGCGTGTTGCTGTTGAGCAGTTTTTTGGTCGGAGCTCCGCAGGCGGGTTGGACTTCCTATCCGCCTTTGAGCTTAGTTACTGCTCAAGCCGGGGAAGAAATTTGGATTCTCAGCGTCTTAATACTAGGAACTTCTTCGATTTTGGGGGCGGTGAATTTTGCCGTTACCATCTTTACGATGCGGGTTCCCAGTATGGGTCTAAATCAAATGCCTTTGTTTTGCTGGGCGATGATTGCGACTTCAGGGCTGACTTTGATTGCTACTCCAGTGTTAGCCTCCGCTTTGATTTTGCTGTCCTTTGACTTGTTAGCAGGGACGGCATTTTTTAACCCTAGCGGTAACGGCGATCCGATCGTCTACCAGCATTTATTCTGGTTTTACTCGCACCCCGCAGTTTACATCATGATCATGCCCTTTTTTGGGGTGATTTCAGAAGTTTTGCCGATACACTCGCGCAAGCCAATTTTCGGTTATTTGGCGATCGCCTATTCCAGTCTCGCAATCAGCTTTTTGGGCTTGATCGTGTGGGCGCACCATATGTTTACCAGCGGCACACCAGGCTGGCTGCGGATGTTTTTTATGATCACAACTATGATCATCGCCGTACCGACTGGGATTAAAATATTTAGCTGGTTGGCAACTATTTGGGGAGGAAAACTCCGCCTAGTCAGCGCGATGCTATTTGCGATGGGTCTTATCTCCACATTTGTCCTCGGTGGCATCACCGGGATCATGGTAGCTTCCGTACCTTTCGACATTCACGTTCACGATACTTATTTTATCGTCGCCCACCTGCACTACGTGTTATTTGGCGGCTCGGTATTTGGAATTTACTCTGCTTTTTACCACTGGTTCCCGAAAATGACGGGGCGGATGCTCAATGAATTTTGGGGTAGAGTTCACTTTGTTTTAACCTATGTTGGTTTTACTGTAACTTTCTTGCCGATGCACGCTTTGGGGATGCAAGGAATGCCCCGGCGAGTGGCAATGTACGACCCGAAATTTACCACAATTAATGTCATTTGCACGATCGGCGCTTATATGCTGGCAGCGTCTACAATCCCGTTTATCATTAACGTGATTTGGAGCTGGAGATACGGCCCGAAAGCAGGCGATAATCCTTGGGAAGCTTTGAGTTTGGAATGGATGACGACTTCGCCGCCGCCGATCGAAAATTTTGAAGGAATACCGGTATTGGCAACGGGGCCTTACGATTACGGCATGGAAAAAATTCAGCATACTGGGGAACGTCTCAGGCTCAAGTTGAGGGAAAATGCCACCCGCAACGCCCAGAAACAGGGTATTCCTATTGCGGAGGCTCAAGCTTCCACTTTCTTTGGCGGTACTGCAACTTTAATCGCTCCTGACTCAGAGATAAATGTTGATTCTTCTGACGAAAATCGAGATGGCGAGTAGTTAATGGTAATTGGGCATTGGGCATTGGGCATTGGGAATAAAAACTGTTGACTGTTGACTGTTAACTGTTAACTGTTAACTGTTAACTAACAACTGCCAACTGCCAACTGCCAACTCCCAACTACCAACTCCCAACTACCAACTAACAACTACCAACTGCCAACTGCCAACTGACTTGTTCATTACCAATTGATTATGCAAATACCAGCGATCGATCCGGCAAAAACAGCCCTGAATTACCACAATCCCGAACACGTAGAAGCTCACACAGAGGAGCATCCCGACCACCGAATGTTGGGGATAGTTGTGTTCTTGTGCTCTGAAGGCATGATATTTTTAGGTATGTTTGCCGCGTATCTGATTTATCGGGCGATGGCCCCGGTGTGGCCTCCCGAAGGTACGCCGGCGCGAGAGTTATTGCTGCCTGGAATTAATACGCTGATTTTGATTTCTAGCAGTTTTGTGATTCACAACGCGGATACCGCAATCAAAAAGAATGATGCGACGGGGATGCGGAATTGGCTGCTCGTAACTATTGCTATGGGGGCGGTTTTCTTGGGCGGTCAGGTTTACGAATACGCTCATTTAGAGTTTGGCTTGACGACTAATTTGTATGCCAGTTGCTTTTACGTTTTGACTGCTTTTCACGGCTTGCACGTTACGTTGGGAGTGCTGCTGATGGTGGGGGTTGTATGGCGATCGCGCACAGAAGGTCACTATTCTAGCGAACACCATTTCGGGATAGAAGCGACTGAGCTTTACTGGCACTTTGTGGATGTTATTTGGATTGTTTTGTTTCTGCTACTGTATATTTTGTGAGGCGTAAGTCTTGATTGAAAGCCCCCTTTTTTAGGGGGTTTTTTATTTTGTCCGTAAGGGCGACTTTCACTCACCCTCTCAAAGCCGATCGCCCTAAATTAAGCTAAATTAAAAATAGCAATTCTCCTATCCACCAGCATTGAGCAAATTATGCAGTGCGAATTGTGCGATCGGCAAATGGAAGCATTAACCGCCCATCACCTCATCCCCAAACAAAACACCAAGCGGAAAAACGAAGATCCCAGCCCGACGATCGACATTTGCTGGGCTTGTCACCGCCAGATTCACTCGCTATTCGACAACAAACACCTCGCCCAAGACCTCAACACCCTGGAAAAGCTCAAAAATGACCCCGAACTCCAGAGATTTATCTCTTGGATTAAGAAACAAAAAACCGACAAACGCATTCAAGTACGCGGCAAAAAAGCTTAAACACCTGCGGGCGGGCACGGGGGCTCCGCCCCTACAGAATGGCGATGAAACTTGCGGTAAAGCATCGCCTCTACCGGCTTTCCTCCCCGCAAATGCTGCTCTGTAATTGCTGCTACTTCTTCAGGACAAACACCGCAATACCAAACCTCTTCTGGCACCACCAACACCATCGGCCCGCTGCCGCACTGTCCCAAACAACCGCTAGCAACAACTTCAACTTCTGAAGGCGACAATTTCTCAAAAGCTGCCAGTACCTTTGCTGCACCTTGTTTGCGACAAGTGCGGTTTTGGCAAACTAGAACTCGCCTCGAAGATTCGCTAATTTTCATGTTTTTTACTTGCTATTTTTCTAGATATATGCTATTTTTTTATCATGGGAATAGGTGCGGCCATATATACCAAAATTGTAAGGTGTTTTTTAGTAGTGACACGGCATTGCCCATTAGTGTCAACTTAAGGTCAAACCCAGTCAGAGACTGTTGTTTGATTATTAAAGCCCGATCCCCCCTAGGTCGGGGGGGACAGGAGTCTTTTCAAAGTCCCCCTTCTTAAGGGGGATTTAGGGGGATCTAGACTTAGCTAAAA
>JAUBOH010000554.1:0-3681 GCA_036700145.1 Microcoleus occultus BM001215366
TGGCTGGGTCTGTAGTTGAGGAGTCATTTGAGTAGCACCAGAGACTTCTAAATCTGATTATAACCAATGAGAGTGAGAGAAAGTGCGATCGGGTAAATTTTCAAGTAGGTGAATTTGTGTTTTAAATTTAACCGCAGATGGGAGCAGATAAGCGCTGATGAACGCAGATAAATACTTATAATCAAGATATTTCGCAGTGGTTTGAATCTCAAGATCGTGGTAAGATATAAAAATGAATTCAAGGTTGTTTTATGTCAAATCCTGAATTATTGGCTCAACTGCGGCAGTTACCCCCTGCCGATAAGTTTCAAATGATGCAGTTTTTAATGGCTGAATTGGCGAAAGAAGAAATGTTAAAACCATTGGATAATGGCGCTGGTTATCGTGTTTGGTCGCCTTATGATTATGGTGATGCTGCTCAGAAACTAATGAGTTTACTAGAACAAGAAGAAACGGAAAAAGCGGTTGTGGGACAAATTAGCGATTTTCCACACGTTCGTTTATCTAGAGCATCTGATAAAATAGAGAGTGTCAGAACTGAAGACTAACACTATGCATAACTTATTGATTCTCAATGATCAGTCACTTTCCTTTATTCAGGAGCCTTTTCTTAGCGATTTTGTGAAAAGCTATTGGGACAAGATAGCCCTTGTAATTCCTGTAACCCGAAGCGAGAACTTTAAGGAATTCTCCTACTCTAGCGTTATAAACAGAGGACACACTGTAGACTTGCTATTTGCGATTGTTCCGAATCCTCATCACCCACTTGATGTGGACTGGATTTTTTTACGCCCTAGACAAGCTCATCCTTGGTGGTACGGAAACCATCCGGCTACAAGTAACTTTAATAGTGGTGGGTCAACACATTGTTTTGAAGAGACTCTGAGGTTGGTTGAAACACTATCCAAAGGTGATAGAGTACAGAACTCGTGTTGCTATATGCCAGAGTTGTACAGTAATAATCCACCAAGAACTTTTGAATCTCTGTATAGCTCTATGCTTTTTCATAGAGCTCAGGATTTAGCAAATTCAAACTATCCATCATTTGATGATTTGCACGATAAAGCAGGAGAATCCTATAATGCTATTTGCTTAGGATTATACGGCTGTAACGATGCAACATTAAATATGCAATGGCGAGTAGAATCTATGCTTAGCGCTGGATTTTGGATATCTACTACACTTGAACTAGCGGATAAGGTGACGCTGGCGATGAGGTTATCTGGAGAGTCAGACCACAATATAAATGTGCGTCCATCAGAAGCTTTTGAGCAGTGGATGGGAAACAATAAGGATGATGCTAGAGAACCTCTACTTATCCGAACTAAAGATGACATTCTGTTCTGTGATCCTCAAGTTTCTCCTACTTACCGTTCCGATGCTTACTTCTTAGACTGCGAACAACAAAACATTCAAAGGTTGGGTCGCAATGGTGGAGATATCCTACGAACATTAAAGACTTGGGGTATTAATCCAAAGGATGAGAGACTGCGGTTTTTGTTTTAATAATCAATGGATAATTCCTGCATTCCCTACGGAGAGTTTTCCCACTCGGCGGTAAGCTTGCGGAAATTGTATTGGGATGCGCCGGGATGACAAGTCGCGCAACTGCTGATATTTGCAGGTTGTGACATTTTAACTTTGGGATGGAGAGCTTTGAAATATCGAGAACTCGCAACTCGATAAGCCAGTTCTTCCTCTTTTCCTTGGGGACGCGAGAAAGTTTGCAGGTAGTTCCAGACTAGCAGGCGGGGCGGGTCTACGAGCAGCTTGAGCGTTTGTCCGTAGTGTTGCGGATCTTGCAGCAATCGGCGCCAGGTTTCTGTGGGTAAGACTTGCGGCGGTAAACCGATGTGACAGGTGGCGCAGTTTTCGAGGTAGAGTTGCTGTCCGAGTTGGTAGCGATCGGGAATTCGATCGACAGTACCGATATCGTCAACTGCAGACACCTGAGCAAGTCGCGCGGGGGTGCGAGAGTAGGCAGTCTGAGCTGCAACCCATCCGCCACTACAGCAGACAACTATCAACAGTAGCAAAGTTGAATAAAGTCCCCGCCAACCTCCTGGGCGACGCTGACGGGGTTTTGCCTGTTTCATAATCAATTGATTTTTTGCTAAATGACTGGTATGCTCATGCCTTCGCGGGCCAAGCAACCATTGGCGAAAACTGCCTGCACCTCTGCTTCGACACGATCGAGAAAATTGTCGTCGTGACCCGGATCGTGGTGAAACATCACGATCTTTTTGACTCCAGCAGCTTTCGCTATTTCTACTCCTGCTTGCCAAGTAGAGTGTCCCCAGCCGACTTTCGGGGTTTTGAAGTCATAATATTCTTCGTTGGTGTAGTTGGCGTCGTAAATCAGCACGTCAGCGTTGCGAGCCAAGTGTACGACATTTTCGTCCAACCGATCGGGAAAATGCTCTGTATCGGTGCAGTAGACGGCCGTGTGGCCCTCCCAAGTGACTCGATATCCGATCGCCGTATTGGGATGATTGAGCAAGGCCGTTTCTACTTTCACATCGTCGAGTTCGAGAATATCCCCAGGCGTCAAATCGTTGAATTTGAGGTCTGACTGCATCACCTGGATGGGGACGGGAAAATTGGGGTGCAGCATTTGGTCGGCAAGACGCTGTTTGATGGTAGTGCCGTTGGGGGCGATCGCACCGTAAATGTGAAAGCAGTTCCCCGGGATAAAGGCGGGAGTAAAGAACGGAAACCCTTGAATGTGATCCCAGTGAGTGTGACTGAAAAACATATGGGCTTCCACCGGCATTTGCCGCAACAGGTTGAGGCCGAGAACCCGCAGGCCGGTGCCGCCGTCAAAAATCAGGCGTTTTTTGCCCAAGCGCATTTCTACGCAAGAGGTGTTCCCTCCGTAGCGAATTGTTTTGGTGCCGGGGGTGGCGATGCTGCCCCGCACGCCCCAAAATTGAACAACAAACTCGGTCAAGGGACTATTTTCCATAGTGGCTTTGCCATCAGAAGGCTGTGGACTGGCGGGGGACTGTTCGGAATCAGGCATTTTTTTTAGGTTTATGCGCCGGAAGTTGGGAATTGAGACTTTAGTTTTTCGTTCTTAGTTTTTTGATTTTAGACTTGAGAGAGCATTCTCTCCACCCTGGAAAGCGGTTGAATATTTTCTGTGTTCTGAGCAATCCGTTTAGATTAAGATAGCGTTGATTTGAGGCTGGCGCAGTAAATTTTACTGTTAAATTTCCTTAAAGGTAGAAGCCAGTCCTCAGAAGGCAGAATTTAGCCTCAACTGGCTCAACTAATATTTTTTTCAATTTTACCGCAGCAGTGGCTTCTGATATTTACCGACCTGTGATGTCAATTCCGGTTGCACCTAAGAGTGGTTGTTGACTGTTGACTGTTGACTGTTGACTGTTGACTGTTGGCTGTTGACTAGATTTTACGCCCGATGATGAAGCGCGGATTTGATATGACTGAGTATTCAGGAGTGATTTAACCCTCGGCTGCGATCGCAGGACTTGACTGAAATTCCTAGACGTGCAGTGGTTGCATTAAGTTCGGCTTGCTGAATTTTTTGTCTGGTTGCGGTCAAGGATTGCTGGCTAGGACGTGTTTTCCTGCCTTTCGCTGTGTGATAGAGAGCCCCGCTCCCCCATCCGGGGGGACGAGTGAAGCCTCTTGTCCCCCCCTTATTAAGGGGGGCTAGGG
>JAUBOH010000555.1:0-3674 GCA_036700145.1 Microcoleus occultus BM001215366
AGAGGACGATGCTGCTTGCCATTGTTGTTACCTGGATGATTTGTGGGAAGTTTTATGGAGAAATGGGCAAGCAGGATGCTTACCGGAAGAGACAAAATAAAAAAAGTACGATCGCACTTTTATCTGCGTCGAGGGCCGGGCTTAGGTGAATTTGAAGGTGGTGGCTGACTGCTGGAAGACATTTGACCGTAAACTAAAATAGCTCCTTGGTTTTTAAGTTCTGTGGCAAACTTCAAACGGTCAGGATGATTGCTACCAAAGATAGTTACAACTTGATAAGGCGAATCTGCCGGAAAAATTGACTTAATCCACACAAAAGAAGGAGTTTCTAATTCTCCGCCGACATTGGCATTGCCACTGCTGCCGCTGACTCCCTTAAATCGAGTGTCGCCGTACAGCAGATTCAAAGCAGCACCCTTTACATTGGCACTATCGCCTTCATTTTGCCAGCCTTCAACCTTCTCTGGATTGAGCAAAACAGCATCTTTTAACAGCCAAATGTGAGCATTACTATCCAGCACATCTTGCTGGCGCTGTTTCTTTCCCGGTTGACCAGGACTGCTGGTATAATCCTGAGTTGAAAGCTGTACAGCATTAAAAGCATCGGTAACGCTTGTAAAAAAAGTCCGCCACTGCTGCTCATTGCCAACAAGCGGTAAACTATCACCATCTACGAACCAATGACAGCCGCGCATCCGATGATTTAACAGGTGCAAAGGGCGACGAGAACCGCGTCCAACTCCTCCAAGATGAGAACCTAGAATCAGGCAACGTTCTATTAAGCTCAAATACTTGGCTTCTGTAGCCTCCAGAATAATTTTGCCTGTATACAAATAAGGGTCTTGGCGTTGAGATGGGTTAATGCGAGTGCTTACTGAAATTTTACCTTGTTGCCCCAACTTGCCAAATAGTAACTCTTCTAAAGTTATACAAGTTTCAGCATCATACAAACCCAAAGCTACAGCCCGAAACCAATAGCGCAAAATACCACGAATCGCAGTCGGCCGAAACTCAGGATTTCCTTGGTAATTGTTTTTTCTTGTGGGCGGGTTACTGCCGTACATCCCTTGAGTCCACAGCTCAAAATCAAAGCTTTTGCTGTGGGCTAACTGTGCTTTTTGACTAACAGTGCGGCCATAACCACCGCTGACACGAGAACCAATACCGCCAGTATTTAGCGCATTTTTCAGCCAATTTTTTACAACCTCAACTTTGTCAGCATATTGATTTCCTGTCGGACAGAACCCGATCAGAAATTGAGGTTGTTCGAGAGTAAGCAAAGGATGCGGTTCGGGGTTGTAGATAACTTTTTGTTCAGGATTTTGCCAATGCCATTGAGGAGTTGCTACATCGACGCTGAGACAAGGCTTAGTGGGGAAAGCATCCAAAAATTCAATTTTGGCAGCTTTGGCATTTTTACCTTCTAGCATTCCCAATAATTCCTGAATTTCACCTTTGTTTGAATGGTGTTTTTCTGCCCAAGCTAGTGCAGCCCCTTTAAGACTGGAAGCGGGAATATAGGGAATGCCGAAAACGGGATGTAGCGCGGGTAAAAGTAACTCAGCAAAGCCGCGAGTTCCTCCTACTCGCATTCGCCAGCTAAAAGAAATTTTGAAAGTATTGTTTTCTCCGCCAGCTAAATCGAGAGTGCGTTGATTGAGTTTCTCATACAAATAGCTGCAATCTTTTTCAGCATTAACCGCAGATTCCAGTACGGGTTGTGCGAGGAGTTTGCCCTTGTCGCATCCAAATTCAGTGAAATTAAGCGCTTGTAACGGGTTGCCCATATTCCGGGGTGTTTTGGGCGGTTTTGCATCCGATTTTTGATTGGATGGCGGTGAGGTATGGGCACCACTGCCGATGCGAAAGTCGATGCGATCGCACAACAGCAACCGAGATTTAAGTTTATCTTTCAGCGGTTGAATTTGCCCCTTAGCCGCTTTGCAATTTGCCTCGTCAGCAAAGAAAAGTGTTAGTACGGTATTGTCATAACCGCCGTAACTTGCAGATGCAAATAATTTCCCCAATTTCGAGTTACTTTTTTGCTCTGCCGCTATGAAATCCTGCCAAATATCGCCGGGATTTCGTGATTGATTGGGTTTAAAATTCATCCTTCCTCCGCTTCTCCTAGAATTGGCGTTGCCCAAAATGACCACTCTCGCGATAGTTCGATCGCCAAACGATTTAATCCCGCATAAGCCTGTAATTCCATACCAAACAAAGTACGCGGATCGTCGGGAGCAAAGGCCACTTGACTTAAACTTTGCAAAGTTTTCAAGAACTGCTGGTAAACTTGACCTTTGTACTTAGTTTCTCCAGATTGGTATTTAAGTCCATCCCCTGCTAATCTGTGCAATCCCCAAGTAGACACATAAGAAGGCAAACTTTGCACAACTGAACTCGCCTTTTTGTGATTGGCAAAATTAACTGTCTTTTTGACTTCCAGCAAGCCATTATATGCCGCATGACTAAAATCTCGCGTGTCTAATTTCAACATCATCTATTCTCCTTTGCTGAATTTAATTTCTACAGTTTTGTTGTCTGTCCAACCCCGCCCAAGTCCTTCTAAACCGCCAAATTGCAGCTTGTCTTTCAAGATAGTTTGGAGGGATTGGCGAATCTTTTCTGTTACCTGTTCATTTTTCCCTGATTTGAGTCCCCAAGGAAAAAACAGAATGGTTTCTGAGGGAATCGCTTCTTCTGAACGGAAAGAACCCTTAGAGGCAGTTTTTTCACCGTCTTCGATCGCAATGCGGACTTCTCGCTGCAAACCAGTTTCTACCAATGAAGCACAATCTTGATTTGAAAGAACCACTAATTTTTGCTTTAAATCAAGAATGCCGCTGCCGTCAGGAATTTGTTTTAAGCATTCCCAGAAAGCAGCTTTTTTATCAATCCGTTCTACATCTGCTTCTTTCAAAATTGCCCCTTGCAAGTAGATTGGATTGCCAGAAACCGAAGTAATTGCTTTTTTGGTGCTACTTTCCTCTTCGAGGTGCGATCGCCACTCTTCAATCACCTTGCCTAAATCTTCATTTTGCAGCCAGCGGTTCCAGCGACTCAGCCACAAAGGGCAAGTTATCCACACAAATTGATGGCTGAAAGAAGCTACAGGAAATAGCAACAACGTGGCATCAGCAAACCAGACTTCGCCCTCGGTTGGTTGACTGCCATCCTTAATTTTTTCACCGAACAAAGTTCCAGCTTCCTCTGGGTGCATCGTTGCTAAAACGGAACGAATTTTGCCCCGCAAAGAAGAAGAAGGGATATATGGCAGTTCGTTAAAACTCTCGCGGGCAATTCCCATCATATTACCAGCTTGAGCGCTTGCACCTGTATGCAGCGGTGTCAAGAGATAAGTGTAAGTTAGATAATTCATGGTTATGATTCCTTGTTAATTGATTGACTTTCAAAATGAACCCAAAGTAATTCCGAGTAACCTAACTTCCGCCAAACGTTAACCTTTCTTGTAGCATCCTCCTGAAACAACTCTTTCGGTTGATTCAAGTAATACAAACTACCGGGACGTGCGGCAAACACTTGGGGTGCTGGAATACTTTTTTCTCGATCGTCTTTGTCTCGAATCCGGCAGCTTATTGGCAGTGCGCTAGCTGTTGAAACGCTGACTAATGGCCCAATTTTTTGATTGCTATTAACTGCATGAGCTAATTTCC
>JAUBOH010000556.1:0-3657 GCA_036700145.1 Microcoleus occultus BM001215366
GTGCCGTGTCCCTACCACGACGATCAATTGTAGGGACACGGCACTGCCGTGTCCTCTATATCATAGGTCGTTGCAGCCGAAATTGATATTAGGAGTTTCACAGAAGTAAAAAAATCAAGGTAAAGCGCTCAGAAAAGAATCTGGCACTTTACCTTGATTTTCTCTTCGTTTTGAGGCTTTAGTCTTCCGCAGCTTCGCCGCCAACAACGACATTGCGAATCCGCAGACTCGGGCCGCCGCAGCCGACGGGTAAACCGCTTTGTCCTGCTTTGCCGCAGCCGCCGGATTCATCCCAGTAGAAATCGTCGCCGATCGCCTCAATATCGGCTAAAGTGCTGAAAACATTACCCGAAAGAGTAACATCCCGCACCGGATTGTCCAGTTTTCCGTCGCGGATCATCCAAGCTTCGCCGGCGCTGAAAGTAAACATTTCGCCGTTAGTCATGCCGCCTTGCCAATTGCGCGCATAAACTCCTTCAGAAATACCAGAAAATAAGTCAGCAACTGGCGTATCGCCCCGTTCGATCCAAGTATTCGTCATGCGGACGATCGGCGGATAATGATAATTCAAACAACGAGCATTCCCAGTGGGGACTTCTCCCAACTTTCCAGCAGTCTCGCGGGAGTGCAGCCGCCCGACTAAAGCACCATCCTTAATTAACTGAGTCGTAGTCGCGGGAGTGCCTTCATCGTCGTAGAAATAGCTGCCACGGTGTCCCGGAGGTGCAGCACCGTCGAAAATTTGCAACTCTTTGGGGCCGAACTGGCGGCCGAGGGTCATCACTTCCAAAATGTCGGGATTTTCGTAGGCCATGTCGGCTTCGGAGAGGTGTCCGAAGGCTTCGTGGACGAACAATCCGGTGAGAATTGGGTCGATGACGACCGTGTAGGTATTGCCTTGGACGGGTGGTAAGGCTAGGGAATCTACGGCACGCTGGGCGGCGCTGCGAACTTGAACATCGAGATCAGTTAAATCTTCGTAAGCTTTGCGGGAACCGGTGGTTTCGCGGCCGGTTTGTACGGTTTCCCCGCTGCGGGCTGTGGCGGCAAAGCGCATTTCCATGTCTACCCAACCTTGTTCGAGCATTGTGCCTTCGGAGGTGGCGAGGATCATGCGCTGGGTGCTGTCGCCGTAGCGGACGGAGATGGTGGCGATGCAGGGGTCAATGCTACGCAGGATGGTCGCGTAGCGATCGCACAATTGCTTTTTCTCGATCAGGGGAACCAGACGGGGGTCTGTTCCTGTCAGCGGTAGGAAGCAAATGTCTTGTACGGGGGTGACAGGCGCGAGAATCGTTTCTTCCTCGCCGATCAGTTTGGCCGCGGCGATGGCTTCTTCGATTCTTTCGGCGAGGGTGGAAAGTCGGTTAAAACTGGCAAAGCCCCAGCCGCCTTTGTGACAGGCTCGAACTTGGCCGCCAATTGAGACTCCTTCGCTGAGGGTTTCGATTTTTTCGCCCCGCAGCAGGATGTCGGTGCCTTCGGCTTCTTCGAGCCGAATTGCTAGATAATCGACTTGGTTGCGGTAGCGTGCCATTAAGTCAGACAGCAGATTTTTTGAGTCGGCGATCGAGGTGGGCATAAGGAAAGCACGGTGTTAACTGACTTCATTTTGCACTTTTGCAAGGGCGATCGGTTTAATCGATCCAAATATGGGCCCAAGCGCGGAGATTGCGACTTGTTTGGTACGGTTTGCCAATATCGGCAATTGACAAAGGTGGGTATGCTGTGAATCAGGAGGAACGCACAAAAATTCAGCCGGATTTTTTAATCCTTTTGATGCCTAAATCCTAACTCCTAAACTTAAATAAATACTTCATCCTTCATGCCTCAGAAGGTGGGTTTATAACTACTGTGAATACTTACTTTTTACCGACAATAAGCGAAATTTTAGCCTCCGAAGGCTCAGAAAATGACCTCAGTCTCTTTGATGCTAAGTTGGGCCCAGAAAACAACCGCCCGAAGTGTCCTGGGAGCCGTGGGGCTTCCCGGCTGAAAGCTGAGCAGGAATGGTACGGGGCGATCGCCACTTTGAATCAAATGCTCGATCGGCAAAAACCAGCACAAACAACTGATTCACGAATTCCCAATTCCTGTCATGGATTAGTCTTATCCGGCCCATCTTCGGTTTTAACTAACCCCGCTTTGGCGAACGGCTTTGCCAATTGGATTTTTACCAGTATTCCAGACAATGATGCAGCTTTGTGGTCTTTTCGGGCCAGACAAAGTTTAGCTTTACTCCCAGCAGCGGCAGATGTCGAAATATCAGTACCTGCTGCTGCGCCTGCGCTGGCTTTGGCAAGTGGCGATCCTTTGGCCAACGAGCAGTTTTGTTTGGTTTTAACAGCTAGTTTTAGCCTGGTGATGGTTTTAGGTGAAAATGCTGCCGGTATTCCAGCTTTTCTATTTTCTTTCGATCCGCAAGTAGTCGCTTCATCTTGGGAAGTTTTGCGGCGCCGGGTGACTGAAAGCGACAGTTTGCTTGCCAATTCTGACGGCGACCTCAATTTGCCCGTTAGCCAATTAACTAATAATTCTACTAAATTAGATGCGCTGTTCCAGCAGTTTTCGCCTGTTGCTCCCAACTATCAAACAGTCGCGCAGTTCAGCCGCTTGCTGTTGAATAATTTGCCGATTTGGAAAGAGGAAACAGGCCGAATTAAGGATGAAAGAATTGATGATAGTTTGATGGGAAGGCATGAAAAGTTGCAGGCTAAGAATCTCAACTGCAAATCTCCAATTTCTCACGCTACTAAAGAGGTGGAATTGCTACAGGCGATCGCCCACGAAGTCCGTACTCCTTTGGCTACCATTCGCACGCTGACTCGATTGCTGCTGAAACGGCCCAAACTCGATGCAGTGGTGGTCAAGCGTTTGGAAATGATTGATGCTGAGTGTACCGCTCAGATCGATCGCTTCGGCTTAATTTTCCGCGCCGTAGAAATGGAAATGTCCCAAGCCAAAAACTCCTCCGTGCATCTAACAGCAATGTCTCTCGGTGAAGTGCTGCTTCATAGCATTCCGCGCTGGCAAAAACAAGCAAGTCAGCGGAATCATACTTTGGAAGTAATTATCCCGAAAAAGTTGCCTGCGGTTGTCAGCGATCCGACTATGTTGGATCAGGTTTTAACTAATTTGATTGAGAATTTTACTCGGACTTTGGTATCGGGAAGTCACATTCAGGTGGGGGTGACTTTGGCGGGCGATCAGTTAAAGTTGCAGTTGGAATCGAAACATCCATCCGACAGTGAGGGCGAATCGGCTTTTGCACCTGCTGCTAATGCTCCTCTAAGGTCGATCGGGCCTTTGTTGATGGTGCAGCCGGAGACAGGAAGTTTGAGTTTAAATTTGAGCGTGACTAAGAACTTATTTCGGGCGGCTGGGGGAAAGTTGGTAATTCGCCAGCGGCCCCAAAAGGGTGAAGTGATGACGGTGTTTTTGCCGCTGCAATAGTTATTGATTAGTTGTTAGTTGTGATTGGTTATTTGTGAGATGACCGACTTCTTTAAGAAGTCGGTCATCTGGGTATTATCGCTTTTTTCAGGCATTCTAGATTACAATAGTAATATCAATTCCGGCTGCGCCGTCAGGTGACAAGCGAGGAGACGGCAGTGCCGTCTCCCTACAATTGATCGCGGTAGGGACACGGCACTGCCG
>JAUBOH010000557.1:0-3643 GCA_036700145.1 Microcoleus occultus BM001215366
ATCTGGTGCGATACTTGCTTTCAGTTGGGCGATGTCTTTGGGTGTGGTTTCAAAGAGTTCGGCGACTTCTGAGAATTGGCGGCGGATTTCTTCTGCTGTGCGGTAGACTTCTGCTTCAATTTCCCGCATTTGTCGGGCGAGATTGTCTGAGAAGTTGTCTTCGAGTTGGCGACGGAGGAATTGGAGTTGTTGATTTTTTTGATTCCATTCGTCAATGGCTTTTTGTGCTTGGGGGTTGGCGACTTTGGCGTCAATTAAGCGGGTGTAGTCGGCGAGATCGGCTGTGGTGGCGATGTTGACCCATTGGAAAGCGCGCTCGGCTTGGTTTTGGTCGATGAGGATGTCAACAAGTCCAACGGCTTTGCCTATTTCACCTTCTATAAATTTTTGGCGATTTTCTAGCTGTAAACCTGCTCTCATTTCTAAGGTAATTTTGACTGATTGCTCCTCATATTCGATCGCTTGAGTCGGTTGATTTGTCTTGTTGTAGACTGTAGCCATATTACTTAAACTCGCAGCTTCGCTATAGCGATCGGTGATCTTACGGCTTATTTTTAAAGCTTGGCTAAAGTAATCCAAGGACTCTCGTAATTTCCCACTAGCCGATAAAATAGCACCAATATTATTTAAAATCCTAGCTTCAAATTTTATAAGGTGCTTAGCGAAATTCTTAACCACATACAATGCCTGGTTATTGTAATCTAAAGCTTTCTGCAATTCCCCGAGATCATAGTAGATTAAAGCAATATTATTTAGTGCCGCTGCTTCTCCTGATCGACTGCCCACTTTTTGATGAATTAGCAAAGCTTGGTTGTAATACTCCAATGCCTTCTGATGTTTTCCCAAGGTATAGTAAATAAAACCGATACTATTCAAAGTCTTAGCTTCTCCAACGCGATCTCCCACTTGCCGCCGAATCGGTAAAGCTTGGTTATAGTATTTCAAAGCTTCTTGCGGCTGTCGGATGCTGTTGTAGGCTCCACCGATATTATCTAAAGTAGTAGCAAAGCCTGCGCGATCACTCACTTCCCGGCTAATAATTGGCAAAGCTTGATTATAGTATTTCAAGGCCTCTTGTGGCTGTCCGATGCTGTTGTAGGCTCCACCTATGTTATTCAGAATAGTAGCTTCCCCAGCATGATCGCCAACTTCCCGCGTAATTGGTAAAGCTTGTTTGTAATAATCCAATGCCTTATCCGATTGCCCGATTGTTATATAGATGCTACCTATATTACTCAAAGAAGATGCTTCACAAAGACGACAACGCATTTGTCTAAAAATGGGTAAAGCTGTGTTGAAGTAATACAACGCCTTTTCAGGTTGATCAATAGATAACATTACGGAACCGATATTATTCAAAGTAGCAGATTCCTGCCTGCGATCGCCCAACTCCCGCATAATTGGTAAAGCTTGATTATAGTATTTTAATGCTTCTAGTGGTTGGGAGATGCTGTTGTACACTATACCAATATGATTCAAAATAGTAGCAACACCTGCACGATCGCCCAATTCCCGCCTAATTGGTAAAGCTTGGTTAAAGTATTTCAATGCTTCTAGTGGTTGGGAGATGCTGTTGTACACTATACCAATATTAGTCAAAGTAGTAGCAACGCCTGCGCGATGACCCACGTCCAGCATAATAGGTAAAGCTTGGTTATAGTATTTCAATGCTTCTTGCTGTTGGGAGATGCTGTTGTACACTGCACCAATATTATTCAAAGTAACAGCTTCCCCCGTGCGAGCTCCTGCTTCCCGACTAATAGATAAAGATTGGTTAAAGTATTTCAATGCTTCTTGTGGTTGGGAAATGCTATTATAGATTGAACCTATATTACTCAAAGTAATAGCTTCCCTCGCGCGATCTTTTATCTCCCGTGTAATAGGTAAAGCTTGGTTAAAGTATTTCAATGCTTCTTGCGGTTTGGAGATACTTTGGTACACTAAACCAATATTATTCAAAGTAGTAAATTCCTGTGGGCGATCTTTCACTTCCCGGCTAATAGGTAAAGCTTGGTTAAAGGATTTCAATGCTTCTTGCGGTTGGGAAAGGCTGTGGTACACTCGACCAATATTATTCAAAGCAATAGCTTCCCCAGAGCGATCTTTGATTTGTCTTGCTATCGAAAGAGCCTGATTATAGTAATCCGAAGCTTGCTGAGACTGACCAAGGTCTAGATAACTACTACCAATTCCCAACAGTATAGTAATTGCATGGGTTCCGTCTCTCAGTTCTTCGGCAATTCCAAAAGCCTGTTGAAATATCTCTATCGCTTGTCGGTGTTGTCCTTGTTGTTGCTGTTGGGTTGCTTGCTCTATAAGTCTCGGTAATTCTTTAACCTGTAAATTTAGGCTTTGCCCCCAACTCGGTGGTACTATCACCGGCACACTCAAAGGAGTTAGACACACACCCAAAACCAAAACACTGGTGATAAATCGTTTCATCATTTTTATAATTAACCAAATTTGATTAATAGGATAGGCATCAAACGCAGAATCTTTTAATCCTTGAAATCTTCTAATGGCTCGTCAAAACCGTCAGATATTTAAATTAAATCGCGCTCGCAGCCAAACAACGGCGGACAGAACTTACACACTCCGACCAAAGAAACCGGGTTTTTTACCGAATCTGCGGGCTGCAACGAAATATTTTCGTAAAAAAACCCGGTTTCTGGCCACGCGACGGACTCAATACGGAGTCGCTACAATTGTCATAGTCTTTTTCTGCACATCAAATTTCATTTCATCCACGACATATTGCCGCGTATTTTTCCCATTCCCCGCCATAATTGCTCTAATCTCACTCAAAGTTTCAGTAGAAACAACAGACCCTAGATTTAACTCCGCTTGACCTTTTTCCGGCGGATTTAGCAGGCGAAAAGCGTTCATGGGAATACCGCGCCAAATCTCTGTACGGTTTGCTGGTGGGAGTTCGCCCCGCACCTTTGGCATCCCATTACTCAGATAAACCACCGCATTTTTGGGAAACACGATTTTATCAATTTGACCCAACGGGATCGATCGCTTTTCCTGTCCTAGCTGTATCCATAATTGTTGCACTTTCTCGTCAATCTGCACAACTCTACCGTCTCTTTTTCCGCCCCCTTTCATCACAATTTCCGCTTGCGTAGGTAACGCTACGGGTATCGCCTGACTACCGCTGGCCTGCGCTTGTACCGATCGCAAATTCTGTTTCTGGACTTCCTGACTGGCGGCATTAACTTGTGCTGCCATACTCGCCGTTACCGTAAAAAGTGCTACAACTAGAAAAGAAAGTGTTCTGCGTTTCATCGTCCCCTAAACCCCCTTCAAGGATAAGCGTTACCCGTGCTACTGTCCTAAAATTGTACTCCACATCCCTTGAAGGTGATTCCGTGACCGCTTCTCCCCAACCTACTCCCGAATCGAATATTTTAGGCAACTTTGCCAGTGTTGTTGGCTTGCTTGGTGCCGCTTTATTTTTCACGGGCTGGATTTATCGCTGGTCTTATTTTTCCTGCTTTCAGCTAAATGTAATTACCCTCGATTTACCAGTAGAATCGTTTTTCATAGTCCCGCTTCAAGTGTTTTTAGGTGATGGCTGGACAATTGTCAAAAGTGCGATCGCCCTTCTGCTGACATCCCTCGCGATTTACCATACTTTATG
>JAUBOH010000558.1:0-3641 GCA_036700145.1 Microcoleus occultus BM001215366
CTTTGTGTTCTAGAACACGATTTATCAATGGGAGATTCACGTTTTGAGTATTCATGTGAATAATGTGGTTAAATCAGAAGTGCGATCGATCTCAGCATAACTTAAAAATATTCGATCCAGAGCGTTTTGAGAATTGGCAGCCGATGCTCAAACAAAATTCCGATGACGCTCTAATTTTGCTTAACTCGCTCTAGCAATCCAGAAATTGCCAAAACTTCTTGAGTTGCAGCTTCGCTATCTAGCCAATGTTTACTCATCCAAACAGACTGCTAGATTCTGTATTTCTTCTTCTCAATGTAATCATCAATATTATTTAGCAGATGAGTTAGATATTTAACCAATTTATCTTTATCATCAACTAACTTGCTCCAAAGTATTTGACTCGAAGCATCAGAAAACGAAACATTTCCATGTGCCAAATCGCATCGGATCTTAACGACAAAATTCAGAATGTCATCTATTTCTCTACTCGCAACTCCTAAATTCCCAAAGAAGCCATACATATCTATGAGTTCTTTGATAGTTTTAGCATCCAAATTTCCCGATATGGGAATATTAGATGGATCTAAGGAAACTAGATCATCATTCAAAACCGATTTAATTAATTCCTGAAGATTGTCAGCTACACTATCCTTTTTGATATATGAGTCTCTGAAACTTTTACTTCTATCGTTCAGCAACCACAATCTCTTGATTTTGGGACTTAAATCTTTATAAGTTAATTGCTCGACTAAAATAACATCATGAATGGCAGTTATACCATTTCTAATAGAAGATTCGACAAGATTGTATAAGAGCAGATAACAATGAGACTGCAAGATTTTTTGAATCTCGCTATCAACAATATATTCACCTGATGGGAAGATGATTGATTTAGCAGACAATGCACCAAGTTGTTCGATTTTATCTACTAATTCAAAATATTTCTGGATTTCTGCCACTCGCCTGTTAAAGTCTCTGATGAACTCTTTCATAGGCTGCGACTTAAAAGTTTATGCTTAGCATACTCAATTATTGGTTTCATATTATCAGGCTTATGAGTTTGGTAGCAGACTATTGGAATTAGGGGTTAGATCGAGATTACTGGTGTTGATGCGATAGAAAATATCATTCCTTACTTTCTCATCAGCTTTGTCTGAGATAACTATCATTCTGAGCGAAGTATTTTTAAATTTTCTTTGGCGTGAAGGTGCGAGATCCTTAAAATAGGAACCATTTAGAGAATCTAATGTTTCGAGGTTGCTTAGTTGCAACTGATTTGTTAGGAAAGCTGCCAGAGTCATCACCCTCTGAGCTCCATCAACAATCGCTATTTTTCCAGTTTCTTCGATTTCTGCGACAATCATGGCAGGAATAGGCACACCAAGAATAATGGATTCAATGAATCGAGATTGATGATTAATATCCCATCTCAAGTTTCTGTGAAATTCAGGGATATAAATCTCACCGATCCCGGCATCATCTTGTTCCAGGTATTTATCGACTATGAATTCTATGGTGTATTCTGTGGTATGGTAGTCAATTTTTTGCCTTATTTCGTCAATCTGCTCTTCGGCGATATTGATGATGTCTTGCCTAATTGCTTGAGACATAAGCACCTGCGTCTATAATAACAAGGACGTACAAAAATACTCCAACCTTGGTTGGTATCTGTATTATAGTACATTGGAAGGCATGGGGGATCGTGGCTATTTGGCATAGATAATTTGAGCGGTAGAGAGAATTTATTGACGGCGAATCTAGTTAGAACTGCGATCGATCACCCGTTTACTGATTAGAGCGACTGGTCTGCTTAGCAATGTTTCTAGTTCTTCCTGCATTTGGGCGTGATCGAATAGACCCCAGTTGGCTGTGGGAGCAAAAGCAACTAGGATATCGATGTCGCTTTCTGCATGAAAGTCGTCCCGAAGGATAGAACCAAAGAGGGAGAGTTCGATGATTTGCCAATGTTGGCACAATTTCGTGATTTGGTCAATTGGTAGGGCGATCGGGGTTTTCATTCAGCCTCCTTACTTTTCATCTTCATAGCGACAAATTCCCTTTTTTCTCTACCAACAAAGTGCTAAGCTGCTGGCTGCAACCAAAAACTTGGGCTAACGCTATATAGCGTTTATTAGGTAGATGAGGTACAAAAATCAACTTAAAAAGCTTGAAAACACAGGGTTTCGGCGTACTCCATCTTTCTGATAAACGCTATATGTCAACCTGTCAATAATCCTACATCGCCAGCATTCAATTAAGGAGTTGTTAAAGATTCCGGAATTCAATGCAATAATGTAGTAGATAGACTTTATGAGATTTTCTTACTGCAATTAAGCCAATGACTCAGCCCACACCACATACCAACCCCCCCGTTCAACCGACCCAGACCGCTTCTTCTGGTGTAGGCAAGATTACTCAGGTTGGGAGGGACATGAATAACTCTAACAATCGCTCATTTTTGATTCTGAGTCTGGCAGTTCTGGGCGGTATGGTCGCCCTAGGTGTTGTATTTGGGCGAGGCATTGGAACTCAGGTTAATCAGCCTCAGTTATCAGCTCCCATCGCTCCTGCTGCCCCTGCATCGTCTTCTTCCAAGCCCTAGGGCGTGTTTTTAAACTCTATATTTACCTGTCTGTTGCGAAGAATATCCCCCAATATCACCTTTTCAAGGAGAATGAATCAAAGTCCCCTTTGAAAATGTAATTTAGGGGATATGCCAGTTTAAAAACATCTCCTAATGCTTTCAGGGACTCCCATATTCAACTGCCCTGTCAAGCTTTTTGTCTCGACTCACTTTCAGCCACATACAAATTCATATAAATTCATGTCAAATCAACCAGGGCATAGACCACCTTCTCAATCTCAAAATGCTCATGCAGGTCGAGATATTATTCAGGTAGGTCGTAACTATATTCACAATATTCACTACAATCTTACATCAGGAAATTTGATAGTTGGAATCCTACAGTTACTCCCGCTTGGTTTGATTGCCTGGGTGCTATTCAACTTATTTATAAGTATGAAAAGTTCCTTTTTTATAGGTACTTTCTCCGGCACCGCGCTCTTGAATCAAGGTCAAATACACGTTTTGGATAAAAAGCTCTGGCTTCTATCCAACAGCCAACCTACTCAAAACAATGGCTCGGTCGCTGTTGTATTAAATATTAATGACATCCCGCTCACGGAGTATCAGCAAGGAAGGGTTCACATTGGTCAAGGATCTGGCGTAACTGGAACACTACAGATTATAGATGCCAATGGTAGTGGAAGTTATCAATTGAATACAGTTGGCACAGATTTAACGTTGTCCTTAGACAAAAATCCTGTAACTGTAGGTGCTTTTATGCAAGGTCGGCTTAGCGGTAAGGTCACGGATGGTAATAATTTAAAACAGATTGACTTGAAAGTAACTGTACCTGTGCAGTGAGAGGTGGTTAAGCCATCCTAATCAATAGTCGCTGTTGTTTTGGTGGCAACATCCATTCATATTTTAGCGGTCGCACATTCAATATATCAAGTAATATGAATTCTGGTTGTATCACTATGATATGTTCGATGCAGCCGGATTCGATCGAACTAAGCTAAACTAAGCTAGGTAAATGACTTGATATACTGATGACTATTTTTACTCTGCGATCGATCAAAAAAGACTTCGGCAT
>JAUBOH010000559.1:0-3628 GCA_036700145.1 Microcoleus occultus BM001215366
GTCAGGATATCGTCGCCATTCGTACCGAGAATTTGATTCGGGGAATTGCTGCCCAAATCTGCGTCACCAGTGAGAATAGGAGCCGCAATTCCAACAGGCAATATCACTGCTTGAATTTTGGTATCTAAAGCAGCACCAGTATTGTCAGTAACGAGCTGAGAAATTGTCTTAGATCCCGCACCAACAGCTTTGAAGTCTTGAGTAGTTGCGCCTAAAGATACTTGTTGGACGCGGGCTACTGCTTGAGGAATTGATGTTGTTGTGCTGGAGATGGCGCTATCAATGCGTTGATTTGCTGTTGCCATTACTGTCGCTGCTTGCGAGGTAATTTGGGTGACTTTTTGAATGTTGAAACTGGGGTCTATTTGCTGGATTTTCGCGGCTGCTTGTTGAATGATTGGCTCTAAAGCTGCTGCGTTGCTCAGGTTTAAGACTGTAGTGGATTGAATTTGATTCGTAATTGAACTGACAACAGCTTTGACAAGATCCTTAGTAGCTGCACTGGAAGCACCGTCAATCAAAGCGCTTGTTTGAGTGATGAAGTTTTGGACTTTCACCATTGCTGCTAAGACTTGGACACCGCCCGGTTGGTTGTTGTTGGTAGCTAAGATTGGATCTAAGCTAGTCAGGTCAACTTCGGCAGGAAGAGAAAGGGCTGCTTTGACTAAAGATTGGGCTGATTCTGGTGCAATTCCTTTGTCGATTAAGTCGGCGACTAAGCTGGTTAGGAGGGTGACAACTGTGGAATCTGGCGGTGCGGTGACAGGTGTTTCTAGGGGTAAGCCGGTGGCGGTGTCAGTGCCTCCAGTGGCAACTATATTGCCTTCTGATGGGTCGATTTCTCCGTTTTTGTTGGTGTCAAAAATCTCGAAGGGGATGTTGAGATTAAAGCTACCGTCGCTGTTAGTAGTTGTGGAGGGTTCGTTGGTGTCTTTGATACCGTTTTTGTTGGCGTCTAGGAAGAGGGTTGCACCGGAGATGTAGCCGTCAATCACTACGCCGGTGCTACTAAATGTCAGCAACATACCCTGATTGTCGCTAGCACTAAGACCCGCCCTGTCTGTTGCTGTTAACAGGATTGTTAACTCCTGCGCTCTGGGGCTTGTGCCGCTCAGGGTACGGGTATTTTGATTAAACGTGAGCCAGCTTGGCAGAGGACTGCCGTTCATCAGAGTGGCTGTGTAGGTGAGCTTGTCGCCGGGAAGATCCGGGTCGGTGAATGTATTGGCCGGGAACGTGTAGGTGAATGTGGATGATTTGCTTACTGGTAGAAAGTTGTAATGCCAAGGGGTTGTAGTCTCGCCGTAGTTTAAAACTGGCGGGCGGTTGGGAACTATAGTAAATTCGCCTTCTGTGGCAAAAGGTGAACCGGCCCAAGCTGTGTCAATGGCTTGCACGCTCCAGTAATATGTCTTTGGAGGCAAGTCTTTGAGTTGCCAGCGGGTGTTTTGACTGACATTTCCCAGCCCCACGAGTTGCCGAGTTCCATCGCCAAGAGACATCGGGGAAAGAATATCCTGGCCCCCTTTTGTAGTGCCAACTCGCAGGTTGTAGCTTAAACCATCACGAGGAGTTTGCTCGTCAGTTGCTTTGTTCCAGTTGAAGGTAACTTCTGGGCCCGAAGCTACAGCCGTCAGCCCTGCGGGTGCGGTGGGTGGAGTGTTCGTTTTAGGAGTGTTGTTGTGGAAGACTTTGGTTGATGCGTTTGCTAGCAGAATATCGAGTTTGCCATCGCTGTCGTAGTCTCCCCAAGTGGCAGAACCGGGTAGACCGTCAGGCTGACTGTCTATCTCTACACCGCTGTCAAAGCTATCGCTGCTGCGACTGCTAGTATTACGGTAGATTTTGGTTATGTACTTTCCTGCTTCGTAATATGAGCGATCCCGACCTGTTAGCAGAATGTCGAGGCTCCCGTCATTGTCGTAGTCTCCCCACGTGGCTTGAGCATAATACAAACCAGGTATTTGTACGCCACTGTCGTAAAAGCCTTTAGGATCGTTGATGCTGGTTTGGTTTCGGTAAACTTTGACAATAGGTTTTCCTGCATCCTCGCTTGTCAGTAGGATATCGAGTTTGCCATCGTTGTTGTAGTCTCCCCAAGCAACCGAAGAGACAAAATCTTTTCTGATAAAACCATCGGAGGGATCGTTCACCAAACCAGGTAGTTCTAAACCAATGTCAGAGAAAGCCCCATCGCCCAGGTTACGATAAACTTTGGCGGTTGGCCAATTGTCTGTAGCACCCGGCACCTTGAGCAGAATATCAAGTTTACCGTCGTTATCGTAGTCCCCCCAAGCGACAGCATCGCCACTGGGTGGTAGTGAGTCTCCCTTGGAGATCGCCCCGAGATTTTGAAAGCTGTATCGATCATTGACAGCGCCTTCGTTGCGGTAAAGTAGAGTGCTGATGTTTGAACTATTTGGGCCTGTTCGCAAGATATCGAGACGACCGTCATTGTTAGAATCTCCCCAAGTCACGTAGGAATTTTCCGGGTAAACATCAGGTAGCTGTGTCTCAAAGCCAAAGTCATTGCCTATGTTGCTGTAGATGTCTCTGCTTTCAGCATTACGACCCCAACTATTGTTATATTCGTAGCGACTCAGCGTGACATCCAGTCGCCCATCATTGTTGTAATCTCCCCATGCTGAGTTACTACCTCGCAAGTCTGTTCGATTATTTTCGCTAAAGCCATATTTGGTAAAGCTGCCGTCAGTATTGTCGTAGATTTGGGTGTTTTTGTAGATTCGGTTGTTTCCGAGGATATCCAGTTTGCCGTCATTGTTGTAGTCTCCCCAGATAGCTGAAAACCCGACAGATATTGGAACTTTCGTATCGGTGAAAACTAAGTCAGTATCGAATAAAAGTGAGTCAGCATCAAAAATTTGCACGGTAGCAGAGCTTTGCGTACCAATATTGGCATTACCCCGATCTGTGATCCGAAACTCAATTTCTTCTACTCCCTCAACTTGAGTATCCGGTAAGATGTCAAGTGTGAAAGTTTTGCTATTTTCGCCAGGGTTAAAGGTGAGTTCGGGAGAGAAATCGGGGGGAACGCTCCAATCTGTTCCCAAAGTCGCTGAACCAGTAGGAGGTTCTATGTACACCTTGGAAATTTTGTTTAGATCCCCAGTACGAGTGAGAGTAATTTTTGTCTCAACGCTTTCTGTGCGACTTTCCTTGACTTTGTAAGTAGCTTGGGAAAAACTTACCGTGGGAGGAACACTAGCAATCTGATCGTTAGAGCTCGGTATTCCGGGCATCCTGAATATGTTTGGCCTTGATGTCGGCGTCGGAGTCGGAGTGACTGATGTCGCCGGTGTTGGCGTCGGAGTGACTGATGTCGTCGGCGTCGGAGTCGGAGTGACTGATGTCGCCGGTGTCGGAGTCGGAGTAACTGATGTCGCCGGTGTTGGCGTCGGAGTGACTGATGTCGCCGGTGTCGGAGTCGGCGGCTGCGGATCGACGCTCACTGGCGTCGGTGTCGGTGGCTGCGGCTCGACGCTTACTAACGGTATCGGTGTCGGTGTCGGTGTCGGAGTCGGCGTCGGTGTCGGCGGTACGTCGTTATCGGTAATCGCCACAACCACCCCAGCAACCACAATCCCGTTATACTTAGTATCAGTGCTCG
>JAUBOH010000560.1:0-3622 GCA_036700145.1 Microcoleus occultus BM001215366
CTAGTTTAGCTTCTTTCAGGATACTTTGAGATAAATTAGCTTCCCGAAAATTAACCGATCGCAGGTTGGCTCGACTGAGATTAGCTGCTTGCAAATCAGCCCCGCCCAGATTACTTTTGCTCAGGTTTGCGCCGCTTAAATCGGCTTTTCTCAGATTAGTTACTTCCAAGTTACTTAGAAATATTTTTGCACCTTGCAGGTTGGCAAATTCCAAGTTTGCTCCTGCTAAGTTCGACTCTCTCAGGTTGGCTTTAGCCAAATTGACTCCGCTCAAATCTCCCCAACTCAAATCTAAAAATCCGCCCAATAAAAGTAGATTTTGCACTCTCCATTTATTCCAGATTGTTGTACCTTTTTCAAGCAAGCTAATTTGTTCTTCCCGCCCAAACATCGCAGCAGCCGTAGCTCTTACCCGCTCGTCAGCATCGTCAAAAACTGTAATTGCTGCTTCTAAACCTGCTTCTGGGTAGTTTAAAGCATCTGAAAGTGCTGCTAACCTTGCTTCAGCTAGGGGGCTGGCTAAGCGCTGTTTCATTCCTGCTATGCCGCCCAACACAGCAGCATTAATTGGAGGTGGATTTTTACCGCCTAAAATTGCATCGTATTTTGTGGGTTCATTGGGAGACATAAATTAAATTGGGCATGGGGCATGGGGCATGGGGCATTGGTGACAGTTGACTAATGACTAATGACTAATGACTAATAATTTGCTTTGGCATTTCTACGCAGCATTTCGGGCTTGATTCGCCGCAGTGCGGAAGCTGTAAATCGGCGGTTCCACTCTTCATCGGAAATGTCGGCTAATTCTACAAGTGTTGGCGCTATGTTTTCAGGATAAGGCTCGAATTCTGCAACATCTGTTGCTTTGGCAAAACGCTGATTCCAAGGACAAACATCTTGACAAATGTCGCAACCTGCTACCCAACCTTGTAAATTAGATGCTATTTCGTCGGGCAATTTTTCGGCTCGATTCTCGATCGTATGATAAGCTATGCACCGATCGGCATCCACGACAAAAGGCTCAACAATCGCCCCAGTCGGACACGCCTCAATGCAGCGAGTGCAAGTACCGCAATGTTGGGTGTGTGGCGCATCGGGCGCTAACTCCAAATTAGTCAAGATTTCGCCCAAAAACACCCAAGAACCGTATTCTGGCGAAATTACATTACCATTTTTCGCAATCCAGCCAATGCCCGCACGCTGCGCCCACATTTTATCCTGAATGGGGCCGGTATCAGCATAATAGCGCGCTTCAATTCCTTCACCTTGCGATCGTACCCAATCTGCCAACACCTTCAATTTTTTGTGCAGGATTTTGTGATAATCCCGCCCCCAGCCGTAGCGAGAAATTTTGGCATATTCGGCACCGCCTGGGCGCTGGTGAGGCGTGTAGTAGTTGATGGCGACACATATTAAGGACTGCACCTCTGGCATTACCGATCGAATATCCAGCCGTTTCGGGTTTGCCATCCATGCCATATCCGCCTGATAACCCTTGTCCAGCCAAGCCTGCAATCTTTGTTTTTCTCGATCTAAATCCGCGTCGGCTGAGGCGATCCCGACTTTGTGAAATCCCAACTCTAAGCCTTTTTGCTTAATGCGATCGCTATTAATTGTTATTTTCATCGGGTAAAAAACCATATCACAAAATGGGCGATAAGTATATTAATATTTAGACTGATTTTACGACAGAATTCATAATACTTTCACAATCTTTATATTTATAAATTTGAACTCTAATTTGTCAAAAACGTTACATAATTTTAATTAAGGGAGAATTCGATTCGCCATTTGCAAGTACGCAAGTAAAACCGACAGCGAATCCCACAAGATAAACATGGCAGTTAGTATTCAATCAGCTCAATCTATTTTCTCCAACACCGAGATTGCTAGCGCTGTTCCGTCTACCACGGACTCGTTCTACAAACTCAGCGTTGAAGACCAACTGGCACTGCTCTGGTATGCCTACACCGAAATGGGTATTTCCATCACCGCAGCAGCTCCAGGAGTAGCCAGCATGGCCCTTGTCGAAGGCGTACTCAACGACATCAAGCAGATGTCGCCGCAGGCTCAAAGCAAAACGATGTTTGACCTAGCCAGCAACGCTGACACCAACATCGGCCGGATTTACACTTCCTTGCGCGTCAACACCAAACTCGGTTTCTGGTACGAGTTGGGACAGTTGATGAAACAGGGCGCTGTTGCTCCGATCCCCGCAGGCTATCAAATGTCTCCCGAAGCCACCACAGTTTTGGAAACCATCAAGAAATTAGATCCAGGTCAGCAAATTACCGTACTTCGCAATACCGTAGTTCACATGGGCTACGATCCAGATTTCAGCCAAGAGTACGGCAAACGCTCGGCCCCCCGCAGCACTCCCACCGCTGTAGAAGAACGGGTGAAAACCAAGATTGAAGGTATCACCGAGCAGACAGTGCTCAGCTACATCGACTACATGAACGCCTTCGACTTCACCCCAGCCGTCGGCTTATTTGCTGAAGAAGGTGCCCTGCAACCGCCTTTCCAAAAGCCGATCGTCGGTCGCGAAGCTATCCTCAACTATATGCGGGAAGAGTGCATCGGACTGAAAATGATGCCGCAGCAAGGCGTGGGAGAACCCGCAGAAGATGGCTACCGCCAAGTGAAAGTCACCGGCAAAGTCGAAACTCCTTGGTTTGGCTCGAATGTGGGCATGAACATTGCGTGGCGGTTTTTGCTCGATCCTCAAGGTCAAATTTTCTTTGTGGCGATCGACTTGTTGGCATCTCCTAAAGAATTGCTCAATTTGATCCGCAAATAAAATATTCTTGTTTGGTCAGTCAAACAGACTTGCTCAGAAACCCAGATGCCTACAGGTGTCTGGGTTTGATGTCGGTGGGTGCTCTGAAAGCTGCGATCGGCGCTCTCCATTTCCTCCTTTTTTCGGAGAATTTTTTTACTGGCTCTACTTATATCTTTTGAGGGATTTGCTGCGACAAAGAGAATGATTAAAGTAGACTCATTCATCTAAAATCATTTCTTTTATGACCGCAACAACTAGACCTATTTTAACTCGCTCTATAAAGATTGCCGGCATCACAAAGCCAGCGGTGCTCCGATATTTTGAAACTTTAAACGCGGGGGATTTTGAAGCGACGGCTAATTTGTTTGTTGGTGACGGGGTTTTGCACGCGCCGTTTGAGGAGCCAATTATCGGTAAAAGCTCGATCGCCACTTATCTAAAAACAGAAGCGCGAGGAATGCAGCTCGAACCCCAGCAAGGTATCAGCCAAGTTTTAGAAGATGGCACAGTTGAAGTTCAGGTCAGCGGGCGGGTGCAAACTTCCGCATTTGGTATTAATGTCGCATGGCTGTTGTTACTCAATTCTCACCAAGAAATCCTTTCTGTCACCGTCAAGCTGTTAGCTTCTCCCCAAGAATTACTAAATCTGCGGCCGCATCATAAATTTGCTGTTTAATGATGTCATGTCCGGTCAATTACCGCAATTAATGTGTTCGTAGTCAGGAATGCAAGTCCTTCCCAAATCCGAGGACTCTTATCAATTCCGGCTGGGCCGGAATTATTAGCAGCCAAAATGAGGAGACGGCAGTGCCGTGTCCCTACCGTGATTAATTGTAGGGA
>JAUBOH010000561.1:0-3542 GCA_036700145.1 Microcoleus occultus BM001215366
AGTTTTATTGTCAGAGGTTATTATTTTATCTAAATCGGTTTGAACATAATCAGCTTCATTCAAGTTTGCGAATAATCTTGCTCCACTTAGGTTTGCGCCGCTGAGATTTGCACCGCTGAGGTTAACTTCGATCGTCAGATTCCGCTGTAAATTCACTTGAGTTTTTCCTGTTTTTCTGTTTATTTTGGGTTCAGGTCGTACTCACTTTTTTCAATTGTGTGGGATCTTATGCGATCGCCCTCTAGCCCACGTCAAGGTAGTGAAGAAGAACCTCAAAACCTCGAAATTTCGTTCCGGGCGAGCGGGAATAACAAGATTGATTACCGATCGCAATACAGCTAGGATGACGTAAATACGTCGTTAGGGCAGCCCCTGAAGAGGAGCGCACTCAGCTAGCCGGCTGGCGATCTCATCATATTGGAAAACTGTCCGGAGTATTGTCAATGGCAATAGCATTAAGTGGTAGTCCCAAGGATTTCATTTATGGAGGGAGCAGGTTAATGCTTAAATTGTTGCAAAAAATAATGATGGGTGTAAATAATACATCACAAAATACTGACAGACAGATCGGGAAGGCTACAATAGAAATCACCAAAAACACAGTTCAATTTGATTCTGATGTCTATCAGTTTCGTAACGTCACCGGCTTTGGCGTATGCCCTGTTCCGACAGCAAAAGTGCCATCATCATGGATTTGGTTTTCGTTTATCTTTGGAATTTTGATAAACACGAATTTTTCTCAGAATAGTGACAATAGAACCGGAGGAATGTTGATGATCGGATTCGCAATTCTCTCATGGGCTTTTAATAAATTATGGCCTCCTAAATATGGTCTTAAATTATACTTGAATTCTGGTTCTCCATTACCAATATTTATCACCAGGGATGTTCCAGGGTTAAAAAATGTAGTTTCAATTTTATATAATTTCATGGAAAGCCATGAAGAAGGTCGTTATGTAGTCTATTCAACCGATCGATCTATCAAAATAGAAGGAAGTGTTGGAGGTAATTTCATAGGAGGTGATTCTAGGGGAGATGTATCAAATAAGAGATGAGGGTGATGCTCTGTTGAACGACATTTAAATTTACAGTCAAAATCAATCGTCAATTAAACTAGGAGAAAATCATGGAAGAACAATCTAAAAATTATGTTGGAGGCAGTGTTGGAGGCAACTTCATAGGAGGTAATTCTACGGGAAATGTATCAAACATTATCAACCAGCTACCTTCATCCTCTGAATCTGATAAACCTGGAATCAAAGAGTTACTTAGCCAACTCCAACAAGCTATAGAAGCAGAGCAAAACTTAAGTGAAGACGACAAACAAGATGCTTTAGAGCAAGTACAAAAGTTAGCTGAAGCAGCTCAAAATCCTAATGATGGGGGAATGAAGGAGAAAGCCAAAAAGGCAGATAGGATGCTCGAACGAATTATGAAAGGTGTACCAAAAGCGACAGAACTACTAGAATTCTGTAATAATCTACTGCCATTGATTACTAAATTCTTTGGGTTTTAGTAAACTATCGCCTTTCAGCGAACATCCTAATAATTACGATCGCACTTCTTCTCCTCCCTTATTCGCAGCATTATGTGAATTATAGCGATCGAGCTTTTTGAAGTGCGATCGCCTCTACCTTCGTGCCAAACTTTCCCAAATCCGCTGGCAGTTCCAAGACTTCCCCTCGGTATTTCCCCAAAACCAACTCAGTCACCTTAAAAACGATATCCTGATTAAACTTAAAAGTTTCCCAAAACTTATCCTCATGTTTAATCATCTGAATTTTATGACCGCCAATAAAATCAAACTCTCTGATAAATCTAAACGATTGTTTCTCTTCCCCAATCGATAGTAAAACGTCGAGTGAGTCAGCTTCCTTTCCTGATTCAACAGCCAAAATTTTTACGTTCATCATCCCGCCCGGTAAACTGCAAACAGAGTCCAGCAATTCAGAAACTCCTCTATATCCATTTTATATTTTGTGCCACCCCAAGGGTCGCGAATCAATATCTTTTCTTCATCATCAAACCCATCAACAACTATCATGTGACCTATGGTTTTCTCAGATTCCCACAACATTGCTGCCCATGATCCTGTAGTATTGAGAACCTCAATGAGTTGAATGTTAGATGCCCCGGGAATACTAAGAGGAGCTCCTACCCACCGATCGGAAGACGTGGAATTGAGTGCATTAAGTACGCTAGCCAAAACTTGCGGACTTACGGGTACTCCACTTTCAGAAGCGATCGCATACCGATCGATATCATTTACCCTCCGATTCCTAAGCAACATTTCACCGCAAGCAGGCCCGCAAGATAAATTGTCTTGTTGCTGCACAACATTGGCGTCAACTATCTCATCAATAACCCGCCAATTCCCGCCAGCCCCCGAAAGTTCCTGCATTTAACCCGATCGATACACATACATATAATAGCTGAGTCTCCCCGAATTGCGATCGCTCACTCATCCGACTCAGATTCAAAATCCACGCGATCGTACATATCACCCAACACCATCTCAAACTCCATGCAACTCAATCTCAACACCGCATCAGCACCATCATACTCAGACAAAACCCACTTATTATCATCCGTCTTAGAAAACTGTTCAACGTGCATCTCGTATTGATCGATCAAAACATACTCCCTCAGACTAGGAATCGTGCGAAAAAGTTTAAACTTGCCGCCCCTGTCGTAATCCTCCGTCGATTCCGATAAAACCTCAGCCACCATCACCGCATTAGTAATCGTATCTTTCCTACCCTCAGCAAACTCCAACTTCCCCGCCACCAACATCACATCTGGATAGGTATAAACCCGCTTGGAAGGTATCCACAAACGCAAATCGTTTATAAAGACTCGGTACGGTTGTCCTTTCGTAGCAAAATTCAGTGTGCCATAAAAATTGCCAGCTATTTGATTGTGATTCGGTGTTCCGCCTGTCATAGGGATTATCCTGCCATCCTGATATTCACTTCTAAATTTTGCCCCCTCTTCCAGCATTAAATACTCTTCGGGAGAGTAATAAATCTGTACTTTTTCCTCAACTTTGTCTTCAACTACTTCTGTCCGGATTTCTGTTAATGCAGTCATAGTAAATCCTCATTTTCTCATACTCACAATTATAGCCACATTATCTATAAATCGAAACTACTCCTCATCTGTTGTTTCAATTACCTGTCCTTCAAACTCAAAACCCCTCTCCATACCATCAAAATATTTGTCATAATTAGCCTTGATCCACAGTGATGCTTCCCCGTTTCCTAACTCCACAGCTTTATCAATTACCTCATCTTTCAGGTCAAATCCCATCGCTTCCACCGCTTGCAAACAATCCCAAACTACCTTTGGCACGGATACAGGCGACACCGCATATCTCAACAATTCCTGTGCACACTCGGGTGAAACGATCGTATTATTCTCAACCCAAATCATACCTGCATCCTCCTCTCTTTCCCCTTGCCAATTCACCTCGCCTCTCAAAACATAACCCCAAGGTTTAAGAAAATTGTCAATCAGATACTGCAACCATTCCACATAATCAT
>JAUBOH010000562.1:0-3533 GCA_036700145.1 Microcoleus occultus BM001215366
TGGAACACAATTGTGCTATTTCTAATGTGGCTGAAACTTTTCCGAGTGTTTGTGGTAATGAGTTGGAGATGTTTGCTGCTGTGTTGCCGGATTGTACTATAGAGCGGACTCACTGGATTATTGATGGGGAACACCGCTGCGGTTATTTGATTGCTAGAAGGAAGGAAGAAGGAAGAAGGAAGAAGGAAGAAGGATGAGGGAAGAAGGATGAAGACCCTTTAAATCGAAGCGAACGACTTCGCTCAGGGGACAAAGGAACGACTTCGCTCAGGGGACAAAGACACGGATTTTCACACAGATACAGATAAATGTTTTGACCAATAACAAATAACGAATCACAAATAACTAATAACAAATAACAAATAATTATGGAATCTGATTTTTTAAAGCCGGAAGAGTGCGCGGAAGTTGATATGGCGCTTTTGTCGTCGAAGGAGAAGTTTTCGGCGCGGTTGGCAATTTATGCTTTGAGAGTGCTCAAGCAAATTGCTGGGGAGACTGGTTTGGCGGTGGTTGAGGTGAGCAATCAGCAGGTGATGAATTGGGTTAGGAATGATGAGAGTATTCAGCAGTCAATTCAAGTTGATGCTAGTTTTGAAAACTTTTTTACGAATTTGGTAATTGCGTCTTTGCGGCCTTTGAGGCAAATTGCGGCAGAATCGGGAGGGGCGATCGAGCAATTAACAGTTAAGCAGGTTGTGGCGTGGTTTGAGAAGGATGCGAAGATTCGCAGAGAGTAGGGTATGGATGCTGCGTTTTTGGATTTGCGATCGGGCGGACGCGCTTCGACCACAGAAACCGGGTTTTTCCGAGTCTGTGGGCTGGAACCAAGTATTTTCGTAAAAAACCCGGTTTCTAGACTCCCATGCGTCCAATGGAAAAAAATATTTCAAAAAGGGGTTGACAAACTTAGGGGAGTTTGGTAATGTAATAAATGTCGAGCGAAAGAGATGCAGCGCATCAAGTTTAACGCAGACACAGGATTCAAAGTTTTCAAAGCTTTCCTGGTGCTTATGATGTAATGGAACCACTCCGATCCATCCCGAACTCGGTTGTTAAACGTTGCTATGGCGAAGATACTCGGCGGGTCACTGCCCGGTAAAATAGCTCGGTGCCAGGTTAATAATAAATTAAAGCTCTTTTCCCGCAACAACGGAAAGGAGCTTTAGTTTTTTCACAGAATATTATTTTTGCCCCGTCCGCTCCAACGCCCTGCGAGGACGCGCTTTGGCGACAATTTCACAACTTCTCTGCCGCTTTCAGCTTGTTTCTTCTGCAAGTCTGCAAATATTGCGTCCAAGTCATAATTGAAAGACTTAGCATACTCTTGACGAATTTTGTGAATTTCTTCTACGATTTCATCGGTCAGCATAAATTAATTTCCTAGTAGTTCATAAGGCGTACAAAGAATCGGCAACTCGTATCCGCAATCAAAACTGATTTCTGCAAGTTTTCCCTGGATTTGAGCGTTTGCGATATGCTTACAGTTCCAGGTTAACAGGTAATCCAAGCCGTGAACGGTCGCTGCTGCAATGTGAATTGCATCGATATGTGCTTTAGGGGGAAGATTGCTGCGTGTAAGAAATTGTGAGGCTAAGTCTCGGACAGCTTGATTTAATTCCAGCAATGGAACACCGCGAACGAGTTCCATACGTTGAACCGCAATTTCTGTGTCTCCTTGTGCTACCTCGTTTAGGACAGCCTGTGAGATGTACATTGTGAAAGCACTGCGGCGATACTCCCACCAATCTTTTGTTACCTCGATATTGGCAGCCAGGATTAGGTTTTTGGTCGATCGAGCTGTTAGGTAGCCCAAGATGCTGGTTTCAATGTAGAGGGTTTCACTCATACGGGATAGGTATTTGCTAAAGCATATCGAAGGGCGCGATCGGGTTTACTGTTGTCAAACAGAATTGCACTGATGATTGCATTTGTATCAAAAACGTAGCGCATCTCACTCCTCAAAAAGAATTGAATCCAAAATTTCTGGGGTCAATCCTCGGGCTTGAGCATTCCGACTAATCTCACTCATTACCTCCTCTAGGGGTCTTTTGCGTCGAATTGCATCACTAAGTTTTAGGCTAAGTAGTGCTTCCAATTTACGACGCTGTTCTTCGGAAGCAGCTTCAAAGATTCTGGCAACCTCAGCATTAACGCGAATTGCGATCGTTTTGGTTTGCATGAGGGTTATGTAATGTTTCAATGACTGTTTTGAAATAAGCTAGAATTGCGGGGGACTCGAACCATTTTGCCCAAGCTTTAGCAAGAGTATCTGGGAGTTGGGCATCATCTATTCTAGATTAGTGCTTGTGCATCAAAAAGTCCAGGAAGTCGCTAATTTATAGCAATAATGATTCTCGAAGTTGCTAAAATAAGGGCGATCGCAATATTTTGATGTTATACCTCCGGGGTATATTACCACACAACCTTCAACCATAAAGCCGTGTGATAATAGTCACCGCAGTCATAATGCCAGTAGGTCTTTGTTTCCGCCACCAGTGTTAGGCTCAGACCCGGTTCTGCTTTGATGAACGCTATACGCATCCTGTCGTATTCATCAAGGGTTGATGAGCCCCTTGTCAAGAATGAGTGCAATTCCAAATTTTCCAAGAATGAGTTCACTTCCAAATTTTCAATCATTTCAATCATTTCTCGTGAAGGTCGTGATGACTCCGAGTGGTTTAAGCCAAAACCTTTAATAATCGCTTCGCACAGTCCATTACTTGCTGCCTGTTGAATCTGTTTCTTCAGCTCGGGGATGCAGTTGTTGCGTTTCGACTCTTCTAATGCAAGCGCCTTTGCCTCTTTTGCTTCCTCTTCTGCTCGCGCTTTTTCGGCAGCAATGCTTTGGGCTTCCAAACTCTTGCGGCGCATCTCATCAGCGAATGACATTCTAACTTTCTCCAAAGTGAACGGATTCATCCTATTAAAACACAAATACCCAATGTCAGCAACAGAATACCTGCCACACCTATGACCATACCCGCTGAAGGTCATAGACATCAAAAGCCACATCGCAACTAATCAAAACAAGGGAATGATTAATCGCCTGTGCTACCAGAATGCGATCGAAAGGATCTCGATGATGCAGGGGCAAGTTAAGATAGCACTCTGTATCAGAGAATGTGATGGGCAAAACCTCTATTTTTAGTTGTTGCAACACTTCCTCTAACTCAGAGAATGAGTTTTGCAAGCTAAGTTTTCCTAAACCAAGCTTAATGGAAATTTCCCATAAGCTGGCGATACTCACCCTGAGAGTGTTACTTGGATCTTCAATAATTTCTGCTGCTTTAGAACTTAAATTTTTACTGTCTTCCAAGTACCAGAGAAGAGTATGGGTATCCAGTAGAATATTCATGTTTACATATAATCCTTTAAATCTTCGAGAGGTTCATCAAAATCATCAGACATCCAGATTTTACCTTTCCAAATTCCAAGTCCGCCTCGCTTTGTCGGCTTTTCTTGGGTTGAGTTTTTAGCCTGCTTTTCGATCAAAAACTCAATATAATGAAGCACTTCTGTCTGAAGAGACT
>JAUBOH010000563.1:0-3514 GCA_036700145.1 Microcoleus occultus BM001215366
GCCCACGGCGGCCTATGCCCACGGCGGCCTATGCCCACGGCGGCCTATGCCCTATCCCCTATCCCCATGAGTACCTCATCTTTCTGAGAAAGGCTATATATCCGCACTTGACAAACAGTCTTTCAGGAAACAACCCTCTGTTGCACTCCACCCAACATTTTTTGGGTAGGATTTTTTTTGATAAATGATATAAATTATCGTTCATTCGCTCCCACAGCCAGCCGGAGACGGCAATGCTGTTTCCTGAAAGACGATCGCCTAGAATTTGTATGTAACACTAATTTTCAGAATTGGTATTACTTGGCAACCGAATTTAGTGCAATATGTCTAAATGTCCAGTGTGCGCTGCTGCATACATAGAAAAAGCAGAGTTTTGCTCGATTTGCGGCTGGGATTTGACGCCCTACCCGCAGCGCGCTAAGCCTTCCAAAACTTATTTAAAAAAAGAACAAGTTAGATTGCAGTGGGCAAAACAAATGTGGGAATCGGCCCGCAATCAACAAAATTGGTCAGCGCGATTTGATGAGTTGCAGGGGGAATTGGAGCAAGGTGCGATCGCCCGCACGTACCTTCAATCTCAGTTAGAATGGGTTTTGTACCGCCTCGAACAACTAAACCCAGAATTAATTGGCGACACTCTACGGAGGCTGGAAGCAAAAATCGGCGCTATACCTGACAAAACTCCGGCTATCTCTGAAGTGGGGATGGACTACCGACAACTCACAAAGCTGTTAGAAACGGGAAAATGGCGCAAAGCTGACGAACATACTTGGGAAATCTTGCTGCAAATTGCTGTCAGGGAAGACGAAGGCTGGCTGAGTGCAGCCGATATTGACACCTTTCCTCCTACAGACCTTCGCACGATCGACCAACTTTGGCAACAATACAGCAGCGGGCGGTTTGGGTTGAGCGTACAGCAGCAGATTTGGGAAAGTAGCGGGGGGAGTTATACAGAATTGTGCGATCGAGTCGGCTGGCGAGTCAAGGAAAATTGGAAATATTACAGCGAGCTCTCGTTCAGCGAAAAGGCTCCCCCCGGACACCTCCCCGTCACCTCATGGAGACAGCGCGCCTGTTACGGCGCGGGGAAACTCACAGCAGCAGAAAACTTTGCCCGCATCGCTGCGAAACTTGCAGCTTGCACTCTTGTAATCAGGTCTTAGCCAAACAGTTGTGGAATGGGCGTCCCGCCCGTTGCTATCGAAATTAGAAGCCCAACAAGTTAATCTCAAATAAAAAATCCCAAATCGACAGTTGGCTGCTATAATCAAAACGGTTCAGTAACTGGGGCTGTGGCTCAGATGGATAGAGCAAGCGCCTCCTAAGCGCTAGGTCGCCGGTTCGACTCCGGCCAGTCCCGTTAAAAAATCGAGAACAACTAAAAGCAGAATGGTAAACGCTCTCGTGTTGCCATTCTGTTTTACATTGATAATGACGGAGGAAAGAAATTTTTAATTCCTGTTAGTGGGCTGTACGTGCGGTATTTTTTGTTATGGTTCCTGTGTCAGCTATGCAAAGTTTTTATAGGTTTAGATGTGGTTGAGAATCAATTCAAATACGCGACGTTACAAGCGTTTGAGGACTTCACGCAGTTTTTGGTTCCTAGTCGGACTTTTGATGGCGTGTTGGTTTGGCTATCACCAGCTTAAGAGCGAATTTCAGAGACCCCAAGCTTTGTTAGTTCTAGGTGGGGATAAAGATCGAGAGCTGTTTGCCGCCAAATTTGCTCGCAACCATCCTAATTTGCCGATTTGGGTGTCTTCTGGGACTAATCCAGAGTTCGCAGAATGGGTGTTTTCAGAAGCGGGAATTAAGTCCGATCGCCTGCACTTAGACTACAGAGCGGTGGATACGGTGACAAATTTTACTACGCTGGTAGATGAATTGAAAGCTCGAGGCATTGAGAGCGTGTATCTGATCACTTCTGACGATCATATGCGGCGAGCTCAGATTATCGGCGAAATCGTCCTCGGCAGTCGAGGCATTAGTTTTAAGCCTGTGGCTGTTCCGTCTGGTCGAACCCCCGAACCGGTGGAAAAAGCTGTTCGCGACGGCGCAAGAGCGATAATGTGGCTGACTACCGGTTATACGGGTGCGAACTTCAGTCAAGCCAAAATTAGATAAGCTATTGTGCATTAAGGTAGTTGAACTGCTGCAAGTAAAAGTGAATGAACGACCCAATTTTGCCAGAAATTCAGGATGAAATATCTAGCCACGACCAGACGCCCGAGGCGATTTTTCCGCTGTTGATGCGAGCTGTGGGCGAACAGTTAAATTGCGATCGGGTATTTCTTTACCTCCGCAACCCTGAAACCCAAACAGGCAAAACACCGTACTGCTGGCGCCGCAATTCCAAATATCCCGACGTGACAACTGTCGAGTGGAAAAAAGAACCCGCTTCTCTAGCACAAGAAGATCCTTTATTTGCGGCAGCGTTGCGAACTGAACCGTCGATTTTTGTTGAGGATGTGGAAACAGCAAATCCTCAAATTGTCAACAAAGATTTCGAGGCCAAAGCATTCGGACATCGAGCATTGATTCACGCTCACTTGTGCTCGGATGGCTTATTGTGGGGAGTTTTGCAGCCTTGTGTTTTCGATCGACCCAGAGTTTGGACTTACGTCGATCGCGAACTGATCGCAGCAGTTACCAAAAAAATTACGCCTCTAGCTGTTGCTTTTGTAACCTCCGCCAAACAGTAAATCTGAGCGTCTGAGTACCGCAATTTAACGCCCCAAATCGTGCATCGCATTAATCTCCGTCGCACATCTTTGAGTCAGCGCTTCCAACTCCTCCCGATCCGAGGAACCGGGCGCTTCAATTACTTTACCAATTCGTATAGTTAACGGCACCGGTTGCGGTACTAGCAAACCTTTGATAGAAATCGCATGAGTTCCCCACAAACTAACAGGTAACAGCGGTGCTTTCGCCTTAGCCGCTATCAGTGCAGCACCTAATTTCGGTTCAGTAATTCTGCCGTCGGGCGTCCGAGTTCCCTGCAAAAATACACCAGTCGCCCAGCCATTTTGTAAAGAGTTGATAGCCGATCGAATTGCACTGCGATCGGCACTTTCCCGCTTGACAGGATAAGCACCGTACAGCGTAATTGCCTGCTTCAAAATAGGCACTTTAAATAGTTCTTCCTTCGCCATAAATGCGACCGGCCGCCTCATGCAACTAGACAAAATCGGCGGGTCAAAATCGCTGGCGTGATTGCTGACTACCACCAGCGGGCCTTCTGCTGGAACATTTTCAGCACCGTAGATGCGGCCGCGAAAGTAGAGGTGCAGCATCGGGCTGACAATTGACCATTTGAATAAATAGTAGAGAAGTAAACTTTCGACTGGTTCGCGACTTTTGCTCACAGAAAACCTGAGATTTTAAATTACATCGAATATTAGCCTATCAGATGATTCGCCGGTTGATATCAATTTCGGCTGCACCGGAATTGATATCACCCCAAATTAGGAGACGGCAGTGCCGTGTCCCTACAATTGATCGTGGTAGGGACACG
>JAUBOH010000564.1:0-3472 GCA_036700145.1 Microcoleus occultus BM001215366
TCATTGTCAAGCCATTCATCGGGAACCCGAAAAATTGATTTGCGAATTGCCAGCCCGATCGGCCCTAATATATTGTAGTAAGTAATCGGCTTCAGCCACTCCTGAATTTGCTCGGCTCTCTCCATTAAATCCGTTAAATATTGGGCATTGGGCATTGGGCATGGGGCATTGGGCATTAATATTCCTTCTTCCTTCTTCCCTCTTCCTTCTTCCTTCTTCCTTCTTCCTTCTTCCTTCTCTGACTTCTCCAAACTTTCTATTGCTGGTAAAAAAATAGAAGTACGATCGCCCTTAAATTCTGCATTGAGCGCCCTCTCCCGCTGCACCAGACGCCACAAACCGGGCAAAGATGGCAAAACTTTCCCCAAAGGCGGCTTGCCCATTTTTTGCCCTCTCAGCAAAAATTCCAAACCTTGCTCCGGCAATCCCATCATCCGAAAAATTTCGCCCAACAAAGTCGCATTAAAATAAGCGTGAGAACCCAGCAAAGTTGCAGTTTCATTAAAGTTTAAATTAGCCGCTCTCTCGCATAAAACTACTTTAAAAATCTCTCCCCAAACCCCGCAAGTCAGCGGGCGATTAATCGACCAAGTAAGCGGGCGAATAGCACCAGGAATCACTTCTGCGGCAATAGTCCGCGTCCAAAACGGCTGCAAATTAGTAATCGGGCGGCTTTGCAAAATCCAAATTTTTTCGCCATCCCAACTCCACTCAATATCCTGCGGGATGCCGTGAAAAAATGCTTCGATTGCTTGCGCTACTTTCACCAATTCTGTTACGATTGATTGGTCAAGAATTGAATTAGTTTCGATATTCTGGTTTCGACTACGCTCAACCTCCTGGTTTGTACTAAAATCTATTTCTAAATGAACCGGAGTAAATTGTCCGCCGACAACAGATTCGGCTCCTCCCGGCAAAGCTTCTATAATTACCTCGGAACCGCCATCTAAAGGATTGCGGGTGAACATGACTCCAGCAAATTTGCTGTCAATATAAGGCTGAATCAATACAGCCATTTGGGTGTCTGGTAGTTGTCGGAAGCGGCGGTAAGCCACTGCTTGGGAAGTCCAATAAGACTGGCGACAACGATGAATGGCATCGATTAATTCTGTTTCCGTGAAAACAGGCCCGATGGTTTCATATTGTCCGGCGGCGGAACTAATATCGCCGTCTTCTCCCACCGCAGACGATCGCACAATCATGCGATTTTGGATTTGGGATTTTAGATTTTGGATTAAAGAATCAGGAATTGACAATTCCTCACCATTTTCTAGATGCCCGATGCCCGATGCCCGATGCCCGATGCCCGATTCATTCAACAATATCCAACCCGAAGGTACATTAAACCCGGCTCGTTTTAGTAGAGACAATTTCGCAGCTTTATCCCCACAGACTTTAGCATCTAGCGAGTCATCCAGAGAAAGCAATGGTTGCGATCGAGATAAAGCCATATCATCACCCTGACGAAGACTAATTATGAAGAGTAAAAAGGCTAATCCTGCAGCTGCTAAAAATTCTGCCACATTTTGACGCCACACCCAAACCCAGATAGGGGTGCACAGACATCCGCAACGGGTAGCAAACAGCCTCGCCCGATCGCCCTTACCAGCCAAACCCCAAACCAGCAGCCCGGAAATGCCCGATGTGACAGCCACCGGCGGCGAAAATGCGAAAATGCCCCAAACGGCGTTGGTGACGCCTCCACCACGGGCGATCGCATATCTGCCCGCAACTAGAGGAATTAAGACAGTAAGGGCGATCGCAGGTGTATCCGGGAACCAAATTCGCGCCGCCAAAACCGGCACAATACCCCGGGCTATTTCCGCCAACACCGCAGCAATTCCAGCAATTTTGCCCCCGTGAATGAAAGCAGCAGACACGCCAACATTACCCGTACCCAAAACCCTCAAATCTTTGCTGCTAAAAACTTGCACCACCCACCGAGTCAGCGGTAAAGCACCCAGGGCGAAACTGGTGGCCAACAGCAAGGCGATCGACAACAGCATAAAATTAGCCCTTCACTTTCAACCTCTAAACATTATGACGGCAATTCTGTCACTTTTTCAGTCTTCAGATATATTGCACGAGCGCCAATAGCACATAAAATAATACAGAAGTAGAGTAAATAAGGATTTAACTATCATGACAGATGTCAACTTGACGACTCCAATAGCAGTTCTTGTGGCTGGCTTTATTGCGGCAGTTACGATCGGCTCTATCGCCTGGTACAACTCCAAGCGCCCCCCCGGTTGGGAATCCAAAGAACGCCCTGATTTTGTACCAAAAGTTGACAAAGATGATTTGATTGCTGATGTTTCTGAGTCCAAAGGTAAATAAAACAAAGTTTCTTTAGAGTCAGAAAAACAGGACTTGTGCATTAATCAGAAAACTCGGTCATTGCGAGTTTGTCATTGCCAGTAGGATCGCCGCCATTTCAAAGGCTGACTTTTTCATTTTTTGCACAAGTCCTATTTTTATACTTTAATTAAGAACCTATGGACAAATGTCTTCATATCGTCTCTGCTCGAACGATTAGTGCGGCGAATAGAACTCTACAGATTCTGCATAAGTCTTGTGAATATTGTGTAGGGGCTCTTCTGAAAAAGCCCCTACAAATCGGCGATACCGCGCAAGTTCTACTTGCTTATTTTTGCAGCGGATTGAGTTTCGTAACCGAGCTTTCCTTGGCATCTTCAGCGCTATCTTTCAGGAAAGCAGAAGCATCTTTAACGGCGGCGCCTACTCTCTCCAAAATATTGGCATCGGGATCGCTGCGATCGAATACGGGTTGACCCTGGGCTGGCTTTCCGTCTGGCGCTTCTAACAGAGATTTATCTCCTCCGAGTTCGGAGTCGAACTTGTCAGTTTCCATCGGCGCAGAACCCGGATAAAGCAGCTTTGAGGAATTAGACTCAGCGGTAGTCGAGGCTAAAAGCAGATCGCCCATTATCGACAAATCAGCCCGATTCTTTTCTGATTTAGCAGGCGATTGATTGACTTTAGGGTCAGTAGACATTTGAGAATTAGTGTATCCATCTCCACCGGCCTTGTGGGGGTTATTCATTCCTCCCATTTGAACGGGAGGATTTTCAGGCCGAGCACCTCGAACATCGCCGGCATTGCAAGCGGTGCTGGTTAACAGCAGCAAACCTGCCATAAATACAGTCAAAAATTGAGTCAAAAATTGACCGATACGCAGTCTTTTAAAAAAAGCAGTTACAGTGTTCACAAAATTTTTCCAATTTTTTACTACTACTGGTCAAGAGTAAAAATAAAATCCCTATGCCTGCCTCTAACGATGGTGATATTTTGGGGCGGATGGCGATCTATTTTTTTATAACTTTAGATGGATTAAAAAAGTGCGGAGGTATAGGCGTATTTAGGAGTCGGGAGTAATCTCAAATCCGGTAGGATCGAAATTAATATAACCCGAAATCAGGACACGGCAGTGCCGTGTCCCTACAATTAATCG
>JAUBOH010000565.1:0-3458 GCA_036700145.1 Microcoleus occultus BM001215366
TGACTGACTACTAATTAATTGGATGTTGGGTTTCGTCCCTCAACCCAACCTACTAATGACTACTGACGGAATAGCCGATCGTACTCTGGATGGTACAAGCGCGATCGACCTTGAACCTCTTTTCCCAACGCCGGACTAATCACATACATTGTCGTTCTGATCAAATTATTTTCGCGGGTAGCAACTGCCATTTTGTCAAGGGGAACCAGCACGATTTTTTCATCGGGCCAGCCCAACCGATAACAAATCGCTACAGGCAAATCAGAAGGGTAATGTTCCATCAATTTAGCTTGAGCCTGTTCCACGTGGCGGGCGCTCAAATACAGGCACAAACTCGCTTGATGAGCCGCTAAACTCGCCAATTCTTCGCGATCGGGTACTTCAGTTCGGCCGCTAATTCGCGTCAAAATAATTGTCTGCACAACTCCCGGAACTGTCAACTCAATTTTAAGTTTAGCTGCGGCAAGTTGGAAAGCGCTAATACCCGGGATTACCTCAAAAGCAATTCCCTCGGAGGCCAAAGCTTGCATTTGTTCGCCGACAGCGCCGTAGAGACAGGGATCGCCGGAATGGAGGCGGACGACGCTTTTGCCGTCGCGCACTCGCTCCACCATCAAAGGTACAATCTCTTCGAGGGTCTTATCCGCAGTTTGGATAACTTCAGCATCCGCGCGCACCCCCTCCAAAATTTGCTCTGGGACTAGCGAATCAGCAAATAATATGACATCGGCCGCAGCCAGTAATTTTTGAGCCTTAACAGTCAACAAATCCGGGTCTCCCGGGCCAGCACCTACAATGTATACCCCTGAAATTAAGGCTTCAATCTCTGTCAAACTCATTGCTGCTAAAAAATTTCCTAAATTTATTGAGTCTTCCGGGTACACCTATTTTGGTTGGAAGTAAGGGATGGTAGATGCACCCTGGTTTGAACCCTAGAGACTAACCTCTCTGGGGTTTTTTATTGATCCTCTGGGGATTTGCGATCGACCTTTGCCCGATCGCCGTTGGGGGAAATCACATCTGGCAAAGGTCGATCGACCAAATAAAGCCAAGCCAACCCACCCAATCCTAAAACAATCCCAGTCAAGCTTACCATCTGTGCAGCCCGCAGCGGCCCAAACATCAAACTATCAGTTCGCAACCCTTCAATCCAGACTCGACCGGAACTGTAAGCTGCGATGTAAACCAAAAACAAAGCACCAATTTTCAAGCGAATTTTGCCCTGCAAATCGCGGAAAAACAAAGTCATAAGCAGCCCGAATACTGTCAAATTCCACAGGGATTCGTAGAGAAATGTGGGGTGGAAGTATTCAAAATTAGCGTAGGCGGGCGGGCGACTGTTTGGGGGAATATAGAGTTTCCAAGGCAAATCCGTAGGACTACCAAAAGCTTCAGAGTTAAAGAAATTTCCCCAGCGTCCGATCGCCTGACCGAGAATTGCCGAAGGCGCGATTAAATCTGCCAATTGCCAAAAAGAAACTCGCTGAATTTTCGCAAAAATTAAAGCTGCGATCGTTCCGCCCAAAATCGCGCCGTGAATGGCAATTCCGCCTTTCCAAATCGCCAGAATATCTTCTGGCCTCTGGGCGTATTGCTGCCACTCGAAAGCCACATAGTAAATTCGAGCGCAGGGAATAGCGCCCAGAACCAGCCAAATTGCCAAATCGCCCAGTAATTCCGGGTTTACGCGGCGCTTTTCGGCCAAGTATTGAGACAGACTGACCCCAATCAAGACGGCAGAAGCTATCAACAGCCCGTACCAGCGGATGGCTACGGGGCCGAGTTGAAAGATAATCGGGCCCGGGGATGTAAATTGAAACCCCAAGGGCAGCGCGAGAATATTTAGCACCATAAAAGTTGCATTAATTGTGGTGGAAAGCTGTCAAATTTGCATACCCAACAAACTACAGAGTTTATTTTAGGTGGCTGCGGTCATTTACACGCAATATTTGGGGAATTTCGCCAAAAATTAACTTTGTTGCGGACATTGTGTCTGGAGTTTTCTTTGTGAGTCCACAATAAGATCACCCTGGCACCCCCCTTAAAAAGGGGGGAACCGGATTATTTTCAAAGTCCCCGCAACGATTCGGGGGATGCGAGGGGGGATCGAGACTTCGGCTTTTTGAGGATTAACGGCAGTTTTGGTCGAGAAGTTTTAATATAGAGGATGGCTTTAAATTTTCTGACGACCTATGTCTCCTACTTCCGTTTCTCAGGTGTACTCTTCTGGTAATTCCAGGGGTGCGAATCAGTCTCGCAAGACTGCTGCTTTGGCTGTTGAGTCTAGTAAAATTCCACCTCTGTTGGGGGCGAGTTTGGCTGAGTTAACGGAGTGGGTGCAGCAAAACGGGCAACCTGCTTATCGCGGAAAGCAGTTGTACCAGTGGATTTACGAGAGAGGCGCGCGATCGATCTCTGACATTTCTGTATTCTCGAAACAGTGGCGCGAGACTGTTGCTAAAATTCCGATCGGGCGATCGACCATTCACTATCGATCGGTCGCACCAGACTCCACCGTCAAGTATCTCCTAAAATTGGCAGACGGTCAAATCATAGAAACCGTCGGCATTCCCACCGAAAAACGGCTGACTGTGTGCGTCTCAGCCCAAGTTGGCTGCGCGATGGGATGCGACTTTTGCGCTACGGGAAAAGGCGGTTTCAAGCGCAATTTAGAAGTAAACGAAATCGTCGATCAAGTCTTGACAGTACAGCAAGATTTCGGCCGCAGAGTCAGCCACATCGTGTTTATGGGAATGGGCGAACCGCTGCTGAATTTCGATAATGTGGTAGCTGCTGTCAAGTGTTTGAATCAAGATGTCGGAATTGGACAGCGAAACATCACCATTTCCACAGTCGGAATTCGCAATCGAATCACTCAACTAGCCGAACATCAACTGCAAGTTACCCTCGCCGTCAGCCTCCACGCTTCCAATCAAAGATTGCGCGAAGAGTTGATTCCCAGCGCCCATCCTTATCCTTTGGGTGAGTTAATGGCAGAATGCCGCGAGTATGTGCGATCGACTGGGCGCAGATTGAGCTTTGAATACGTGCTGTTAGCTAATGTGAACGACTTGCCAGAACACGCAGCCGAGTTAGCTAATCAGTTGCGTGGCTTTCAGTGTCACGTCAATTTGATACCTTACAATCCGATTCAGGAAGCTGAATATCAGCGGCCAACTCCCAATCGAATTAACAATTTTGTTACGGTTTTGAAGGAAAAGAAAATCGCAGTTAGCGTGCGGTATTCTCGCGGCTTAGAAGCAGATGCCGCCTGCGGACAATTGCGGGCATCTGAGGTGGAGGCTTAGATAGGCAACGGAGGAAACGGCAGTGCCGTTTCCCTACACCAGTCCCACAGTCCGACAGGGGTTAAAACCCCTGCCTCAAAGCGAAAGTCCTCTGAAGAGGACTAATGAGTTCTTCAGTCCTCATCAGAGGACTTTCGCTATTAGACAGGG
>JAUBOH010000566.1:0-3454 GCA_036700145.1 Microcoleus occultus BM001215366
AACTCATTAGTCCTCATAGCGAGGACTTTAGCTATTAGACAGGGGTTTCAACCCCGGTTGGACTCGTGGCGGGTAGGCGGGAGGATTTGCCGGACTCAAAGCTTAAGTTGACACCAATGGGCATTGCCGTGTCCTCCGTTGCTTAAGTTTGCTGCACTGGGAGTTCAATGATAAACTCGGTTCCCGAACCCGGTTCAGACTCGCACCTGAGCGTTGCTCGGTGATTTTCTACTAAAATTTTGTAGACAATAGACAATCCTAAACCGGTACCTTTGCCGATTTCCTTGGTGGTGAAAAACTGCTCGAACATTCGTTTTTTTACCTCTGCTGTCATTCCCGATCCCGTGTCAGCAATCCGCACTCTCACGCGATCGAACCCAGCTACTTCTGTGCGGATTGAAATTTTTCGCGCAGCATCGGGCTGATTTTTTGCTGCTTCGTCTAAAGCATCGATCGCGTTGCTAATTAGATTCATAAATACTTGATTTAGCTGTCCGGCATAACACTCTACAGCCGGTAATTTTCCATAAGTTTTAACTACTTGAATGTCGCGACGGTCTATTTTAGAATTGAGACGGTTTCGCAAAATTAATACGGTGCTGTCTATGCTGTCGTGCACATCGCACAGCGTCATTTTACTGTTATCTGTTCGCGAAAAGCTGCCCATAGATTTGACAATTTCGCGAATGCGAGTGGAACCCATTTGCATCGAAGACATAACTTTAGGCAAGTCTTCAACTAGAAATTCAAGATCCATCTCTTCGATTTGAGCTTTAATTTCGGGACAGGGATTGGGATAGTATTCTCGATAGAGACGCAGCAGGTGCAGCAAATCTTGAGTATAAATTTCGGCATGGCTCAAGTTGCCGTAAATAAAACTAACTGGGTTATTAATTTCGTGGACGATACTAGCCATCAGCGCTCCCAGCGAAGACATTTTTTCGCTGTGGAGGAGTTGAGCTTGAGTTTGTTTGAGTTCGCGAAGTGCGCGATCGATCTCGGCTGCTTGAGCTTCCGCTTTCGTGGTAGCAGCACAACTTTCTTGATAAAGTTCAACCTGTTTGAGGTCGATTTCAAATTGTTCGATTTCGCTTTCTTGCTGGTATTGACTCACCACGGCATCGAATGCTTCTAGCAATTCGCCGCCCGCAGCTTCGACAATGTACAGCAGGTGGGGGTTGTCCAGCCCCAGTTGGGCATCGGGAACTTGCAGCAATCCTTTAATTCGATCGATATATTCGCAGACTTGTTTGTCAAGATACAGCGGCGCCTCAAAATACATTGCTTTGACGGTGGGTGAAGGCGGACTTAATATGTTGATGCTGCTGTCAGTATTTATTAAATCCCTGTGCGATTTTTCCATAAGCTCGATCGCCTGTAACAAATTTGCCCGCAGTTTTGCTCTTTCTGCGGCATTCCCAGAGGAAACTAACCTCATACAAAAAAAAGCCATTCGTTGCGAAAGCATTCGCTGACGGCCGCTGATGTTAATAACCGCAGCACTAATTTTTCTGGCTGTCGTAATTTCTTCCAGATTAAAGTAATTGCTCAGTGCCGCCATTTGTAATACTCCCGACCCAACTAAATGTCTGTAGCTCGTCCTGACACAAGATTTGAGCTCCATAAAATTTTTTTGTACAATACAATAAGCAATATATTCTGTATTTCTTATTGAATTAGTATCCTAAAACACAATTATTTTTAATTAGTGGCTGATCTCAGTTTTGGTGATTCGGCTTATTATACAGTTTTTCTTAATTATTCAAAAATTTACCAATCAACTTCGCCATGATTTGAGCTTGAGTTTGCGGCAACCCGTGAGTGGCATTGGGAATAATTGCTAACTCCGCTCCCGGTATCTCGTTGGCGTAGGTTTCACAGTGCCACAGAGGAATTGTTTCGTCGCCCATAGCTGCGATAACTAAGGTAGGAATTTGCAATTTGTGAATTTCTTTTTCTACTGTATCAACTGCGTCTTCCGGCCGCATCCGGCTCATTAAAAATGACCTCGCTACTGGTTGAGACATTAACTCCCTGCGCCACCCGGAAATTTCCTGCAATTTCTCACTTTTTCCGGCTAAACTAGCAAAAGGTTTTGCCAACTGCAAGGCAAAATCGACGACTGGGGTTTTCCACAGCAGCGGCCGCAAAGCATCGTATTGACCGCAAAAACTGTCGTCCCGAATTCCCGCAGGTGCTGCTAATACTAAACTGCTGACAGAATTAGGATATTTTAGGGAATATGCAGAGGCTACCCAACCGCCAAAAGAATGTCCGATGATGCAGCAGGGTTCGATATTTAGTTGCTCTACAACTTGCCGCACAAAGGCAACTTCTACAGCTACGTCGTAGCGGATTTGTGGTTTGCTGGATTCTCCAAAACCCAACATATCTAAACTGATGCACCGAAACTGAGATTGCAATAACTCAATTAATGGTAGCCAGCAAGTCTTTTCTCCGAAGAAACCGTGCAGCATCAATAAGGGTCGGCCGCTCCCGATGTCGAGGTAGGCGGCTGTTTGGCTGCTGCTATTGACAAATGTACTTAATGTGTGCTTGTGTGCTAGGACTGCTATTGACTGCATGGGCGATCAACTCCTGATACTTCTCTATTTGTAAACAATTGTAACAAGACAGCAGTCCAAAGGTTAAACTTCATTACGGAGTACACAATTAGAAATAGAGCGTGATATTCTCTATTATTATTAGAAAATGCTGCAAACTCAAAGCAGGAGAATACTTTGAACTCTACTTTAAAACGTTACCCGGCTTGCTCTCTGCGCGAAGATGTCAGTGAGTACGTAGCACACCTACAGCTTCACATGACTTTACAAGCTCGCAATTTGCTCCCTACCATTACTACCGCTAAGGACAGTCGCGAACAACTTTTGCAGCAGACTCAGGCTCATTTTGAGAAACGTGTTTCTCGACAAGCTATTTAAACAAATTTTTCTGGGTCATTACGATCGCCCGCGGTCGATCGAACTTTCCCAATTTTCATCATCCCAGAAACCCGGTATCTTCAAAAATACCGGGTTTCTTTTCGGGTAATTATTAGGCATAACATCATGTCCGGTCAATTACCTTTAATCAAAAATGTTTGATCGTTCGGACTTGAGTCCTCGGATTTATGAGGACTCAAGTCCGAACGATCAAACCAATTTTTCAGTAATATGCGTTGGATGCTTTAATTTTATGTTTATGCGAATTCCGATTATTGCATTTTTGACTTTGGCGCAGGTGGCCGGCGGTGAATTGGCGGCGCGGGCGATCGATCCGACACTCGCACCGACTCAGGCTTTGTTGAGAGAGGGAACCGCAGAGGCGCAGAGGGAGGAGGATGAGGTAATTGGTGATAAATTAACGTCAAACCTACCGTCTCTCTTGTTTGTAGCCGAGTCTAGATCCCCCCTAACCCCCCTTAATAAGGGGGGGACAAGAGATATTCTCAAAG
>JAUBOH010000567.1:0-3450 GCA_036700145.1 Microcoleus occultus BM001215366
ACCAGTCAGGCGCTTCGGCACCCTTTTCTGGAGGGTCGGTTTCGCGCCAGTAGATGCCACAATCTTGCCCGATCGCATACTGTCCGTCGGGGTGGAGGGTTTGCAGGGTGATTTCTAGAGAATCGGTGAGCAGGATGCTCTGGGGATGTTCTTGAAAGTTTTTCACAAACGTACCATCGGATTCGGGGAGTTGCGTGTGATCGGGAAAGGCGGGAGGCAACGCTGTGGGGTTGAGGCTTTGGGTCATGGCTGTCACACTATCCGATCGTGAAAAGACAGATACTCTACTACAGCATAGCGATCGCCGATCGATTTGTGTACGTTCGATCGCGGTGTAAGTTTGAGATTGATATCATTTCCGTTTGAAGAGGACTTGTACGATCTTAAATTTTGTAGAGTTTAAGCTAAGACTCGAATGACTGCAATACATTCGAGTCTTAGCTTAAAAGGGTAAGGATAGCCAATAATTGCCCGTAACAGACAATCTTATAAACCCGCCAGATCCCATACTTCTAAATTAACGGGTAAACGAGGTCAATATGTAACTTGAGTCTTGGTAGTTGGCGTAGGGTTGTCGATCGCCCCAAGGCCTGTCAAGATCGATCGGGAAGACAAACATCAGGATCGCACAAACCTGCGAAATCCAAAGTTGTGACTTCCAGCGTATCCAACTCAACTCGCCGAATAGCATGATTGTTCGTATCAGCAACAAACAAGTGAGACCCGATCGCGCTCACCCCTGAAGGTTCAAAAAATCGAGCATTAAGACCTTTAGCATCAACCAAACCAGCAGTACCATCTCCAATCATCGTTCTGCAGATACCGCTCCGGTGGTCAATCCGCTTAATTTTGTGATTGTAAGTATCAGCAACCCAGAGATAATTTTGAGCATATTCAACGCCCAAACAGTGCTGCAACCTTACCTCATCAGCGCGACCATCCTTATCCCCAAAACCAAACAATTCACCGCTACCGCAGACAGTACGCACCTTCGGGTCTTCATCGATACCCACAGCGCGAATCGAACTAATTTCGCTGTCAGCAACAAACAACTCCGATCGATCCGTAGCGAGGCCGCTGGGCTGAGAAAAAGCAGATTCTGCAAGACTCCCGTCAACACAGGATTCTCGGCCAATACCCGCATAAGTGCCGATCGTACCAGTATCTAACTGCATCTCCCAAATTTGGTGCGAACCCGCCATTGCGATAAAAAGTCTATTTCCAACTCTTTCTAAATCCCAAGGCGAATTCAATGGCGTCTCTAAAGCCTTGCCGCTGCTCTGAGCAATTTCGTGACTTTGTTCGCCAGTACCAGCAACAGTTTCCACCCGTTGAGTCGTAAAGTCGATCGTTCTAATAGCGTGATTTTCCGTATCAGCAACATAGAGAATTTGAGTTTCCGCATCAAAAGCCATACCTTGAGGGGCAAAAAATTCAGCTTCTTCAAAGTTGCCATCAGTCAAACCCGGTTTCCCCGTACCAATGACGTGCAGCACCTCACCCTCGGTACTGCTGACAACAATGCGATTGTGTCCGGAATCGGCAACAAACAAGCAAGAACCGACCAAGTTTTGGATAACTGAATTAGCAGGCCCCGGCAGTACAGTTTCATCTACAGATTGACTGTCCTCAGTCATTTCGCCCAAAAGAGCTTCATGTTGGTGAAGGTGTTTTGCCTCGGTTGCCGCGATCGCAAATGCCAGCACTTTACCGGGAAAAGCCAGCGGTGTGGATACAGGTTTGCGCTCTTTTTCTAAGCTGAAACGAAGTTCTTTAAAGGCGATCGCATTTTTATCTTTATATTCAGCAACTAACTTGCCAACTAACTCGTCAAGTGCTTCTCTATTGCCTTCGCCGGAAACAAAGCCGACGACATAACTTTCAGGATCGATCACCATTAAAGTCGGCCAAGCGCGAACGGCGTAGTTTTGCCAGACTTTCATGCCGCTATCTACGATTACCGGATGTTCGATATCGTAGCGAAGGATAGCTTGGCGGATGTTTTCAACATCTTTTTCGTTTTCAAATTTAGCCGAGTGAACGCCGATTACAGTCAGGGAATCTTTATATTTTTGTTCGAGGTATTTTAAGTCTGGGAGGACGTGCAAACAGTTGATGCAGCAGTACGTCCAGAAGTCGAGGAGGACGACGCGCCCTTTTAAGGATTCAATGGATAAAGGCTTCTCGGTGTTCAACCAGGGGTAGTTTCCGGGGAATTCTGGTGCTCTGACGCGAGGCATGGCATCTCCTTGGTAGGGCCTGAATGATTTTTTCTCTTCTTTAATTTAGCGGGAAGTTTGGCGGGATGGGGAGAAAGCTGGTTAAATCAGGGTTTTTGGGTACAGCCGAGATGCCTGTGCGACAAGAGGAGGGGGAGGGAGGAGCACAGAAAGGAGTGTTTTTTGATTGGCGATCGCTCTTGCCACCTTAATTGACGGCTGTTGCGGTCTAAAATAGCAAATTGGCGAGATATTTATCTGGCTTGTCTCTGCGGATATTTTCCAAAATAACCAATACTCCGTTAATTTTTGTCTGTTCGATCGCACTTGCGATCGCATTAACTCACAGATTGATATTCTGCGGTTCCCCTTGCAATGGCAATAGGACGCGATCGCAGTAATATTGTTCTTATTTGAGCGGTAGACGGATTGTAAATGTACTGCCTTTGCCTAACTCGCTCTGGACTTGAATGCTGCCTTGATGAGCGTGGGCGATCGCACTCGCAATCGATAGCCCTAATCCTGCCCCTCCTGTGGCTCTTGAGCGATCGCTCTGCACTCGGTAAAAGCGATCGAAAATTCGCGTTTGTTCGGCTGGGGCGATACCAACACCCGTATCCTGAACTTGAATCACCGCTTCCTTGTCGGTGCAGTTGAGGATGGCAAGAATGAGTCCTCCTGGGGGAGTGTAGTTAATCGCATTGGTAATTAAATTCGTCACCATCCGGTAAAGTTGGGCTTCATCTCCAAGAATTACAACGGCTTGCGAAGCACGAATTTCTAACTTCAAGTCCACCTTAGCTATCATTGCCAAACCTGCAAGTTCTTCAACCAAATCGCCGCTCAGATCGTTCAAAGAGCAAGACTGCAATTGAGTCTGAATCTGTTGTTGCTCAATTCGACAAATAAACAGTAAATCTTTGACTAGCCTGGAGAGGAGGATGTTTTGTCGTTCGATAATATCCAGGTTTTGATTAACCTCTGGTAAGTCTTCAGCAAGACGAGTATCCTCAACGGTAGTCTGGATTACAGCGAGAGGCGTTCGCAATTCATGAGCAGCATCCGAGGTGAATTGTTGCATCTGGCGATAGGACTGATAAATTGGTCGCATCGCTACTCCCGCTAACCACCAACTCGCTACTCCCACTAACAGCATCGTAAAAGGTAAGCCTAAAAACAGAAACAATCGCAAAGTGTTCAAATAAGTATCCCATTCTTTGAGCGATCGCCC
>JAUBOH010000568.1:0-3429 GCA_036700145.1 Microcoleus occultus BM001215366
TCACGGGAGAAAGAATTTCAATTGCGGTGACAACTTGTTTCGTTGTCATTTCTCGCACTTCGAGGTAAGTCTGTGTAATTTTTGCAGGAGCCGGCACTTTGACGGTAGTCGGAAGTGTTATAGTTAAAGTGCCAACTGAACCTGTAGGAATATTTGGGTTATTCGATTGACGCTTAATCGCGACATCGGGGATACCGACTAAAAGGGAGTCGCTGTTACTGTCATTTGGATCGGTAATTTCATAGATGCGTTTGTCAATTGCTATCTCATATTTAGGCCGAATTTGAGGGACTAAGGATGCCGCGATCGCAGAAATTAACCAATGATGAGTTTCCTGCCAGAAATCAGGGTGTTCTAAGTAGGGGTCCATTCCAGGAAAGGGTGAAGGCATAGGACTTTTTCCGATGTATTGACTTTTAACTCATTTTAGCACTTTTAATTTTGTAGGTGCGTCGCTTTAATATCAATTCCGCTCTTCATCGGAATCAGACAAAAGGAGGAGATGGCAGTGCCCTCTCCCTACAATTGATCGTGGTAGGGACACGGCACTGCCGTCTCCTCTATATCATTCCGGCGCCGCCGGAATTGATATACGCCAGACTTTAGTCTGGCGGACTATTTTGCAAAGCCTCAATTAGCCAGCATCGCTTTTTGTCCATCGGGCGAAGTCGCGTAACCCAAGAAATCCTTAACCGCTTGACTCGGAGGATTTTTGTAGGCGTAGTACAACTGCCGCTGGTAAGGATAGTTACCAGCATCCGGTGTCGCACCGTTGACGGGAACAACCCGCACTGTTTTCTGATTGACTACTTGCGCGAAAGTCGCATAACCGATGCCGTTATTGCCTAAAGCTTGCAGCAGGGGTGTTGTCGCATCTCGATCGAGTGTGGTAACATTTGCCCCAGTGGCAAAATTAGCACCAGACAGCACTTGTTCTTTAAACGTCTGGTGAGTACCGCTAACTTCTGGTCGATTGATCACTTTAATCGGGCCCGCCGGGCCTCCTACTTTCGACCAATCTTGAGCTGTTCCCTTGAAGATATCTTGAACTTGAGCCGAGGTTAAACCTCCTGTGAATGGGTTGTTCGCGCCGACTACGAGGGCGATCGTATCCAGGGCGACTGGCACTGCTGCCAAACCCTTAGCTTGATCTTCAGGCTTCAAAGGTTGCGATATCGCTGCAATATCGGCTGTTCCCGCCACCAAATCCTTAATTCCGTTTGCAGAACCATTTGCTTTGGTATCGACTGTAGTGCCAGGAAACTTGGCTTGAAAGCCATTCTTAAGGTTGAGATTGATTGTCACCATGCTGGTAGAACCGTCAATTTTCACCGCCGTACCCGCAGGTACGGAAGCTGGAGGCGCAAAGGAACTAGCTGCAACGGGCGAAGCACCGCCACCTGCGGGCGCGACGGGAGGTGGGACAGCATCGCCTGCGGGTGTTGGGGGAGTGGAGGGATTGTTAGCATCCTGTGCCGCTGGTTTGTTCATAAAAAAGAACCAGCCGCCAGCAGCGAGAAACAAGAATAACAGAATAAAAACTATGGGGGGAGGCCCGCTACTCTTAGCCATAAAATTCTCCTTAGTTGGGAAGTTGTTTGTTGTCAGAATCGTCTAACATTTGCAGCCTACGAGTAACTTCATCATCTACGGTCATATTTTCTAATTCTGCCTGAAGTCTTTCTTGGGGGTTCTCAGATATTTCTGCTAAGGCTTGCTGTTGCAAGTTGCGATTTTGGACTGCGTTTTTGGCTTGGTCAAATTGCGATCGAGCTGAATCGATACTGAGGTCATTATTGACTTTGGATATGGCTCCGAGGGCTTCGTTAATCTCGGCCATATCTTTCATATTTTGCATATCGGTTTTGTAGGCTTCCAGCTTTGTGCGCTCTCGATTTAGCTTGTCTTTGGAAGCGTTGACGTACTGTTCGGCTTGTTTTACTTGGGTTTCTAACTGCGGCAGAATTTGTTCTGTCTGAATTACCTTAGACATTGCCAAGCGGGCTGCTTCTTCGTTGCCGTTGCGCTGGGCTGTGATGGCTTGGCGCTCGGTTGTTTGCATTTCCCTAACTTTTTCTTCATATTTAGTTTTGGCGCGCTGGTAGGCTGCAACTTGGGTGGAGACTGCTGCTGCTAGCTTTTGCACAGATTCTTGCATCGATCGCAGCGACTCTTCCGCCACCGCCACTGACACCTGGCCGCCCGATTCTACAGGAATTCCCCACAGCCAGTTCCACGTGCCGACGATCGTTCTACCTGCCTTTTCGCCCATCAGCCAGTAAAGGACTTTTTTCATAGGAATATCTAGATAAGCTTGGTTTTTACGCCTAGTGTACATCAAAAGTTTCGCGATCGCCCCGCAGAGTCGATCGATATCTACATTTTTGATTAATATTTTCTAACTGTCTGGATCGTCTATCGCCAACTGGCACAACAGCCAATATTCGGATTTGCCTGTTGTGCGATTCATTTTTGGGCAATCTTCGGGCTTGTTAACTCTCAATTTTAGAGCCTGCGGTTTCATCGCAGGTTAAAGACAGATTAAGCGGGCAAATCGGCAAAACTGCTAACATTTACCAGTTCTAAATTGGGACAAGTCCGCTTGATCAAACCTGTGAGAACTTTGCCGGGGCCAATTTCCACAACGCGATCGATTCCTTGTTGTGGCAATTGCAGGGAAATTTCTCGCCAGCGCACGCCTTTAGTCATTTGCTGATTCAACCGCTGCTTTAAAGTAGCGGCGCTGGTAGTCGCGGACGGTTCTGCGTTCGAGAGCACCAGCATTTTAGCATCAGAAAACCTTGCAGACTTTAAGGCTAGTTGAAACTCTGCCGCCACCCCGGCCATCAGGGGAGAGTGAAACGCGCCGGAAACATTCAATTTAACGGCGCGTTTGACTTTGATTTTGGCAAGCAATTCTTCTACTGCTGTCGGCGTTCCAGAAATCACGACTTGTGCTTCGCTGTTGTCGTTTGCCAGCACCACGTCTCGGCTGTATTGAATTTGCAATTCTAGTTCCTGCCTGTCGAACCCGATCAAAGCCACCATTTGCCCGCCGGAGGCAGTGTCCATGAGTTCGGCGCGGCGTTTGACTAAGCGCAATCCCGTTTCAAAGTCAAAGACGCCTGCTGCGTAGAGGGCAACGTATTCTCCTAAACTGTGACCGGCCACGACTGCGGGTCGATCGCTCTTTTCTCGCATTAAGTCAGCCAAAATGCTTTCTATCACGAACAAGCAAGGCTGAGTGTAGAGAGTCTTGGATAGTTTTGCTTCTTCTTTTTGGCAAACTTCCGCGACCGACCAGCCTAAAATTTCTTGGGCTAGCTCAAATTTGGCTTTGGCTGTTGGCAAGTTTAATAAGTCTGCACCCATCCCGATCGCCTGGGAACCTTGTCCGGGAAATACCCATGCTGTTTTAGTCATTTTTCC
>JAUBOH010000569.1:0-3426 GCA_036700145.1 Microcoleus occultus BM001215366
ACTGAAGTCCTCACTACAAACCTTGATAAAGGACTGAAGTCCTCACTACAAACCTATCTTGGGCTGCTAGTTTCCTAGGCCTTTAAGAAATTCTGGACAACATAGTTCCCCAGATTTCTACCAGAACTCAAGCCATCTACATTAGCAGTCATGAAATGAATCCCTCCGTAAATGCGGCTCATCCCCGATTCATCAGCAGCTTGGGCAAAGTTGTCAAAAGTCCGCAAACTGTTAACAGTTCTATCTCCCTTGTCCGCAAAGCCAAAATCCGAACCGAATACAGCGTTCATAACAGGCTCTGCCGCACCGCTAAAGGTACTGTGACCCGACGTGTACTCGGGGAACGGCGGAGTCGTTATCAGCGGAGTCCACAGGGGGTCGGCTGTGGTATTGGGGTTGTTGTCTGTGTCAGCTTGGCGGATAGCTGTCACTGGCCGCCACAAATTGTACTGGTACTTGGCATCCCACGAAGTAATCGCTGCATCAGCCAAGGCAAAATTTAGCAGGGCGAACAAGCGGGCGTTATCTTCCAGAGAGTTACCCGCGAGCGCCGCTGCTTCTTGGGCGATTTGATTCCAGTGTCCCGGAGGCGTAAAAGTACCGGCGCCGTTGGCCCAGAATTTGGCGATCGCAGTTTGCTCTGGCGTGCGCGTAAGGCTGTCACTTTTGCCGATTTCTTTGACTTCGTTAAGTTCCTGTGCGTACTTGGCGCTGTCGAGGGCGGGCGGGCCCGACGGGCGGAACTGAGAACCGCTAGTCATCGCAAAGGGAGTCACATCCGGCCACTGCGGCGCCAGGGCGGCGGCTAGGGCGGGGGGAGTGGACACCCAACTGCCGAGGTCTGTTTTCGCCGTGTAGGACACGACTTTGCTGGCGCCGTCTGCACTCCGCAAAGCGATAATTTGGTCGGCAACCTGTTGTCCGAGGGCGATGCCGTCGTTTTTGGCTTTACCGTCGGGAATTTTGGCCAAAGACGATGCGTATGTTTCATTGAGTTTGACTGCTTGGGCTGGGTAGAGGCTGACCAAGACGCGGTGGGCGGCGGCGGCTGTGGCTACTTCTGGCGATGTGCCTGCTGGTGCATCGATGCTGACTTTGTAAGGGCTGTATTTTTTGGTGATGGAGTTAACAGAGTCGTAAACCGCTGCGTGAACCATTGCCATGTTGCGCGAGGCCAAAGGAGGTGCGGTGCTGGCTGTCCGCACGGCGTCGAGTAAGGCGCTGTTCCAGTCTGTGACGGCGTTTCCCGATATAAAGGTGGTGAAGTTGCTGCTGCTGATGCTGCTGCTGTTGACTCCTTGCAATACTGCTAAATACTCGCCCGTGAGTTTGTCTTGAATTACGGTGCTGTTGCTGTTGGCGCCCGTCCCTTGCTGGATGTTTAAATCGTTAAAAGTCAGGCCGTCTAGCAATCTAATTTTGTCATTTCCGTTGCCGAAATCGGAGATGTAGTCGGCTGTGGCTACAGTTGGGCCGCCGCTGCCTTTAGCAATGGCAAATATATCGTCGCCGGAGCCGCCAGTGATGGTATCGCTGCCTGCGCCCCCGTAAATGGTGTCGTTGCCGGATTCGCCGGAAATTAAGTCGCTGCCTTTTCCTCCCCAGAGGATGTCATTGTCTGCGCCGCCGAAAATCGTATCGTTGCCTTGGTCGCCGCAGATTTTGTCTTTGCCTGCATCGCCTCCGAGAAGGTCGTCTCCGCTGTTGGCGTAAATTATATCGTTGCCATCCAAGCCTTTAAGTGTGTCCGCTTGGGTGGTTCCTTCGAGAAAGTCAAATTTAGGAGTTGAGGTCAGTGACGCCATGTTTAATTATTGGATATTTTGATTAAATTGCAAAGATTCATACCGTCGGTAGATGCTTATGTCTGTTTACCCCTGATTTAATATTAAACTTTCTGGTTGGGAAGTAAACGCCGCCACCGGAACTTTATTAAATCTTTAATATTTAATTGGTTTTTATGAATTTTTGCCCTGCGAATGTCCGTAAAAACACTGCCATTCAAATGGCATAAAGTTGTACAACTTTGTGGAATCTTTACAATAAAACCAGGTTTTTTAAGTTCAGATGAAGAGATTTTGTACAAGCATAAAATGAGCGAGTTGTGTAATTAAGTAAGAAAATATTTTTTAAGCGCTTCTCAAGGCTGCGATCGGGTCGAGTTTGGCGGCTTGGCGGGCGGGGATCACGCCGAAGAAGAGGCCGACGGCACCGGAGACGCTGACTGCAAGGGCGATCGCCACGGGCGAAATACCAGCTTGCAGGGGCGTGAAATTACCTACAAGCAAGATACCGCTGACACCTACGCAAGTACCGACTATCCCTCCGGCCGCCGATAAAATCACAGCTTCGACGATAAATTGAAACAAGATATCTTGTTGGGAAGCCCCGATCGCCTTTCTGAGCCCGATTTCTTGAGTGCGTTCGCTGACAGACACCAGCATAATATTCATAATCCCAATTCCGCCGACCAATAGGGAAATACTGGCAACAGCAGTTAACATAATTGTCAGAGCCCCGGAAATCGCCCCCATTCTTGCCATTAAATCTTTCTGATTTCTCACCGTAAAGTCATCTTCTGTGGTGATTTTGTGCCGCAGTCTCAGCAGGTTTTCTACCTGAAATTGAGCCGCATCCATTTTCGACTCATCTTTAATAGAAATAAATATCGAGGTGACAGCTAAACCGTAGGGAGATTTCCGCCCGACAATGCGGTTGGCCATTGTGGCGATCGGCACAACAGCCGAGTTATCATAATTCGTACCAAAAGATGTCCCTTTTGGCGCCAATACTCCAATTACTTTCATACTCACATTTTTGACTCGCACTTGTTCGCCGAGGGGGTTAGCATTACCAAACAGTTTCTCGGTCAATTCTGAACCGAGAACTACAACTTGATTGTTTTGTTTGATATCGAGCTCTGTCAAAAATCGCCCTTTAGCCATTTCAAAGTTTCTGACTGTCAGAAATTCTGGAATTGTGCCGAAAATTAGAGATGAGACATTTTTGTTGCTGTAGCGAACAATCTCTGAACTGTTGAGTTCTGCTGAGACGCCTTGAACCGACGGGACTTGAGTTGCGATCGCCTTAGCATCTTCTACTATCAGTGTTTGAGGCGCATTTCCGATCGCATTTCGCCTAGCATTCGGTACTCCCGGCCTCACGATCAATACATTTGTACCCAGGGCTTGAACTTGTCCGCCTACAAACTTTTGAGCACCTTCTCCAACTCCAATCATCGCAATCACTGAAGCGTTACCCACAATCATCCCAATCATCGTTAAACTGCTGCGAGTTTTGTTCGCTACTAATGTTTGACCGGCCATTTTAACGCTTTCAATAAAATTCATAATTTGTTATTGGGAATTGGTTCGTAGTGAGGACTTTAGTCCTTACAATTGAAGGACTAAAGTCCTCACTACGAAC
>JAUBOH010000570.1:0-3420 GCA_036700145.1 Microcoleus occultus BM001215366
CGTTAGTTGTTGAATTGCCAACAATAAAAGGCGTCAGTCCATTACCGCCGTGACGCAGCAAAATTGTACCGCCTTTATCCCCTGCACCTCCCGCAGAGGAAATGCTAGCAGCAACCGTATTTCTATCTGTAAAAGAGTTGAGCGCCCGAAAAAACTTTTCAGTCCAAACATAGATATTCCCACCCGTACCATTGCCAAGGCTCTGACTGTCAATTTGATTAACAGTAATATTACCACCAGCATTTAAAGTAACATTGCCACCATTAGTAGATGAACTTGAATTCAGATTACCTGTTTGAATTGCTCCTTTATCGCTGGTGAGTGTAATTCCCGCTGGCGAGGTAATATTTTGGGCAGTAATGTTATTTGTGGCGCGCACACTCAGAGCCACAGGAGTTGCAGGAATATCATCTTGAATATTGACACTGTTGAGAGGAGTCACGCTGCCGACAGGAGCAAAAAACCGTACAATACCAGCCTCCGGCTTGACAGTCAGATTGTACGGCCCGTCAACTGTAGACTTAAAAGTAATGTCACCAGTCCCTTTAACACTGACCAATGTATCCCCAGTCAGAGAAATCGCACCATTGAAGTTAATATCATTGTTTTTGGTAGCGATATTCCCTTTGTTAATACTTATATTATTTTTGGCATTAAAAGTCAGTGCACCACCATTTCCGCTGCCAGTAGCAATAGCATTGACAACGCTAATCGCTATATTACCAACAGGGCTACTCAAAGTTATATTGCCACCAGTACCATTAGCAGAAGGAGCCGCTAATGCACCTTTGCTAGTATCAATATTACCGCTACTGCTAGTGATATTAATGCTACCGCTGTTTGCATTTACGCCACTTACCAGCAAGGCGATATCGGATGTAATAATATTGCTGGCAGCTTTGATAGTGATGCTGCCGCCGCTATTGCCGCCAAGAGAGTTGATAATTCCCGCGGTAGTATTAACACTACCTCCGCTTTGCAAACTAATATTTGCACCATTTAAGCTCCCCTGTGCATTAACACTGTTCGTGGAAATATTGCCCCCAGCTTGAAATGTAATTGTGCCTCCATTTCCATTCTGGCTTTTAGATAAAACTTGCTTGGCAGTAGAATCAATTGCTCCACTACAGATAAAATTAATATTGCCACCATTGCCAATAGATTCAGTTGTCACAAGCCCAGTAGTAATATTGCCCGCTGGTGCATTTAGGGTAAGATTGCCCCCGCTACCGCTAAGATTGGATGCCTGTAAAGCTCCTGAGCTGGTTAGAATATTTCCTGTACGACTAAGGATGGTAATATCTCCATGCAAGGGAGTTATTGTTTTTGAAACAACAATTACGTTGCCAGCTAAAATATCTTTACCAGCCTCAAATCGAATATTTCCCGCCGAACCATTTCCATTTACGAAAGCTACAGAATTTAATCCGCCTGCTGTGGTATCTATCGTACCATTTGGGGCGGTGAAAATAATGTCTCCTGCAACTCCATTACCGTTATCCACACGAGTAATTACATCACCTGTAAGGATATTTTGAGCGCTGCTAAAAATAATGTTTCCAGAATTCCCACCCTTAGTATTAGTCGATCTAATTTCTGAACCCCTAGTATCGATCGTACCTGTGTTAGTCGTAAATTGAATTTTTCCGGAGGTGTTAATATTAGAATTGACATCTGTAGCTACAAAAGAACTATTTATAATAATATCTTTAGCAGCAGTGAGAGTAATATTCCCGGCATTATTTATGCCGTCAGACACAAGAGAAGTTCCACCCGTATCAATAGATCCTGTTTGACTGACAAGCGTAATATTCCCACCATTTCCCCCACTTGCATTTCCAGAATTAGACATAGCCTCAATCCCGCCAATCCTCATGTTACCAGCAGCCTGGAAGCGAATATCTCCGGCGTTACCACCATAGCCATTAGCTCTGATTAACCCAGTATTAATAATGCCGTTTTGACTGGCGATCGTGATATTTCCTGCACTCCCATCTATTCCGGTAAAGGAACTCCCTCCATTAGATAATAAGTCGGCAGTCGTAATATTACCAGTTGCATTAATCGCAATATTACCGCCAATTGTCCCAGAAGATTGAGTGAATACCATCCCAGATATATTAACGTTGCCACCGCTAGTAATGCTGACAGGTTTACTATTAGCGAGTATGGAATTAGTTGAGATATCACCAGTTGCTTCAAGGGTAACGTTGCCTCCCAACGCTGAGATCAGCGCTACCGAGGATGCTGTTGTAGATAGGTTGCCAGCAGTGATATTTCCCCCCAACGCTTGGAAGGTTATCGATCCTCCCTGTGTTTGGATAGTATCATTGGTATCAACAAATGTGATTCCGCCACCCGTTGAAGAGATTCTCAGACTACCAGAAGTCAAAGGTAAGGCAACTAAATCAGCTTTGCCAGATACCACACCAGTGATATTGCTGATAGTGATACTTCCTGTTGCTTCTAAAATAATATTGGCATTAGGGCCTAAAACATTAATTAGTTCCCAACTAACAGTATTAGCACCAATATTGCCGTCACCAGCCAAGATTTTGCTGCTTAAAAATAGGCTAAGACTATCGAGAGATCCACTACCAGCTATACTGTCAACAATCGTCAAGGTAGTTGGATCGAGCAACAACGTGCCAAAAGTTCCATTCAAGGCCGAGGTATCTACTGCGCCTCGGAAAATTAAGTTTTCTTTCCCCGATACTTCAACAAAGCCGCCGTTACCAAAATTGCTGCCACCACGAGCACTAATATTTCCATAGAAACCTGTCAGCCAATCCGCCCAAACAATGACGCGGCCGCCATCACCGTTTATAATAGCATCAGCATTAATTGTGGAATCATTACTCACAAATGTCCGCAGCGCATTGGGCACAGTACCTTGACCCTTATAATCACCGCCAACGCGCACGTTACCGCCGCCATTCATCCCGGAAGCGTTGATATTTGCATTAATTAAACCCACGCGCGAACCCAACACATTTACAGTCCCTCCCTTCTCCCCAGAGACATTAATATTACCAGCAATAATTGTAGTCCCTGCCTCAGTTGGCACTATTGCCCCCGTACCAGTCAACTGTACAGTTCCATCATTATTGACTGTCACTCCCGTTGCATGACTTCCTGCTTTTCCTGTCAGTAATTGAGGAATTGATAAGACTGATAATTGAGAATTTGCAATTGGTGACGAAGCATCAGTAATCGGCTGAATCTCTAAATTTAATAAATTTCCCGCTTGGCTAATTCTCACTAAACTTTGACCTGGAATCGCCGCAACAGTAATATTACCTCCCGGTGCAGAGACTTGTCCCGTACTCAAAACCGTGCCGCCCAATAAACTTAAATTTTGCCCTTGTTTCACTGCCAAATTGCCAAAATTGACAATTCCTCCCGGTTGTGTATTTGTAA
>JAUBOH010000571.1:0-3410 GCA_036700145.1 Microcoleus occultus BM001215366
ATACGGGAATTGGAATGTCCCAAGCACAACAGCACAAGTTGTTTGAAGCTTTTGTGCAAGCTGACTCTTCGACGACGCGAGAGTACGGCGGCACTGGATTGGGGCTGACAATTAGCCGCCATTACTGTCAGATGATGGGCGGGGAGATTTTGGTAGAAAGTGAAGAGGGGAAAGGCTCCACGTTTACTGTGCGGATACCGGTGGGAAATGGGTGATGTGATGTTTGGCCGCAGTATTTGGGCGACAATTCGGTTTGTTGCAAAGCTGCTGTTTTGCGTCCAAATGCTTTACTCTTGTCATTGGGGGCGGGATATTTTATTTTTCCCATATGTCTATTTAATTAAGTTGTTTTGATGCGGTTTATTAAACCATTTTCATTATTATTGCACTATTTGCAGGCTTCGTCTATAATGATTATGTGTTGACATTCTGCAAATTTGTTAAAAGAAAAAACGTTTATTTAAGGAGGTGGATTGAGCCATGATTGACTGTCTCAATGCTGCTTGCTACTTCATTATGAGAGCTTATGAGGATGGTCTAGAAGCTGAAATGACCAACATGAAGGTTCAGAAGCTTCTATATTACGCTCAGAGCTTGCATTTGGCGCTCTACAATGAACCATTATTTGAAGCAGAAATTCAAGCATGGCGCTACGGCCCAGTTTGTCCTCCTGCGTATAAGTTCTACAGTGAGTTTGAGGCTAAACAACTACCAATTCCTCAGCAAGAATCCTTGTTGCAGCTTCCGCCCCAGAAGAAGGAACTTTTAGAAGAAATTTGGGAATACTTCGGCAGCTACCATGCTTATCGACTGAGTGAGATGACTCACGGAGAATTTCCTTGGAAGAAAGCTCGTAAAGGTTTACCACCTCAAGCAAGTTCAACGGAGCCAATTCTGCTGAATGATCTGAAAGAATTAGGTTATCAAAAGCTCGATCGCATTGAACGCGATCGACCTGCATACGAACTAGCAATGTCTGAAACTGTGAATAATGCGTTTGCTTCGGAATCTTTAAATCGTATTGGCAAAGGAGAAGTGCATGACTGGCTCAGCTCCCTTCTCGATTGAAGCATCCGATAATTTCAAGCGTTGTTGGCGCGGTTGGCGATCGAACAGAAAGATCGGGTTGCGGGAAAGTTAAGTGCTATAGGTTTTTGTTTGCCCCAACTAGAAAATTTTGGCTCTAAGCCAAAATTTTCTTAATTCCCTGCACAAATACTTTTGTACAAGTTATAATAAGCGTGTGAAAGCATCTACCTTACTAACAACTATTTTTCAAGCAACCTTCCTGGAACTAGGAGATGTTTTATGCGAAAAGTCATGGCTTCGTCAGTCCTATTTGGTTTTCTCGCACTTTCGGTAATTGTAGGCCTACCAGAATCGGCTGAAGCACGGCAAGTTTGTGAGTCGGCAAAGAAACGAAACCCTTGGACTAGGAAAATTGAGCGCACTCGCGTCTGCTACAACGTACCTAACTCGACAACCTCCGGTCTAAGTACAAGTAGTGCTAATACTCGAAGCACAACTAGCGCTAATACTCGAAGCACAAGTAGTGCCAATAGAAGGAACTAGCCATAAATAGTGACATATAGTTCAAGATGTAGGTGGTGTTAGAAGACCACCTATATCTTGTTTTTCATACTAATCCCTGACTTGCCAGAGCATAAGAGTACCGTCATCAGAACTACTCAAAAAAGTTTTCCCATCGGGATTAAATACAACTGAAAAAGCAGCTTTTAGATGACCTTCGCCAACTCCAAGCAGTTTACCTGTGCTAAGCTCCCATAATCTTACGTCGTTATCGTAACTGCAACTTGCAATTTTTTTACCATCTGGACTCACTGCAACATCCCACACCCAATCAAGATGTCCAGTTAGTGTATGCAAAACTTCACCAGTTCTTAGATTCCATATTTTAATACTATCTTCATGCTGGTTAGTAAATCCATTTTCACCGCTACTACTGACAAGAATTTGGTCATTTGGACTAAAAGCGATAGATAAAACTTGTCCTAAGTGACCTTCAAGAGTTTTGATTAGCTTGTGTTCTTTTACGTCCCATATTCTGATGGTTCTATCATCACTAGCACTAGCTAAAAGTTTACCGTCGTGACTAAATACTACCGATGTTACGGTATCTGTATGATCTGAAAATGTATAGCTCAGCTTCTGATCTAATACTCTCCAAATTTTAACCGTCTTATCTGCACTTCCACTAGCAAGAAATACCCCATCTGGACTAAATGCAACTGAGCGAACGTCACTTAAGTGACCGTTTAAAGTTCCTAATAACTGACCACTTTGTGAATCCCATAATTTGACTACCTTCTCTGTACGATGAGCACTAGCAAGCATTTTACCATCATGATTAATTCCAACATCCCAAACATCTTGAGAAGAAATACCAAAACGCTTATACAAACTTTTTGTCTTCCAATCTCTTACTTGTATAGGACTGTAGCGGCTACCTCCAACAAAGAATGAGGTTTCAGCGTTAGAAGCGATTGAAACAATGTTCGACTTTGCATCAATAGTTTCAACCAAGTTAAGCTTTGGAGAAACTGGGTATAAGAGACTATAGAGGAGTAAGCCTATCATACCTACCGATGCCCAGCAAGCTATTGACACCCTAGAAAGTGGAAGTAGTTTCTTCCATCTATTAGCTTGTTGAGGAAGTGGAATCTTTACTTCCGTCAGAAAGAGCGCTGACGGATATGTTAGAAAAAACGAGATCCTCTCAGATCAACATTTTTGACATTTTGATTTAGAACTCCAATTTGATCCGCCAGTTTTGACTGAGGCTGATTAATTATATCTGCAATAGCTTGAATGTCTTGCCTCACCTCTAAATTATCTCTTGCAGCATCTTCTACTTTACTGATTAGTAGTGCAAGATCAAAATTATCCGGCTGCTGCTTTGCTAGTTCGGGTTGTCGAGCTACCTTTTCAATTGCTACCGCCGTAGCGGGATCTTGAAGTTTCAACGAATTTAAAAACTTCTTGACTAAGTTCCATGTACTCTCGCTAAGATTTTCGCCTGTCTTCTCAAAAGCTTTTGTAGCAACTAAGGTTGCAATCGCACCTGCCGATAAGCCTACTGGATCAACCACTCTTCACTCTCCTATGTTTAAACATTTTTATTATAGCTTTTTTCTAACAGAGGGCTTTAATCCGGACTACCAAGACGGCAAGAACAAATGTCGATTAATTCAGCGCGGGTTAAGGGATCGCGGTGGGGAATGGGCAGGCTTCCGGTTCTGAGGGCATGGGCTGTAGTGATAATGAAATTTAGCCGTCTTCAATAGCTTGACCGATCGCAGATAACCTCGATTCGATCGCCCTTATCGATTTCTCGTGTCGCGATCGCAACCAGCTTTTGTATAATAACAGAATCTTACCTGTCATCAAAC
>JAUBOH010000572.1:0-3408 GCA_036700145.1 Microcoleus occultus BM001215366
ATTGGGGCAACCACGGGGGGATTGCCCCTACAAGAGAATGAAACAGCCCTGGGGGGAGAGGGGGAGAATTGCCCATTTACAATTAAAAAATTCCCCAATTATCAATTACCCATTACCCATTACTCATTACCCATAACTAATGACTACTGACTAATGACTACTGACTAATGACTACTGACTAATAACTAAATTAAGGATTGCTATGCAAAAGTGGGATTATTTATTTGTGGATGCGAATATGTATCCTTTTGGAAATAAGCTGATTAGTTTATATGTAAACGGTGAAGAACAGCGAGAGTGGAAACAAGGATCGCTGCATTTATTTGTCAATCAGTTGGGGGAGGATGGGTGGGAACTTGTGGCTCTGCGTCACGACTCGAAGTACGACCAAAATTGTTTGATTTTTAAACGCCCTAAAGTTGTTAAAAAAACTAGGAACACGAAAGAGTCTCAGGTTGGTAAAAATTGAATTTTAGATATTGTTCGAGCGCTCGACTGCTATCCAATTGGTTTGTAGTGAGGACTGAAGTCCTCGGAATTTTATGAGGACTGAAGTCCTCACTACAAACGTTGATTAGATTTGAGATTTTGGCTCAAAACCGCTCATTATTGAATCTCAAATCTCAAATCTAAGATCGATCGATCCGCTTCTGCCATTCGGCATCTATTTTCGCTGACTGTTCTAGTTCTTGTTCGGTTAATTCGGTTTCTGTTGTATAAGCTAAGTCTTCTCCAGTCAGAACGTTTTCTGCTGCAAATTCCTGGGCGTAGGTCAATTTTTGCTGCAAGTTAGTATCTGGTTCGTTTAATAACATTGCTCGCTGCTGTCGCTCTAGATTGCGGGATTCTATCCTGCTATTTTTCCACTGAATCCAGAAGTAGCGAATTAGGGGAATTGTCAGAAATCCGACGCCGTAGATTAGGAGAAGTGGATAAATACTGGTGACAAAACCAATAAGTCCACCTGCGATCGCACTTTTAGCTAATAAATTGCCTAAAACTAATGCACCAACCAGATTGACGGCTCCCAAGCCTACTGCGAGCATGACTTGGCCGGAGCTAGCGTGGCTGAAACGCCATAGCATTTCTCGCAAATAAGCGGAGACTGGTTCAGAATTTCTTTCGGTGGCTGTGGTTTGCAATTGCGGGAAGTGGTAGACGATTTGCCCTTCGGGACTAACTTCGGGACGGCCGTCAAAACGGGCGAGGGCTGGTAACATATATTCTTCGTATTCTCGGGCGTATCCCTGTCCGAGATTGTCGAGATATGGGGCAATTTGTTCAGCGGCGATCGCACCTCGGTTATTACGAATAGCGGCGGCAATACTGCTCCACTTGCGCTCTTCTAAATTGTAATTGGGATTGCCATCTCCAAATAAAAATGAGAAAACTGCTTCTAGAAAACTCATCTCGGGTTTTTGGCCGGTCGATCGCGATCGCTGCTGGTAATAAGGTTCGTGATTCCAGTAAAATAGCCAGATTAAGTCGTTAGTGGGAAAAAACCAAAAGCCGCCGCCCCTGTCGCCTCCTGAGCCTCCGCCTCCGTTATTGTTGTCGCTGCTGCTGGAAAGTAAAATAGTGATAGCAACAAAAATTAAGAGGATGGAAGCTACCAGCACTATGCCAAAAGATATCCGAATCAGGTAAAATAAAATTCGCCAGATTTTTTGCCACCATTCCTGCAACTGCAAGCGCAAGAATTTGTTGCGTAAAACATCTCGAAAATTTTTGGGAAATAGGTAGGCAATGTCGCCGGATTCTGCTACTTGCAGGTTGCCGCCTGCTTCGGAGGCGAGGATTAAAAGTTCTCGCTGGGCAAAATTGACATCTAATCCGGCTTTGGCCGCCACGTCTCCAACCGTAACGCGGTAGCCAAGTTGCTCGACAGCTTGCATAATGGTGGGATTCGGAGCCATAGGTTTCTCTCTGTGAAAATTTCCCGGTTGTTTTTATTATATATTGCGGGAATTCGATCCCGTTTTGACGGCCTGGTTTCTGAATTTTTTTGATGCTGCTCTTGACTTGGGAACAAAATATTGCTATTGTTTTGCCCGATCGCCCGTACAATGTGGCAAATAGGTTAAAGAAATGTGGTTTTTTTTGCAAGTCTGGCAATAGTTATTTAAAATAGATAGGACTTGCGCGAGTGTTGCAAGCAAGCGCGTGTTTTCAGGTTTGCAGTTGTGTCTCACAAGCCTTTTTAGCGCCCTGGCGCAACTCTCAACCCAAACAGTGGCAAAACTCTTAATAGGAAAACTTTACAGGCTAATTTTTCGGATTAGCCGCTAACCAAAGAATCGCATTATGCCCAGAACTCAACGCAACGATAACTTTATTGACAAAAGTTTCACGGTAATGGCCGATATCATCCTGAAGATTATGCCGGCGAAAAAGCAGGCGAAGGAAGCTTTTGCTTATTATCGGGATGGTATGTCGGCTCAAGCTGATGGCGAATACGCTGAAGCGCTGGACAATTATCATGAAGCGCTGAAGCTGGAGGAAGATCCTTACGATCGCAGTTATGTATTGTACAATATGGGGCTGATCCATACTAGCAACGGCGAACACGATCGAGCTTTGGAGTATTACAGCGAAGCCCTGGAACTTAATCCCAGAATGCCGCAAGCCCTGAATAATATTGCTGTGATTTACCATTATCAAGGGGAAAAGGAAAAGGAATCTGGGAATGCGGAAGCGGCGGAAGGGCTCTTTGATAAAGCTGCCGATTATTGGAAGGAGGCTATTCGCTTGGCCCCGAACAATTACATTGAGGTGCAAAATTGGCTGAAGACAAGTGGCCGATCGCAAATTGATGTGTATTTCTAACTATGATGGAAATGGGGAATGGGGAATGGGGCATAGGGCATAGGGCAAACAGGGAATGGGTAATCGGTAATAGTTAGTAGTTAGTAGTTTTTCTAATAAAAAATAACCAATGCCCAATGCCCTGTTTGGCCAATTCCCAATTCCCAATTCCCCATGCCCCATGCCCTATTCCCTATGCCCAATTCCCAATTCCCAATTTTTATGATTGACAGAGAAGAAGTTCGGAAAGTAGCAAATTTAGCTAGATTGGAATTAACGCCTGAAGAAGAAGAGCAGTTTACGGGTCAACTGAACGGTATTTTGGATTATTTTGAGCAGTTGAGCGAACTGGATACGAGTAAGGTGAAGCCGACAACGCGGGCGATCGATGTTAGCAATGTGATGCGATCGGATGATTTGCAACCTTTTGCTAACAGAGAAAGTATTTTGGAGGGAGCTCCCGATCGCGATGGGGAGTTTTTCAAAGTGCCTAAGATTATGTAATATCACGCCCGGCCGATTACCATAACAAAAACCGTTCGTAGTGTGGACTAAACGTTCGTAGTGTGGACTTTAGTCCGCAGTATGTTGCGGACTAAACGT
>JAUBOH010000573.1:0-3385 GCA_036700145.1 Microcoleus occultus BM001215366
AACCATGAAAGACGATCGCATCAATATTTTTTACAGCAACGAAGATGAAGGCTACATTGCCGATATTCCAGATTTAAAATATTGTTCTGCTTTTGGCGAAACCCCAGAATTAGCTTTGCAGGAAGTACAGATTGCCAAAACAGCATGGCTGGAAGCTGCAACAACTGCGGGAAAACTCATTCCAAATATCGATCGGCAATATAGTGAGTAATTCTTGTAGGGGCTCTTCCCCCCGTGGTTGCCCGATCGATCGGAGAGGGCGGGCACGGGGGCACCGCCCCTACATATCTGGATGAACGATCGCACAAATCCCCCTTACTGCATCCGATCGATCGTCCGATACTGCACCGCCTCCCCCACATGATTGGTTTTCAAGCTTTCATCCCCCGACAAATCAGCAATAGTTCTCGCAACCTTCAAAATTCGATCGCTAGCCCTAGCCGACAGCCCCAACTTCCGAATCGCCATCTCCAATAAATTCCGAGAAGCATCATCCAACTGACACCATTGGTTAATGTGGCTGCTTTGCATCTCCGCATTACAGCGCAAGCTAGTTTCCGACTGAAAACGGTTAGTTGCGATCGCCCTTGCGCGCTGAACCCTCACCCGCACCGGTTCCGACTCCTCCCCAGTCGGCTGTCGCGTAATCTCCTCCGGTTTCAAACGATTAACCGCCACTTGCAAATCGATCCGATCCATCAAAGGCCCCGAAAGCTTGGCCCAATATTGCTCCCTCTTTTGCGGCGAACAAGTACACTGTTGAATCGAGTCGCCGTAGTAACCGCAAGCACAAGGATTCGTACTCGCAACTAAAGTAAATTGCGCCGGAAACATCACCGACTGTCTAGTCCGAGAAATCGTCACATAACCATCTTCCAGCGGTTGCCGCAAAAACTCTAAAACATCTCTTTTAAATTCAGTTAATTCATCCAAGAAAAGGATGCCGCGATGTGCTAAAGAAATTTCCCCAGGACGCGGAAAACTGCCGCCGCCGACAAGAGAAGGGCCGGATGCCGAATGGTGAGGACTGCGAAAAGGCCGATCGCCCACCAAGCTACCCCGATCCTTCAACAACCCCGCCACCGAATGAATTTGAGTTACATCCAAAGCTTCCTCAAAAGTCAGCGGCGGCAAAATACCAGGCAAACGTCTCGCCAGCATAGTCTTACCGCTCCCTGGCGGCCCCACAAAAATCAAATTGTGTCCCCCCGCCGCTGCAATTTCCAAAGCCCGCCGCGCGTGAATTTGCCCCTTGACATCCTTTAAATCTAAACCGGGAAACCGCGTTTTTTTTAACTCTTCTCTACCGTTTACTTCTACAGGCGAATAAGCTTTAGGATTGTTTAAAAAATCAGTAACTGCAAAAATATTCTCAAAACCGTAAACAGATATTCCGTGTACCAAAGCCGCTTCTTGTGCGTTAGCAGCCGGTACAATCAATCCCGAAATACCCATTTCTCGAGCAGCAGCGGCGATCGGCAAAACCCCAGCCACAGCCCGCAACGTCCCGTCTAAAGAGAGTTCCCCCAAAAACAAATGATCTCCCAAAAGTTCAGGGCTGACCTGTTCCGATGCTGCTAAGATGCCAATGGCGATCGGCAAATCGAAACTCGGCCCCTCCTTTCGCAAATCCGCCGGAGTTAAATTAATCACAATACTCCGCATCGGAAAAGCATATCCCGAATTTTTCAGCGTAGCCTTAACCCTTTCTTTAGCTTCTTGCACCGCAGAATCGGGCAAGCCCACAACCACAATTTTCGGCAGTCCCCCCGACACATCAGCCTCAACACCAACCTTTACCGCGTCAATTCCTACGATCGATGCACTCCAAACCCTAGCAAGCATTTTTCTTTATCCTTGTTCGGCTATCTTTGCTCCCTCGTCTATTATGATTAACAATGACTAATGAATATCGGAAGAGGTAAGAAAAACTTTTCGTTGCCTCTTCCTTTTCTCCTCTTGCTTCTCTCCTCCTGGGTCTTCCCTCTTCCCTCGAACCCTTCCCCCTTCCCTCTTCCGACTTTCATCGGACTTCCGCCTTCTTCCTTCTTCCGACTTCCATCGGAATTCCCACTTCCGCCTTCTTCCTTTCATCCGTTACATCCGTTGAGCGAATCCGTTGCCGAACTTCTTCCTTCGTTAACACCCATGACAACTCCAGAAACACTTTTCAGCAAAATCATCCGCAAAGAGATTGCGGCAGACATCGTTTATGAGGACGACTTGGCCCTGGCGTTCAGAGATATCCATCCGCAAGCGCCCGTCCACATCCTGGTCATTCCCAAACAGCCTATCCCCAAATTAGCCGATGCTGAGTCGGGAGACCTTGCTCTCATGGGACACCTGCTGCTGACTGTCAAGCGGGTAGCGGAACAACTCGGACTCAGCAATGGCTATCGTGTCGTCATTAATAGTGGCAACGACGGGGGCCAAACAGTAGACCATCTACACCTTCACATTCTCGGCGGTAGGCACATGAACTGGCCTCCTGGCTAAAGGCTAATTTTTACGCAGGATTATTTACGGACTCATCCTCAGAAACCCGATTTTTTTCTATTGCCAAGGGTTTCTGAAACTGGTTTTTTTTCGTCTATAAACCCAGTTGATTAGTCTTGTTGAGAATGTAGTCTGATCGCACTAGAAACTGGATGTTCAGTATTCTCCCAATAAAGATTTACCTTCGCCGAATCCACTGGTGATATTGTAAATAAATATTAAAAATAATCTCTTCAAGACCTAATTAAGAGATATTTAAATAGAAAGGCGATCGACCTGAACATCAACAATTTAATCGAAGTGCTCAACAGAGCTACAGACAATAGACTCAGCTCTTGTGATTGCTATATTTAACCCTGTTTTTTCCGTAAGATTACTTGATAAATAACTACAAATATTTACTAATAATCAAGCTTTTGTAAATATTTGTAAAAAGTAAAAAATGTCAGCACTCAGGTCTTGGCAAACTTTAGTTAGTAGTGTTACTAATAGAAGCGTGGGGCGTACCCATAACGAACCTTGAAAATTTAATTAAGCAATCATAAAAACATGACAACAACCGTACAGCGTCGCGAAAGTGCCAACGTTTGGGAACGTTACTGCGAGTGGGTAACTAGCACCGACAACCGCATTTATGTGGGTTGGTTCGGGACTCTGATGATTCCTACTCTGTTGACCGCCACCATCAGCTATATTATTGCCTTCGTCGCTGCTCCTCCTGTGGACATCGACGGCATCCGCGAACCAGTTGCTGGTTCCTTGATGTACGGCAATAACATCATCACTGGTGCTGTTGTTCCTTCCTCAAATGCGATCGGGCTTCACTTTTATCCGATCTGGGAAGCTGCTTCCCTCGATGAGTGGTTGTACAACGGCGGCCCTTACCAAT
>JAUBOH010000574.1:0-3384 GCA_036700145.1 Microcoleus occultus BM001215366
GTGGGTAATGGGGGTTGTGGCGATCGCCCAAAAAATTGCTTGAGTTCGGTTTGGAGGGTTGAAAGTGTGGGTGTGTTGGTGAGACTTAACCAAATAATATAATCAAATTCGGTTTGAGTTTGTTCGATGAGTTTGAGGGCGATCGCGCTTTTGCCAATTCCACTTAGGCCGTAGATGGTGATTAAGCGGGTGTGGACTTGTATAATCCATTGTTTGAGGGTGGAGAGTTCTGAGGTGCGATCGTAAAAGTAAGGGAGTTCGGGTGCTTCTGTTAAATCGATGATTGGGGATTGATTTTTGTTTTGGGGAGATTCATCTCGTTGTTGAGTTTCTTCTGCATATTGCCGATTTTCTCCACAGATATTGATAGGACTATTGATATAACTACTAACTATCTCCAAAGATTCACCATAATTGTAAATATTAGATACCGCTTTTCTTTCTAAAATAGAGCGAACATTCATCTTATTGATATCTTCTCCTAACACATCCGATATAGTCTGCCATAATTCCGAAGCTATATTTTTAACATGGGACTTACTGCGATGGCAGGTTCTCGCAATTTCTTCATATTTTAATCTTTGCCAAGCGCCTTCTAAGATAGCCGTTTGCACAGAGTCGAGGCGTTTTCCAGTTTTGGTAAATACAACGTCATCCGTCCAATGTAAGAGTTCCTCAGTAGTCATAGATTGAGTTAGGGTTGAAGTCTGGCTTAAGATTATCTTAATTTATCATACTTTTCCGTACCTTGACAACGTAATCATACCTAATCACCTAGAAAATCAAAAAACTCCTGACTTTATCGTACTTTTTAGAGTTGTAATATTTTTTTTTGCGTAATAAACTAAGCTGAATGAAGCAAGACTTACCATCCTTAATAAAAGTATTACTTGTCATATCATGTTTGAACTATCTAAAGTTTTTGATACTGGCTACTATTCCAAAATGAATCCTGATTTACAAGCGGCAGGGTTAGTAAATCCAGAACAATTATTGAACCAGTTCCGTCAGTTTGGTGTCAATGAAGGGCGGAGCTTTTCGCCTTATGTTGACTTGGATTTTTATGCCGCAGTGAATCCAGACTTAGTGGCTATCGGTTTGAAAAATCCCAAAGAGTTACTTGACCATTTAATTACTTATGGCATTAATGAAAAACGTCGCTTCTCTCCCAAGGTTGATTTAAACTTTTATGGTGCTGCTAATCCAGACTTAAAGACAGTCGGACTGACTACAGGGGAACAGTTGTTCGATCACTTAATTAATTATGGCGCGAAAGAAGGAAGACAACTTATTTCCTCTGGTTCTTCACCATCTCAAGGTATTCCAACTAACACGGGATTATCTCCGTCACCCAACGTTCCTCAAATACCTGTTCCACCTGTTCCTTCTTTCATATTTGCGGATTTTGTTGCTAGCAGTAGTCTTTCAAGCAAACTATCTAGCAGTTCTTTAGAATATGATATTAATGGAATATTAAGCACAGGCTTACAAAGTGCGATCGCTCAACTGAAAAAGTTTGTTAATGAGCCTGCTTTTTCTGAAAAGATGACTATCGCTTTTGGAGAAAGAATTGATTTAGAGTCGGCGACATCTTTAATTCAAAACTTATCTAATGGTCAATTTTCACCTCAAATTGAGATTCTTTCACTTAAAGATATCAATGGCAATAATGGCGCTTTTGATGTTCTAACAAATACAATTTACATTTCTGAAGATTTCCTGCTGCAAAATGCCAATAATCCAGACGCGATCGCTAGTGTCCTTCTTGAAGAAATTGGTCATTCCATTGATTCTCGTGTCAATGCGATCGATGCTTTAGGAGATGAAGGAGAAATTTTTTCAGCTTTGGTTCGAGGTACTAATTTGAGTCAGACAGATGTTGTAGCTTTAAAATCTGAAAATGACCAAGCTACTATCAATCCCAATGGAAAGCCTATTTTAGTGGAAACATCAGCCTCAGCATGGACAACTTCTGTTTCGGACTGGAATTGGAATAAAGTAGGAGGCACTACTTTGTCGAAGCGTAATGATGGATTAAATGGTATCAATGTAGACTGGGGAACCGGATCTATCCTGGGGGGATATTCGGACAAGTTCATTGCTGGAATGTGGAATTACTCTTACTTTGATGCCAATAAAACCTATAAGTTTCGAGTCAAAGCCGATGATGGATTTTATTTATTTGTGACGGATGCTGGAAAATGGAAGTCTCTTACAAATCAATGGGAGAGTGCTTACAACGATAATAACAATTACAAGACTTTCAAGGACTATAGTTTTACGCCTACCACCAGCGGTAATCAATACGTTTACGCTTATGTCTATGAAAAAGAAGGTGCTGCGTCTTTCGATCTTTCCTGGGATAATGGCTTGGATAAGAATCGCGGCGATTTAAATTATGCAAAAGGTGATACAACTCTTCAATATATGTATGAAGAGATGAAAAATAATGCTTCAAGTGATTATGTGAAAAACATAAAACGCCGGAACGATGAAGTCTCAAATATTAGTGATACAGCCATACCGTATGGTCTATGGCTGGCTAAAGTTGATAAAAATCAAGAATGGGATCATAAGCCAAAATTAGAGTCTCTTTTAGATTTGAAACGTACAAATTATGGTTATCTTGTCTGGGGGAATAGCGATCGTGAGTTCTATTATGATATCTGGTCAAATATTCACTACGGTTACGTTGGAAAAGCTGCTGGCTTTTCCGACGGGGCGTTACAATTTTTTGCAAGTCTAAACGATCTATGGGAAACAAAAAGTTTGAATGGCCCAGATAGCAAGGCAGTTCAGTTAGGCATTGAATTGTGGAATGAAACAGGAGGTAATCCTAATAACTTAACTCCTGAAAAGTTGCGACAAAAAGTAATTAGTAAAGCGTCAGAGCTTAGCACCATTAATGTTTAAGAATGAAGCCTAAAAAAATAATGCTCTCAGTGATGGGGGCATTTGTTGTTTCAGGTAATAAATTTTGCCTTAGCCGCTCGAAGTTTTTCCCAAGCCACTTCCGTTCCTGGTTGTGGTGGTTGGGCGGCAATTCTAGCAATGAGATCGCGATTTTTTTCTTCGTAGTACAGCCGCAGTTCCTCAGCTTCCTTAAGAACCATTTGATACTCTGCTTCAACATCAGCGCGATTTGCCTCAATATAAGCTAAAGCCGCGTTAATTTGTTCCTCTGTAAGGTCAAATAATCCTCTGATAAACTTAGGTGGATATTGAGCCGTCACATAGTCCATGATGTCGTAGAGGGTGATGCGTGTACCTGCGATGGACAGTCCTCTTTCTGTACGGATGATAGCTGTTTGTTCGTTTGATATGTTGGTCATCTTTATAGCCTCCTAGAATTTATCTTTATATTACTAGCTGATTACTTGCAAA
>JAUBOH010000575.1:0-3347 GCA_036700145.1 Microcoleus occultus BM001215366
ACGAAAACGAAACGATCGCGCTTGAGCCAGTCGTCGAGTACATCAAAGATGCCTCTTTCGTTCTGGGCGCGTCCGACTGCGATTGTCATTACGCAAATCTCCAAATAGATATAATTACAACGGATCTGTGTCTAGTCAGTAATCTCCAACTGTTGATTCTGCTTAGCAGAAAACGAGTTGGATTATGAACAGACTTTACTTTTCTTTACCGTAATCATGATTATACGGGTAATTCTTTACAAGAGCAAGCATTTCTTAATAATTTTTCCGGATCTTCAGTGATTCCCTGAGTCTCGGGAGTCCGGGAAGCCCTGGAAGTCCCCAAAGTTGCTCGTCTGCATTTCGGAACTTCTACTATATATACTGATGATAGAGTTCCAGACTTAGGTTTTAAGACTATATGTTCAGCATTGACATCATTGTGAAGAGCACGCCCGTGTCGCTTTCGGTGCAGCGGAAGTTGGAAGAGGACGCTGTAACTGTTTATCAGCAGGTTCTGGAGGCGATTCGCAACTCCCAACCGCAAATTTTGGAACTCACCTGCGAGAAAAATCCTGAGAAAAAGGTAGCTGTCCTCAGCAGCGAGATTTCTGGGGTGGTGGTTTCTCAGAAATCGGGGACTTCATCTACGGGCAGATCCCCGGGCTTTGTCTCGATGTCGGCGGCGACGGCGGAATGAGGGCTGGGGGTGTTGATGCCGATATGAGCCAGTCAGCGGTTGCTGTGCGGGATTTGGGTTTTTGCTGGCCGTCGGGCGATCGAGTTTTGCAAGGTTGCTCTCTCGATGTACCCAAGGGCGAGTTTTGGATGCTTTTGGGTACTAACGGTAGTGGCAAATCTACGCTGCTGAGGCTGATGGCTGGGCTGCTGCACCCCCAGTCGGGCGAAATTGACCTGGCTGGGCGGGTGGGTTTTGTGTTCCAAAACCCGGATCACCAACTGGTGATGCCGACGGTGGGTGCGGATGTGGCTTTTGGTTTGGTTGAGGAACAGCTTTCTAATCTTCAGGTGCGGGCGAGGGTGGCTGAGGCTTTGGAGGCTGTGAATTTGTTGGATTTGCAGCGGCGGCCGATTTATGCTTTGAGTGGGGGACAGAAACAACGGATTGCGCTGGCTGGGGCGATCGCCCGTCACTGTGAAATTCTACTATTGGATGAACCGACGGCTTTGTTAGATCCTGATTCTCAGTTGGATTTGGTGGCGGCGGTGCAGCGGCTGGTGAAAGATCGCGGGATTACGGCTTTGTGGGTGACTCACCGTTTGGATGAGTTGAATTATTGTGATGGGGCTTTTTTGTTGGAAAAGGGGCTGGTGGTCGATCGGGGAGAGCCGGCGCGTTTGAAGCAACGGTTGATGCAAAATGCCGATGTTTAGGTGTTTTATTAAGTTTGTAGTAAGGACTTTAGTCCTTATTGGCTCAAAAATTTAAGAAAGGACTGAAGTCCTCACTACAAACTTATGATGGTTATTTGACAAGACATAATATCACTACAAGTTTTCCCATTCATTTTGTGAAATATTTGCCTGCATCAAAATTCGCCTGAGCAAATTTCTGCTGATGTCTTCCTGATGCGGATTCGGAATGCGAACTCGCAAACCATCTCGCTGCATAAACTGGTGTTTTCCACCTGAAAATGGGCCGTCAAAACCAGCAGCCCTGAATGCAGCAATCAAATCCCGGCGGGAGATTGAACCAAAAACTGGCATCAGGCAACAGACTCCACTTTCAAAATAGCACCATCAAATTCTGGCAACTCGTGACCCATCGCAATGCCAAGTAACACCCATTCTTCGAGGACTTCTAATAATTCTTCTCGACATTCTTCTAGGGTACTGCCTGTTGCCCATACTCCAGCAGCAGCGGGAATTGACCCGTAAAAGCCGACCTGATCCTCAAGCATTTCGTAATGTGCAGCTTGCATTGCATTTTGAAAATATTTCTGAATCATCTTTTACCTCTAGGTTAAATCAAAAATGGCTGCACGCCAAATCAATCTCGCAATCCTCGATCGCGCAACCAAGCATTTGCCCAAATTGTATCGGCCTCTGACAGCGCTGGTATGACTTCCCAGTTGCGATAATCTATTTTCAGATCGTAACTTGCTATGTCGTAAATTTGAGTGAATAATTCCTGTAAATCGATTATAGGTTCGATGTCGCCCGATCGCAATGGCAAAGGAAAAGCTGGCATCGGGTTCTGCACGTTAAAAGCGTACAAATCTGCTCTGGGACGGCGATTTCCCCGACACACCAAAACGCTATAGTGACTTTCAACATTATTGCCAATAACTGGCATTTTTTGACCGCGCCGCAATAAATCTATTTCTATTAAATGAGTGCGACTGGATAAGATTTCTTCTCGTTTTTCTTCATACATTTGTCGTCCTTTTCCTGTCCGCTTATTGCTAGGTGAGAGGATTTCAATAACTGTAATTAATTCTTCGTTTCCCCTTTCTCTAATTTCTAAATAGCCTTCCCGAACCTGGTAGGGCATGGGAATATTTACTGTTAAGGGTTGTGTTTGTGGCGCTGCAACAGCTACATTTGATGTTATTAATTCGGTCTTGTTTTTTGGCTGAATTACGTTTACATCAGGAATGCCAATTGATAAATTGTCGTCAGCGGTTTCATAGATTCTCACTTCCAATGAGACTAAATACTTAGGACGCAGTTGGGGAGACAAAAATCTAAAAATTTCACTAATTAACAAGTGATGTAGGGCAGGCCAGAGTTCTGGATGCTCTAAATACGGGTCCATACCGGGAAATGGAGATGGCATTGATGTGACTCCTTGACTTAAGTCTATTTACAGTTTAGCAATACTTTTTTGGCGCCAATGCTGTAAGAGTAGAATCGATCGCACATTTTGCACTTATTACAATCGTCCGTCGGGGGTTTAAACCCCCGCCTCAAAGCTAAAGTCGTCTGAAGACGACTGAAAAGGCAATAAATCTCAACTTCAATCCTTTATTCAGTCCACTTAAGTGGACTTTCGCTTTGAGGCAGGGATTTAAATCCCTGCCGGAATCTGGCAACAAATGCAAGATATCAGTTCGATCGCATTAAACTTCGATCGACAATTGCAGCGGAATTGGTGCGCTGTTTTCATCCAATACAGACAGCGCATTCACGAACACAATTGTATGCGGGACTGCGGGCATTAAGCGGCGCAGTGCATTTAGGTAAGATTCGGCATCGCGGCGACGGGCGAATCGGGTGACTGTTAACCGCTGACAGTTGGGGAGGTGGCGAATTAGATGCCAAGGTTGAAGTCGATCGCGATAAGTCGATTGTTTTGGTATCATAGGAAAATCCTTCCCACTTTTGTGGGTGGTGAATGAAAGGCG
>JAUBOH010000576.1:0-3312 GCA_036700145.1 Microcoleus occultus BM001215366
GGCGATCGCAACTCGTAGCATCATCGCAGTGTTTGGTATTTGGTGTCAGGGGCGAGATCCCTTTCTTTTTGTATGGCGATTACCTGCAATACGGCTACGCTTCACGCTCTTTGTGCAATCATGGCACTATTTGGTAGTTGTCAGAAGTGCGATCGCTGCCCCCTTTCTCTACACCTATATTGCTTGTCAGGGTCAGGATATTGGTAGAGCTATGCCACTCTCAGGTAAACTAGAATTGCTCAGAATAATATCGTCTACCTGTCTAATCTGTTTCCAATCAATTACTGCAACCCTCATACTTTCCTCTTCAGAATATTGCATGGCGCCATCTACTTCTAATTCTTCGCTATAGATGGTGAGCAATTTACCATCTTGCAACTTAATATTTTGGCAACTCAAATCTTCGATAGTCCCAACACAATTCAGACGAATGCGACCTTGTTCATCGGCATTATGAAAGTCGGCAAAAATTCTAGGGTGCCTCATAATTTTATTCTAATATGGTCGTTCAGATCCAGGATTCCAAGTCGAATGGCTGAACTGCTTGAATGCGCTGGAAGTCAGAATCTGCTGTCACGCTTGGTGAGTTGATGCTGGACTGCAACGGCGGCAATCCACAGGTCATTTTCGCCGATGCCCAATTGAGTGACGTTGGTTCTACGGCGTTGGGCTTTTTCTTTTGGGGCATAACGATCGAAAACTGCGGCTTTGAGGTTGCCGTAAATTTCGGCGGTGGTTTCGTCGATTGGGTAAATGTATAGCCCAAGCAAGAAGCGTTGAACTAGGGCAAGATTCGCCTGTTGCTGGTGCGATATGCCTCCGGCACGCTGCGCGAACGCGCTGCCATGTCAATCAGTTCACCCTTGACAATGGTACAGGTGGCGATCGACTCATCCCCAAGGCTTGCAAGGATCTCGAGTACCTGAGTGTTGCCGAGGATAGCGTAGCTACAATGATTGGTGTCAAGGAGAATCATTAGTCGAAGGGATTGGGGCTGTAGTCAAATTGTGCTTCACCGCATGAGTTTTGAACGGCTTCTAGACATTCTTGGAGGTCGTCGCCTGACAAGCGTGCCGATCGTCTTGAGGTGAGCGAGGAAGGATTTAGCGGATGTGGTAGAAGGTTTGGTAGATAGAGATTTTACGAAGGTGAGGGCTTCGGCAAGCCGTGTGCTGGGCAAAGCTTCGATCGCGGGCGAGGAGTTTTTCTTTGAGGGTCATAGGGTGTGCCGGGGTGCTTGTTTAGGGGTGTATCCTATGGGCGATTGCCTGGTATGCCGTGGGCGATCGCCCTTTTATTTTAGGCGATTGGCGATCGGGATAGCTGTGCTTCACGCCCCTGTGTGCAATTATCGCACTTTGAGATAGTGGAAATGGATCGGATTGTCAGTGGAAAGAGAGGTTGGGTGACAGGAGGGTTAATGGAATATGCTTGGTGGGGCGATCGCTCATCAAAGCAAGAGATCAGATTGTGAGTAAAAAATGTCCGTCTTATTCTGCCCTAGCTACTAAACTAAACCAGAGATATCCAAGCTCTGAGAACAGCTCTAGCAATGTTACCGTAAGGACTATTATCCAAAATAGTATCCACAGCCGCTTCACCACCAGCCTTGGCTGCACTAGCTACACGAGACTTTAAAGCGGGAGGGGTTTCATCGTTAACGTAGGCTACCTTCTCAGCTTCAGTAGCATTAGGTTTTGACTTCTCTAGTTGTATTAAAAGCTCCTGAATTTCAGCAGCAGCTTCAGCAAGAGTTTTCGTTTTTTCACCTCCTTGATTAATGTCTCTACTAAAAACATAATCGCCAGTATAATTACCACTAACGTAAAGCCCTCCGTCCTGCAAAATTATTTGGTTAAACTGATTAGCCAAAGAAGATCCTGTACTATCTAGAGCTTTTCTGAACGCATCAAGAGTAGCAATTGTAATTAAGCCTAGAATAATTATCAAAGCCTGCTGTAACTCACTAGGCATCTCAATCTTGATTAACAGAGCAGTTATTGCAAGCAAAACTAATGAAAGATATACCGCAACAAAAAGTTTAAGTCGCTTTTCAAATTTGAACGTACTGATTAAATCTAATTTAGTATCTTTCATTTGTAGGTTCCTCAGACTGAATTTCCTGTATGTTTTCATTAGATATAATTTTATGTGACTCTTTAGAAAGCCCTGTTAATCCACCTAAAAACTCACTTATTTCTCCTAAAGAATAACCTAAAGGTCTGGCTAAACCTAAAACCAAAAATAACAAAGATGCCAAAGGAAAAACTTGCATACAATAAAGACCAATGATAATTGAAACAACACTTGCTACAACTTGTTGGCTGCGTTGGAAAATAGCTTTTTGTTTCGCGTCTTGAATTTGAATTTTTGCCAATTCTTTCGCGTAGCTCAATTGGCTGGCTTCTCTATCTAATTCCTGAATTTTCCGTCTCTGTTGTATTAACCTATCTAATTCTTCGGATGTTGGCGCTAGTGCAAACCTTTCGGCAAGAGTATCTTTATAAACTTGGATATCAGATAGAGTTTCCTGCTTTAGGATCGATCTACTCTGGAGTTGATTAGCCAGAAAAGCGATCTTTCTTGGTTCTTGACCTGACATATTTTACCTCTGTATCGGCAAGCAGCTAGACACAATGGGACTACCTTCTGATGATTAATTTATAAATTAACATTTTAATACTTTTACCAATGATTAATTTAAAACAAAAAAATGTCAAGCAAAAAATGCTCTATTTTGCTGGCAATTTTGCTTGCTGCTCCAACTCCTCCTCATAAAAAATGTTGGCAAATGCCATAAAATGTTGGAAAAAGTTAGGTATAATACGGAAAATTACTATATCTACAAGAGTGCATGAATCTTGAGAAAGTGTTAAAAATGGCTGATGATCTCATGTTTGCCAAAACTGGTAAGCATCTTGATGACTTACAAGAGGCGATTCTGCGCGGAAGCATACAAGGTGAGAAATACACCAAAATTGCCTAGGAGATTCACTGTAACGAGAGTTATGTTAGGGATGTTGGCTCAAAATTATGGCAAATACTTTCAGAGGAATTAGGAGAAGATGTTAGTAAATCGAATGTTCGATCGGCAATTAAGAGATTCCAAGTCTCTAATTCTTCAAATTTTGCACAAGGCGACGTTGTAACCATCGGTAATTTTAACACCTGTGCAGAAGCTAGACACCCGCCAAACATACCAAACTCACACCCACCAAATCAAGAAACATCGCATCAAGATTTAAGCGAGATGCCGGAATTAGGTGCTTTCTACGATCGCACTTCCGAACTCAAAACCCTCACAACCTCGAT
>JAUBOH010000577.1:0-3305 GCA_036700145.1 Microcoleus occultus BM001215366
CCCCCCTTAATAAGGGGGGGACAAGAGTATTCTCAAAGTCCCCCTTCTTAAGGGGGATTTAGGGGGATCGAGACTTCGATACAATTCACTTAAATATCAAAAGCTGCAAAAGCAGGGAAGGTATTCACAATGAATAACAGGGAACTTATTCGTAAATCCGCGCAAACGTCAAATGCCTGGTTCTTGATATTGCCACTCCTTCTATTCATAAATTATCTAATACTTAGAGACTTCCCTGAAGGGCGGGTGCTATTCTTATTTTTAATGTTAGGTGGTTTCTCATCCTCATTAGCCTATCAAGATCGCGCTCTAGCAAAAGAGATTGTCCGCTTGGAAGAAAAGATAGAAGAACTTGAGAGACGCATTCCTTAAAAAATTAAGCAAAATGGCCAATAAGTCATGGCAAACAAAAGGTTAAGATATAAACTTATAAAACCAGGGAAATTCGCTCCATCACATAACGTATGCCGATCGCTCACATAATTGGATTAGGAAAATCAGGAATAGCCGCCGCCAGACTGCTAAAACGCGAAGGATGGGAAGTAACGTTGAGCGATCGCTCATCTTCCCCAAATTTGCTCGAACAGCAACAGGAACTGATTAGCGAAGGAATTACCGTTGAATTAGGTAAATCTTTTGAACCAGTCGAATCTATAGAATTAATAGTAGTAAGTCCGGGCGTTCCGTGGGACAGTCCAGCATTACTAAAAGCCCGAGAGTTAGGCATTGAAACAATCGGAGAAATGGCTCTCGCGTGGCGCTATCTCAAATCTCCTTGGGTGGGAATTACCGGGACTAATGGCAAAACTACAACTACTGCTTTAATTGCTGCGATTTTTGCGGAAGCTGGACTGTATGCCCCGGCTTGCGGCAATATTGGCTATGCTGCGTGCGAATTAGCTTTAGCCGAAAAACCGCCGGATTGGGTAATCGCCGAAATCAGCAGCTATCAGATAGAATCATCGCCGTCTGTAGCGCCGCGAATCGGAGTTTTGACGACTTTGACGCCGGATCACCTCAGCCGCCATAAAACGTTAGAAAATTACTACAACATTAAAGCGCATTTGCTGAAAAAGTCTGAATTGCAGGTAATCAACGGCGACGATCCTGGTTTGCGGCAGCAAGGACTTGACTTTTGGCCGGGTGCGTGTTGGACGAGTGTGAAAGGTGAAAAAGATTTGTTGGGAAATGCAGCTTTTGGAGCGTACATCGAGAACGGCTGGGTAATAGCTCAAAGCGAGAAAATTCTGCCTGCTGAGTCTTTGCGGATGGTGGGAGAGCACAATTTGCAAAATTTGTTAATGGCGGTAGCGGCGGCTAATTTGGCGGGGATAGATAAAAGCGCGATCGCCCAAGCCATTGCCAAATTCCCCGGAGTCGCCCACCGCCTCGAACACATCCGCACCTGGGAAGGGATAGATTTCATCAACGACAGCAAAGCGACTAATTATGACGCCGCGCAAGTCGGGTTGGCTTCTGTCAGCGCACCGGCGATTTTAATAGCAGGTGGCGACGCGAAAGAAGGGGACGATCGCGCTTGGATCGATACAATCAAAGCTAAAGCTGCTGCGGTGCTGTTAATTGGAGATGCGGCGAGTCTTTTTGGCGATCGGCTAAAACAAGCAAATTACAACGCTTGGGAAATAGTCGAAACAATGGAAAGAGCAATTCCGAGGGCGGCAGAATTAGGCAAACAAAATAATGCTAAAGTAGTGCTGCTTTCACCAGCCTGTGCTAGTTTCGATCAATATCAAAACTTCGAGGAACGAGGCGATCGTTTCCGGCAATTGTGTCTCGAATCCCTAGCTTAAATTAGGTTCGTAGTAAGGACTTCAGTCCTCTCTTTAAGGACTAAAGTCCTCACTACGAACCAGGTCAATTTAGGTGAGCATCCAAATAGCTTTAATTCTAGCCTGCTGTTCCCACTCCAACTCGCTAAAAACTAGCATCATTTCCTCGTGAGTGAAATCAATAATCAGTGCAGCCAATTGAGCCACAGTTTCAGCTTCCAGCATGGCTACTTTCAACTTAGCCATTGCTTGTTTATCCATTAATACTAGAGTTTGAATATTAACCTCCATTTTTTTTTAATAATGCTGGCAAATGTCTTTTACTTTTGTATTGACACTGGCAACCTGAGCCGCATTTATTGTATCAGAATTGCGCGACGATATTTGAAAATTTTGGTGACAAAGCTGAGAGCGCAATTTTTCATCAATCTCCAGAATCTCCCCTTCCGAAGTTAAAAGATGCTGCAACAAAATTTTAATTTCCTGTTCCAGTTGGCGATTTCCCTGTAGAAAAAAATCTTGAGAATTAGAAGGGAACAAACCGCTATTGATTTGCTGAAGTTCGCTGCGTGTCAGCGATTGAGCCGAGACAGCAGCCGGAAATGCCAAAGATATCGCCAGCGGCAAACTAAGAGTTATCTTTTTTAGAATGCTGTTCATAACTTTCGATCGGATTTTTCACCTCAGTTGGTTTCTCGTTTTCTGACTCGCTTGCTAATTCATCTTCAAGTTCAAGTTTTTCTTGCCACTCTACTAACTGCTGAAACAGTTGCTGGTTAATTTGAAATACGGGTTTGTTGGTTTCTGACATCTTTCCTCCTCAAGGTTATTATATTTAATATCAAATCCGGTTGCACCGGCATTAATATTATCCTAAATTAGGACACCGCGACGTGCCGTTTCCCTACAATCAATGGGGCGATAGTTACATCTTTCATAGAGGAAGAGCGATCGTTTTGGGGCCCAAGAAACGGCATGGATGTATCCTCGGTGACTTAAACCTTCAGCAGCGACATGATGATGCCTGTAAAGGAACCCCCAAGCAAAGCTAAAGTAGCTAAGGTACTAATGCCAAAGCCCAGGGCTCTTTTTTCAGCGGCTTGATAGTAACCCCAAGCAAACAAGATGCGTCCAATTATCCAAACTGCACCGATGGCAGAGGCCCAGATTGGGCTGATAAATTGGGAGAAGAGCCACAGCGACGGCAAAAATAGAATCATTTGCTCTAAGGTGTTTTGCTGCACTCGCAATACTCGCTCAAAGTCTGGGTTTCCTGTCACCTGCGGGGGAGAAACTTTGTACTTGAATCTAGCTCTGCCGACGTTGATTGTGACAATGAAATAAAGTAGTAATGCTGAGGCTGTAACTAGGCTGGGCCACAAGGTGGCGTTTGTTTCTGCGAGCATGATTCGGGAATTATTCGAGTGGGGTAGATACTATTATAAAGCAAAGGAAGAAGAAAGAAGGAAGAAGGAAGAAGGAAGAAGGAAGAAGGAAGAAGGAAGAAGGAAGAAG
>JAUBOH010000578.1:0-3305 GCA_036700145.1 Microcoleus occultus BM001215366
GGGTGCATTCCAATTTGTCGTATTTTATTTCCACCATGTTTTTATATTATGCTGCCATTGCATAATTCTGAGGCTCAATCAGCCCCAGTAGTCGCCCCCAATCACCACTCATCCAGCACGTTCGCAAATCCAGCACGTGCTGCCCACCAGACTTACTCCAGCGTTGGCCAGAACGTTTCATTCGTGATTGAACAACGGCTTTGTTAGCCGACTCAATAGCGCCCGAACCGATGCACAAACCCCGGTCAAGATATGCTTTGTAGTCCACCCGATTACGGTTCGTTTCCAGATAATTACACACTTGACGGCAAACATTGGCCTCAATATCTAAGGCGTAAATATTGGCAAGAACTACATCTAATTTGCTATCCATGAGGTGATTGCGTTGTCTATCGAGCCATACCTGGCGTACTCGGGGACAAGTAATACCCAACTGGGCAACAGACCCAAGATGCTCCATAAGATGGTAAATGTCAAGAATTTGTATGCACTGTGGATAACTCTGTTGCAGCTGTTGATGAAGCCAAACGACCCCATCGCTGATAAAGACCAGTTCCTTTCCTTCATCGACATGAGCTTTAAGGTCTCTTTGCCATTTAGTCCAGAATTCGCTCCAGGTACCTACATGCCCCACATAATTAGACGCGCTGATTTGGCCTGCTCTATTCTGTACATGGCTGTCTATGAGGTCTTTGGCAGAGAACGTTCGCCCCAGTTTAGTTTCTTTATAGCCTTCCTCAAACAAGAGCATGAGGCCGTCAGCGAGGGCATAAACCACTTCCGAAGATCCCACTGGTGAGATGGCAGCTACCGCTAAGATGGCTGAGACGACTGAGACAGCAGGGGCATCAGGGGCATCAGCGACTTGCTCTGATTGGGCTGACAAAGCCTGACCGTAGTGGTTAGTCATGCGGCACAAGGTGCTTCGACTCACCGTTGGCCCTAATAACCCAACAGCTGTATCATGAGCGTTGGTATAGGGCAACTGTTGGCTTAGAAAGAGTAGTTTATCCTGAAGTAAAGGGCTGACTGAAAACGAGTTATAAGATTTACTATAGCAATGCCCCTGGGCAATCGAAATGGCTCCAAACAACGTGACTACCGTTTTTTTTTTACGCCGATCATTGGTCGGATTGCTGATTGTCTTCTCCAAAACTTGCCTTCCCAAGTCCCTCCATACGATCTCAAATTCTTTTTCGTGGTCATGAAGATTGGTTTGTTCCTGTAGGGCTGCGAGTTGTTGATATTTCTGTAGGGCTAGTGCCATGTACTGGTCTTGGGTCATCATGGGTAGGTTTTTTCAGGTGAGGTACGAATATAAGGCAATAATAAAAAATTAACAAAACTGCATTATTTCAAGCGACAAATTGGAACGCACCCAGTCGTTGTAGCTGCAGGCGGGCCTGTACCTGAGTTTGTAGGGTGAAAGGCGACTGTAATCGTAACGATGTTTGCTGGTGAATCTGGTAGTGATTATCGAACGCCGTTAGCGGAATTATGGGCATAGTTTTAGATATCTCCAACTGTTTTATAATTCCGGCAATTATCACTTATCATGATAATCTTTTATAGAGGTCACTTAGCATACTTTGCCAGTCCACCAATTCATCACCGGAGGTGTATTCAAAATCTTCCAACGTTGAATCTATCTGCAAACGAGCCACCACTCTTCTGGCATTAAACTGGAGCTGCTGATCTACTGACCAGGGAATTTGATTGACATCCAGATCTTCCGGAAAATCAGCTGAAGGTTTCCCCAACTTGGCTGCCACAATTTCAGCTGCAATCAAAGATTCTTCTATATCGCCCGGATCATAATCACTCTCTACATCAAGGAAAATCTCAAAGGCATCGACGATTAGCTGATACTCCATGTCGTCCTCAAAGTTACCTATCCAATTCCAGGCCGTATCATTATCAAATGGCCCCACTCCCCAAGCTCCCATATAATTTAAGTTTGTTGGTTATACAATCGGGCTAAATCATAGCCGTGTTTCAGAGCAATGTCATAATAACTTTCCTTTGGGTCTTCGCCAAGATCAGCATATATCTGGTTGCGATATAAAGGTTTATAGCGCAAATCTTCATCTGATAAGTAAGGCTTGAAGTCTCGTTCAATTAAATCAGGGAAGCCCATATGATTGAGTGCCAAATCCTTGATGCCAATTGCAACCGTCATAGTCGGATAGACCTCAACTACCTCATCCGCATATCTGACTGTAAGGTCTGTTTTAAGGTATAACTCGCCCCGTGCCAAATATATTTCCTGACTGTAATTATCTAAGCAATCAGGGAATTCTACTTCTTTGGGATTAATTGGCACATGGGTTACTATTTCCCATGATTTATCTTCCAGACACTCATCTTCTGTGAAAATTCCCTTAATTAATCGGGGCCGATCCGTAAAGGTTTTGGTAGCCGAAAGGCCATCGAAAACATCAATTAAAACACAACCAACAAAAGAACTAAAGTAGTTGTCTTCATTTTCACGCCTACCTTTTGAAGCATACTGAGACTTAATATCAAAGACGATTTGACCAAACATGTAGCCCGCCTTTTCAGACACAGGTATAGCAAATACGTCGCCTACTTTCCAGTTTGTATTTTTCTTTTTTCTTAAGGGCATGGCAAATGCATGTTTTTAAATTGTTCAAATTTCTTAGCTCCAATTGGGTGAGCTTTTAGGGCATTTTCAAGATATTGGTTTATTGCTTTAGCCTTTTTAATATAATGCTGCTCCCAGACAGCAGCTTCATATTTTGTCCAATCTGTCTTAATCAGTTTTTGCAGAGGGGATGGATTGCCCCCCAAGTGTGGACAGTTTATATGCGCTTATGTTCAATGTTATATTCAATTCACTTAATTGCTTTAGCTCATGTGGGGTAAACTCCCAATTAAATTGACTTTCATAACCAAATGAAATATATGCTAAAATTTCTTGTAATCCCAATTGGGTTAAATGATCGAAAGCTGTTTTTATTCTACTTAAATTTAGTTCAAAATGATTACTGAACTCATCAGGTTTTATTTCATATTGTATTGAAGCATATCCATAATCCATAATCCTATCTGCCCTATGTGATATAGAATCTCCAACTTCAGACATTTCTGTAAATACTAAATTATAGTCAGGGTTAACTTTAATAGGAGTAAAATCTCTACCTGTAAAAATAAAATTTACGTTCAGTTGCATATTCAGTCAATTTTAAACCAATCTAACAATAAATCAGTTGTGATAGTTTTTCCTGTTTTTGGATTCTTTAAAACTATTTGACCTGCATCCGTCAAACCTATATCTGGGTTAG